>JBMOIL010000075.1:0-12338 GCA_049317345.1 Candidatus Nanopelagicales bacterium
CGGCTCGTGCTACGTCTGCGAAGGCTGCGGGAGCACCTCCGGCTGCAGCTGATGTGAACGGACAATCTATGTCACGCTCAAATGGACGTTGGCGTCATTCCAGTGGACATGGATGACATTTGAATGGACATCCGTGACATTGCAACAGTGCTGACATAACAGAGGGCCCTGCAACCGAATCTGGTTGCGGGGCCCTCTGATTTCCGGCGGGGGGCTCTCAGCGACCGGACGACCGATCTCAAGCACGAACTGCACCGCCTCAGTCTTGAACTGAGGAGGGAACTTCCTGCGCTGACGCGCCATAGCCACATCCTCTCGTCAAGAGAGAACATGTCCAAGAACCTTGATGCACCGCAAGACCTGTACCGTGGGCGTACCTCGCTTGCGCGGGGTTCGCCGCCTGCGAGAGACTCCCATGACCTGAACGGGAAGGCTAGCCACGGGGGACAAGCATGCGTAACCGACGGAGTCTGCTGCTAATTGCGGGCGTTCTTGCCACTGTCAGTCTCGGAGCTTGGTCTGTGCCATCAGTTGCTCAAGTCCAAGGTGTTGTTGCGGATTCCCCTATCGAGCAATCTCCGGCGAGCCTCGCGGTGCGCGTTGATGGGGGAACGCTTGTTACTGCCAGGGGCACTCGGCAAGAACGTATTCCTTTCGGGGTAGTCCCGTATCGGGGCTCGGCAGATGCCCCGATTTCTGGCGCCTTTGACACCACGAAGCGTACGGGCACCCCGGTAGGCAATCGGGCCAGCTTCGTTCCGGTGGGGGACCCGTGGGCTGAGATCGTGGTGCAGGCCCCGCCCGGGGTGCGGCTGTCGACCAGTGTCGGCTCCGCATGGAACGAGGGGACCAGGACACTCACCGTCAGGTCAGGGACAACCGTGTACGCCCATGCGGTTCGGGTGGGCACGCATAGTGTGCAGTTCGCTGAAGGCGCTGAGACAATTACTGCCCAGTTCCGCGTCACCACCGTGGCGGCTGCTGCCTACAACATCTCTCTGGTGTCGCCGCAAGAGCCGTTCGCGCCGTTTAGCGAGGGTGTCGTAGGGGCCCGAATCACGGATGTCTTTGGCAATCCCGTTCCCGGTTCAGCGCCTTCCGATGAGGTCAACAACTCTGTGGAGGTTAGTGCTAGTGGCGAGGTGCTCCTCAGGGGTTACTCCACACGGGACACGATCGAGTTTGACGCGAACGGGAAGGCAGAAGTTGGCATTGTGACGGGTGCTCGGGGAAGCGCGTATCTGTTCGCTGTCCCATCGACAAGATCGAATGTACCGGCTTGGCGGCCTGGCTACACGCCTCCTTTAGGCGCACCACCCCCTGTCATCGCAGCAGGGCTCAAACTGCCTATCGGTGCGGTGGCCCCTTCGCCACCAGCCGCCCTGCAGGCGATCGCCGTCCCCGGCGGAGTCAAGGTCTCGTGGCAAGCACCGAAGAGCAGCGGATCGACACCGGTTGAGTCGTATTCCGTGACGGCAAGCCCGGGGGGTCATTCCTGCACAGCGAAGGTTCTGACCTGCACACTGGAAGGGCTCACGCCGGGACAGCAGTATTCGTTAACCGTGACCGCGGAGAACTTTGAGATCGCCTCAGCGCCGTCAGAGACACTGCAATTCCTATACGAGTTGACACCTCCGGGTCCACCGACCGACCTCCAGGTGGCTCCGGGTGACGGTCAGGCGTTTGCCTCATGGTCCGAGCCGCTTGACACAGGAGGGCTGGCGATTTCGAGCTATACCGTGACCGCAAGCCCGGGCGGGGCCAGTTGCACCGTTCGGTCGGGACTCGCATTGTCGTGCTCTGTTTCTGGACTGAAGAATGGGGTTTCCTACACCTTTTCTGTAGTCGCGACCAATGCCCAAGGCGACTCGGACCCATCTGGCGGCTCGGTATCCACTGTTCCCGGCGCCGTGCCCTCACCACCTCTAAACGTAAAGATTGGAACCGAACGCAAATTCGTTTTTAGAGGCCGCATGATGGTTCAAGTCACTGTCGAGTGGAGTCGCCCGAAGGACGCCGGGGACGCAGGAATTCCTCGATATCGGGTCAGCAGCCTTCTCCACGGCTGTCAAACACGGCAGACTTCTTGCAGGGTCCTGCTCATTGCGGATTCAACAGACAAGGTCACTGTCGTCGCCGAGAATCGTTTCGGCGAGTCTCGACCTTCGGAGACAATCAAGGTGAAGACGCCCCAGTACCGTGTGAGATTAGCCGGGTCTGGGCCCAGTCTCGTAACGGCTTCGTCTCTTGGTGCGAGTCCGTGGTTCTATCTCACGTGGAACGTGTACGACCCCGCCCATTCAATCAATGAATTCGACGTCGACTGGGACCTCAGCGGCGCCGCCGCGGACACGCTCCAGGCCCGTTTGCGGAGGACGAAGGACGGGTGGAGCACCACCATCGGAGTCTCCTACTATCGCATGGACCGAGGACTCTGCTATAGCCTCCGAAGTGGAGTGCGAGACTCAGCAGCACTGAACATCGACTGGGTGGGCGTGGCACTTCCAGGAATTGACACGAGTAATCGCGAAGCTCGTATCGGTTGGACCGTTCGATGCAGCGATTGGTGATCCTCGGGTCGTTAGACGCTACCGCAATAAGCTAGGCATGTACCGACCGACTGACGCAGCGCGATTGCGCTGAGCGTGAAGTCGCCGCCTTGTCGCGCTGCTGCACAGTGGATACGCCCGTGCTGCTCTGCGAAGAGTCCGCCACATCCAGGAGGGGGGAGGCGTTGGCCGGTGCTGCCAGCGCGAACAGCAGCACCAGGCTCGCCCCTACCAGGGCGAGGCCCGAGATCCACAGGATCACCGACCGCCTGAGGTCCGAGACGGACAGGGGGGCAGCACCGGGGACCGCAGGGGACATGGAAGCCTCGCATTCGCGCTCACTGAATCGGCGCGGCCGATTCCGGCCGCTGCGCGGACACTAGCCTCCTGAGCAACCTGTGATCACACGTAGGCCGGAAAGTCTCGGGGCTGCACTCCCGGCAGGTGACGAGGCAGGAACCTGCGCCATCCCCCTTCGAACACGGAAGACCCGAATTCCGGGACAAAAGTGACGCTGGAGAGCACTTTCGTCCCCGAGTTCGCCACCGATGCGGCCCGGACGCGCAGCGCGGCGGGGAACACACTCTGGGTTCTGTGAGCGAGCCCTTACGTCGCCACGACCTCAGGCGAACGTGACTTCAGACGAGGACGTCCCCTAGAGACCCCACCACCGTGGTCACAGCGGCATCACAGGCCTCATGCCACTTCACGCTCACCGTGCCTTTCTTGGGGGCCCCCATGAACGTGACCGGCTTCATGTAGCTGGCGTTGACGCTCACCTGCGTGCCACCGTCAATCGCGTGGAAGTCCACATCGACGGAGATCGGGTAGGCATCCGAGTCGCTGACCATCATGGCGATGGTGATGTCGGAGGCGACGGTGCCGTAGACAAAGAGCGCGACCTCGCCGTGCTCGGCATGGATGTCCGTCCCGTGGTCGGCGATGCTGGTGTAGCCGCCTGCCGTGAGGGCGGTGAGCACGCGATCATGCGCCTCCTGCGGTGGCACCGTGACCGCAAAGGACTTGGCAGCCGTAATGGGCGGAAACATCTTGCCGAGGAAAGACACCGAAACCCCCTGAGTGAGTGAAGCGACTTCCGGAGAGTCAAGCAGCATCCGAAGAGCGAAGTCAAAGGTCATGACACCCGCTCAGGTGGGGCGCTCCACCGCCCCCATCGCACTGCCGCTGTCGGGGGAGAGGTCGGCCTGGAGGAAGGCCTCTGTCTCCGGCAGCGCGACGTGCAGGTCGTTGACGCGATGCACCTCCACCGTCAGGCATTGCGCGCTCAGGTCGAAGACATGGCCGCCGTGGACGCGGTCATCCGTCACCGCGTGCAGGTGGTAGCCGGGGATTGCCACGGAAGGTGCGTACGCCGGGGACCAGAAGCCCACGAGCACAGCGTCTACGTCGCCGACGCCGAAGACAGCCTGGTCCGCGATGGCTTCCACGAGCGGTGTACCGGATGCGTGTCGGCAGGCTGCGCGGAGTCTGAGCACATCGACGTGGCCGCGTAGGCGCCAGGCCACGAAGTCATTGTCGCTGCCGCGCAGGCTGTCGAGGCGCGCGTTGAGGTCGTCCCAGGACGCAACGCCCTCGAGCTCGTGCACCTCGTCGGCCACGAAGGACACGACTGTTGCGAAGGGCGTCAGTCGCGCGTCGGGCACCTCCGTGACGGACTGATCGCTGCCGACTCGGTAGCAGTGGCCGTCGACCAGCACCATCTCGCCGTCGAGGTCCTCGAAGGTCCCCAGTCCGAGATCGCCGTGCCGCTTGAGGTCTCCCACCGTGATGGCCCCCTGGTAGAGCCCTTCCACGAGAGCACCGGACGTCGAAACCTGGAAGAGGGAGTGGTGATCGAGGTCGAGGCCCTCCGACAGGGCCTGCTGGACAAGGTCCCGGATGCTCCGGCCGGTGGCCGCAGAGCGCGCATGCAGGGCCTCCCACAGGGAGTCCGAGATCACCGTGTCCAGGCGCCGTGGCATGGCGTCACCGTAGGGCGCTGGTCAGACCTGCGCGTGACCGCACCCGGTGTTGCTGGTGTCCAATTCTGGACCTAGTCTAAGAACCGTGACCGCCACTGCTGACGTCCTAAAGGAGCACGGGCTCCAGGTGACGGCACAGCGCCTGGCGGTCCTGGCCGCGGTGCAGCATCATCCCCATGCCACGGCCGATGCCGTCGCCGACACCGCGCGTGAGCAGATCGGCGCCATCTCGAAGCAGTCGGTGTACGACGCGCTCGCCGCACTCGTGGACGCGGGCATCCTGCGGCGTATCGAGCCTGCGGGATCGGCGGCCCGATACGAGACTCGCGTGGGCGACAACCATCATCACCTCGTGTGCCGTGGCTGCGGGGGAGTCGTCGATGTCGACTGCGTCGTCGGCGCTGCTCCGTGTCTCACTGCGGCGGATGCTGCTGGTTACTCCGTCGACGAAGCCGAAGTGACCTTCTGGGGCACCTGCCCCGCCTGCGCCTCGGGCGCTCACGAATAGCACCACACCATCACCGCCATACAACCGGAGGAGAACACATGGCGAACGAGAGCAAGTGCCCGATGTCGGCTGGTGCCGGCGTCGGCACGCAGAACCAGGATTGGTGGCCCGAGCAGCTCGACCTGCAGGCGCTCCAGCAGAACCCCCCGCAGGCCGATCCCATGGGCGCCGGCTTTGACTACGCCAAGGAGTTCGAGAAGCTCGACTTCGCGGCGGTCAAGGCTGACCTGAACGCCCTCATGACGGATTCGCAGGAGTGGTGGCCCGCCGACTACGGCCACTACGGCCCGTTCTTCATCCGCATGGCGTGGCACAGCGCGGGCACCTATCGCGTGAGTGACGGTCGCGGCGGTGGCGGCGAGGGTCTGCAGCGGTTCGCGCCGCTCAACAGCTGGCCCGACAATGCCAACCTCGACAAGGCCCGCCGTCTGCTGTGGCCGATCAAGGCCAAGTACGGCCGCCAGCTCTCATGGGCCGACCTCTTCATCCTCACCGGCAACGTCGCGCTCGAGAGCATGGGCTTCGAGACGTTCGGTTTCGGTGGCGGCCGCGCCGACGTGTGGCAGGCCGACCAGACCTACTGGGGCACCGAGCACGAGTGGCTCGCCGACAACCGTTACACCGGTGATCGCGTCCTGGAGAATCCGCTTGGTGCGGTGCAGATGGGTCTCATCTACGTCAACCCCCAGGGCCCCAACGGCGTACCTGACCCGCTCGCCTCGGCGCGCGACATCCGCGAGACCTTCGGCCGCATGGCAATGAACGACGAGGAGACCGTCGCCCTCATCGCCGGCGGTCACACCTTCGGCAAGACCCACGGCGCTGCTGACCCAGACAAGTACGTCGGCCCGGAGCCCGAGGGCGCGCCCATCCAGCAGATGGGCCTGGGCTGGAAGAACTCCTTCGGCACCGGCGATGGTGACGACACCATCACCTCGGGTCTCGAAGGCGCGTGGACCCCCTCGCCCATCACGTGGGACAACAGCTACTTCGACACCCTCTTCGCCTACGAGTGGGAGCTCACCACGAGCCCCGCGGGTGCCAAGCAGTGGATCCCCGCAGGCGGTGCCGCGGCAGATGCCGTGCCTGACCCGCACGATCCGTCGAAGCGCCACGCGCCCGTCATGCTCACGACGGATCTCGCGCTGCGCATGGACCCGATCTACGAGCCCATCTCGCGTCGCTTCCACGAGAATCCGGCCGCGTTCGCCGATGCCTTCGCGCGCGCGTGGTTCAAGCTCACTCACCGCGACATGGGGCCGAAGTCCCGCCTCCTCGGACCTGAGGTGCCGGCGGAGACCCTGATCTGGCAGGACCCGGTCCCGGCTCCCGTGCTCCCGCTGATCGATGCCTCCGACATCGCGACGCTCAAGCAGAAGGTGCTCGATTCGGGGCTTTCCGTCGCCGACCTCGTCCGCACAGCATGGGCATCGGCGTCGACCTTCCGCTGCACCGACAAGCGCGGTGGCGCCAACGGGGCTCGCATTCGCCTGGAGCCGCAGAACTCCTGGGAGGTCAACAATCCCGTCCAGACGGCATCGGTCCTTAGCCACCTCGAGGGCATCCAGGCTGAGTTCAACGCAGCGGGCGGCACGCAGGTGTCCCTGGCCGACCTCATCGTCCTCGCGGGATCCGCGGCGGTCGAGAAGGCCGCCAAGGATGCGGGAGTCACCGTGACGGTGCCGTTCACGCCTGGTCGCACAGATGCCACGCAGGCGATGACCGACGTCGCGTCCTTCGCGGTGCTCGAGCCGTCGGCCGATGGATTCCGCAACTACCTGGCCAAGGGCCACGTGCAGACGGCGGAATTCCTGCTCGTCGACAAGGCGAATCTCCTGGGCCTCACCGCACCGGAGATGACCGTGCTCGTCGGCGGCCTGCGCGTGCTGGGCAACAACTACGACGGGTCGGACCTGGGTGTCCTCACGGCCACGCCGGGCACGCTGACGAATGACTACTTCGTCAACCTGCTCGATATGGCCACGGTGTGGACTCCGACCTCCGACACGGAGCAGACCTTCGAGGGCAAGGACCGTACGAGCGGCGCGCACAAGTGGAATGCCTCGCGCGTCGACCTGGTCTTCGGGTCCAACTCCCAGCTTCGTGCGCTCGCCGAGGTCTACGGCAGCTCCGACGCCAAGGAGAAGTTCGTCCATGACTTCGTCGCCGCGTGGGACAAGATCATGATGAGCGACCGCTTCGACCTGAAGAAGCAGTAGCAGCGCGCACGACCGTCACACGACGACGGCGCCGCACGGGTCCTCCGGCCCGGCGGCGCCGTCGTCGTTCCGGGGCATCCCGCCCTATCCACGGGTATCGTGGGACGGTGCCGGAGCGTGTGAGGGTGTGCATCGTCGGTGCCGGCTTTTCCGGCATCGCCGCTGCCATCGAGTTGCGTCGCGCGGGTGTGAGCGACCTGGTCATCCTGGACCGGGGGCGTGCGGTCGGCGGCGCCTGGCGCGACAACACCTATCCCGGCTGCGCCTGCGACGTGCAGAGTCGGCTCTACGAGCTCCAGGTCGCACCGTGGCCGCAGTGGTCCCGGAAGTTCGCCGGCCAGTCCGAGATTCGCGACTACCTGGAATCCGTCGTCGAGATCTTCGGCCTGCGACCGTCACTCACACTCGACTGCGAGGTGCTGCGCGCCGAGTGGAGTGAGACAGACGATGCCTGGCACATCCACACCACGCGCGGAGACTTCGTCGCCGATGTACTCATCAGTGCCTGCGGCGGACTCACCGAGCCGCTCACGCCCGAGATTCCCGGCATGGCTGACTTCACCGGTCACGCGATGCACACGGCGCGATGGGATCACTCCGTCGACATTGCGGGCAAGCGCGTCGCCGTCGTCGGCACAGGGGCGTCGGCCATCCAGGTCATCCCGGCGATCGCACCACTTGCCGCTGAGGTCGTCGTCATGCAGCGCACGCCACCGTGGGTCATGCCCCGGCGCGACCGCGCCGTTCCGGCCTGGTATCGGCGCATCCTCGCCGCCTCGGCACCTGCTCATCGCCTCGCGCGCGAGATGTCGTCCTGGGCTCGTGAAGTGCAGCTGCTCAGCTTCACGCGCCAAGGCGCCTTCCGGTCGCTGGGGGAGCGGCTCGCTCGCAAGCACCTGGAGGCACAGGTCCCCGACCCGGTCCTGCGGGCGGCGCTCACGCCCCATTACGACATGGGTTGCAAGCGCATTCTCGTCAGCGACGACTACTACCCGGCCCTCGTGCGCGACAACGTCACCGTGACAGGAGCGCTGGAGCGGGTCACCCCGACGGGTGTCGTCGACGCCGATGGCGTGGAGCACCCGGTCGACGTCATCATCTGGGCCACCGGATTCAAGGTCCTCGAGCCGCCCCTGGCCGCCCGGGTGATCGGCGGCGGGGGAGAGTCGCTCGCCGACGCCTTCGACCGCAACGGAATGAGCGCCTACAAGGGCACGACGGTGCCGGGATTCCCCAACCTCTACATCCTGCAGGGGCCCAACACCGGGCTCGGGCACTCTTCCGTTGTCTTGATGTCGGAGGCGCAGATCCGCTATCTCGTGCCGGCCGTCGCCTCGGGGTTCGTGCACGAGGTCGAGGACGCACCACTCGACCGCTACCGCGACTCCATCGACGATCGCCTTGCCGGCACCGTGTGGCAGCAGGGCGGCTGCCAGTCGTGGTACCAGAATGGCCACGGCCGCAATGTCGCACTGTGGCCGGGCAGTACCCACTCGTTTGCGCGGATGATGCGACGCTTCGACCCTCAGGCCTACCGCGTGAGGCGTGCCCGATCCAGGAAGGCAGGGGATCATGTCGCGACTGGCTGACTATCGCGTCGATGGCGGCGTAGCTCTCGTCACGGGGGCCGCGGGCGGCATCGGTGCTGCCCTGGCCGAGCGCCTGGTGCGCGACGGGAGCAACCTCGTGCTCGTCGATCGCAATCGCGAAGGCCTTGAGGCGGTCGCCGAGCAGTTGCGCGTGCGCCGCCCGGACCGGCAGGTGACAGCGATCACAGCGGATCTCTCCGAGCGCGATGCCGCTGCAGACGTCGTGGCGCAGGCGCTCGCCGATCAGGACCGTCTCACGCTCGTCGTCAACAATGCGGGGGTGGCGCTTGCCGGTCGCTTCGAGCAGGTGTCGATGGATGATGTCGACTGGCTCCTGGCCATCAACCTCCGCGCCGTCCTCGCGGTGACATCCGCAGCGCTCCCGCATCTGGGCCCCGGGGCGCAGATCACCAACGTGTCGAGTCTCTTCGGCATCATCGCGCCGGTCGGCAACTCCGTCTACTCGGCGAGCAAGTTCGGCGTCCGGGGCTTCAGCATGTCCTTGCGGGCCGAACTCGCCCCGCGGGCCATCGGGGTGACCGCCGTCCACCCCGGCGGAATCCGCACAGCAATCGCGCGATCGGCGAGGCTTGGCGCGGGTGTCTCTGCGGCCGAGTGGGAGGCGGGGCTCAAGGCTTTCGACAAGTTCCTCGTCATGCCGCCCCAGGACGCCGCGCGGCGCATCGTGGACGGCACCGTGCGCCGCCGCCCGCGGGTGCTCATCGGCCCCGAGGCCTACGTGGGCGACATCCTGGCGCGGATAGCCCCGTCGGGACATGCGTCCGTCTTCGACTACATCGCCCGCAAGCGGGCTGGCCTGTGAGGTCGGCGGCGGCGCTGCGCTGCGCCGGCACGGCACTGGCCTCCGGGGCACTGCTCGTCAGTGTCCTCGTCACGCCTTCGCAGGCATCCGACGATCGGATAGCCAGCGGTGTCGCGCAGGGTCTTCGTGCGCCGGCGCTGGGCTTCGACACGACAGTCCACGTGCGGCTCCTTGCCAGCGACGCCACCGTGGCCGATCGTGACGCGGTCGAGCGTCAGATCCCCGCCTCCACGATGAAGGTGATGACGGCGGCCACGTCGCTGACGTCGCTGGGTGAGGGTCACCGCTTCGCCACGCGAGTCGTCGAGGGAAGCACCCCCGACCGGATTGTGCTCGTCGGTGGAGGCGATCCGCTGCTCAGCCGAGCCGACCTCGAGGACCTCGCTCAGCGCACGGCACGCAAGCTGCGCGAGGCCGGGCGGAAGTCGGTCACGGTGGATGTCGATGACTTCCTTTTCCCCCAGCCATCCGACGCAAAGGGATGGGCTCCGGGTGACCGTCCGACGTACGCCGCCGCAGTCCGGCCGCTGGGGATCCTCGGTGAGTACTCCAACGACACGGTCCTCACCGCATGGGGCGCCTTCGTCGCCTACCTACGGTCCGAGGGGGTGTCGGCTCGGCAAGGGGAGCGTGTGCTGGCGCCCGAGGCGACCCGCCGCCTCACCGTGATCCGGCCCCACACGCTTCGTGAGGCTGTCGGCGTCATGCTCCGGGTCAGCGAAAACAACGTGGCCGAGATCCTCTTCCGCCACGTGGCCCTGGCCCAGGGCTACCCGGCTACGTGGAGTGGCGCCTCGACCGCCGCCTCCGAGGTACTGCGCGGACGGGGAGTGCAGACGTGGCGACTGCGCCTGGTCGACGGCAGTGGGCTGTCGGGTCACAACCGCCTCACCGCGGAGTCCCTGACGCATGTCCTGGACATAGCGGTCGAAACACCGGCTCTCGACGCACTCATCGACGGACTGCCGGTCGCGGGACGCACCGGCACGCTGGCGAACCGTTTCGCCTCGCCGCCGGCCTCGTGCGCGCGCGGTGATGTCGCCGCCAAGACCGGCAGCCTCACGGGCGTATCCACGCTGGCAGGGATCACGCAGGGTAAGGACGGACAGTGGCGCAGTTTCGCCATCATGGTGAACCAGAGGCCGAGCGCCTACCCGTCGCAAGCGACGAGCCTCGCTATCGACACCATCGCCGCCGTCGTCAGGGGCTGCGCGTGACACCGGAAGACGCTGTCCTCTCGGCTGCAGATGCCGCCCTGGATGCCGGCGACATCGTGACCGACCCCGACATCCTTCGGTCCTATTCCGCGGACCGATCGCTCGGTACGGAATTCGGGGAGCCCTTCGCGGCCGTGTTTCCCCGGAACGCCCAGCAGGTGAGCGCCGTCATCACGGCGGCACACGAGCACCGGGTCCCCGTGGTGCCCCGAGGTGCCGGATCCGGACTCACCGGTGGTTCGAATGCGATCGATGGAAGCCTCATCGTGTGCCTGGAGCGCATGCGCTCGGTGCACGAGGTCGACGTCGCCAATGGCTACGTCGAGACCGAGCCCGGCATCTTTAACACCGAACTCCGAGACCACGTGAAGGACTACGGCCTGTGGTACGCGCCGGACCCCGCGAGCAAGGACTTCTGCTCGATCGGTGGCAACGTCAACACCAACGCGGGTGGTCTGTGCTGCGTGAAGTACGGCGTCACGCGCGATGCGGTGCTCGGCCTGGACGTGGTGCTGGCTGACGGCAGGATCACGCGTATCGGACGGCGGACCGTCAAGGGGGTTGCCGGCTACGACCTTGCGGGTCTCATCGTCGGCAGCGAGGGGACGCTCGGGATCGTCACGATGGCGAGGCTGCGCCTGCGTCCACTCCCACCGCAGGCCACGACGACCGTGGCGCTCTTCGACTCGGTGGCCGACGCAGGGCGCGCAGTCGTCGCGATCATGTCCGAGGCCACGCCGAGCCTGCTCGAGATGCTCGACCGCACGACGATGAGGGCCGTGGAGGAATGGCGTCCCTCCGGACTCCCGGTCGATGCTGGAGCCCTGCTCATCGCGCAGTCCGACCTACCGGGCAGCGGTGCGGTGGCCGAGGCTGAGGCGATCCTGCGTGCATGCGAGGCCGCTGGCGCGATTGAGGCCTACCGGTCCGAGGATGCCGAGCAGGCCGAGATGCTCCTGGGGGCCCGGCGCATGGCGATTCAGGCCCTGGAGGCGAAGGGTGACTGGCTCCTGGACGACGTGGCCGTCCCTCGGACGGCGTTGGCACCGGTCGTCGCGGAGATCGAGGCGATCGCTGAGCGCCACGATGTCCTCATCGGCACGTTCGGCCATGCAGGTGACGGCAATCTGCACCCCACGATCGTCACCCCCCGCGGGGATACCGAAGCCGCGGCCCGAGGACTGGCGGCATTCAACGACATCCTCGACGTCGCCCTGCGACACGGGGGCACCGTGACGGGTGAGCACGGCGTAGGCCTGCTCAAGCGCAGGGCGCTCGCCGAAGAACTCGATGAGCCCGCGCGCGACATGCACGTGCGCATCAAGCAAGCCCTGGATCCGCGCGGGATCCTCAACCCTGGGAAGTCTCTGCCCCGCTGGTAGCCGCTGCATCGCTTGCTGGCGCAGGCGGGTCAGGATCGGGTGGATCGTGGCCCGGTAGTGGGTGTTCTG
>JBMOIL010000076.1:0-12258 GCA_049317345.1 Candidatus Nanopelagicales bacterium
TCGCGCGGACCTCCGCGACGATGGCGGCGGGCGCAGGGGCGAACTTCGCGGCGTTGTCGAGCAGATTGCCGACAATCTCGGCCATGCCGACCGGGTCCACCCGCAGGAGCACCGGCTCTCGCGGCACCTCGACCGTCACGACGCGCTGCGTGCGCCGCGTGAGCCGTTCCGCCGCTGCCGTCACCGCTCCGCGGATGTCGATCTCCACGACCTCGCGCACCGGCTCGTCGCGAGCGGCGAGCGCGAGCAGCTCCTCGACCAGGCGGCCGAGCTCATCGAGTTCTGCTTGCGCCGCGGTGAGCGACTCCTGCGTCGTGGCGTCGGTCGCGGTGCGCGCAGCGAACTGCACATTGGCGCGCAGCGCCGCGAGCGGCGTACGCAACTCGTGCCCGGCGTCTTGGACCAGTTGCTCCTGCTGCTCCTGCGAGCGGCGCAGCGACTCCTGCAGCGTCGCGGTGGCCTGGACCACGTCGACTACCTCGCGCGGCGCACCGGGCTTGGCCTCCGGCACATCGCCGGACTCCCCGCGCGACAGCGCGCGCATCGCGTCAGCGACATCCTCGAGCGGGATGGTGGAACGGCGTACGGCGAGCACACCGATACCCGCCCCGACGCCCACGGCCGCGAGGCCGACGACGGCGAGGATCGAGGCGAGGCCGACGAGGATGGTCTGCGTCTCCTCGAGCGAGCGCACCGCCCGCGCTGCCGCGCCATCGACGACAGCGACGGTGAGCACGCGCACCTCCTCGCCATTGGGCGCGATGCGCGTGGAATAGGCCTGGGTGCCCGGCGCCGACTCGGCGATGCGGATGTCCTCGGGATCGGCGGGCAGGTCGAAGGACTCGCGATCGACCTCGAAGACCTCGCCGTCGGAGAGCACGGCGTCGACGAGCACGGTGGGCTGCCCGGAGATGGGCGGTCGAATGATCGGCGGGGCATCCTCCGCGGGCTCGAGGAAGATGCCGGCCTCCAAACGGGACTGCAGCGAGGAGTCGACACTGCCGAGCAGCGCACTGCGCGTGAGGAACCACACGCCGATCGCCAGGCCGACCACCGACAGCGCGACGGTGATGGCGACGATCAGCGCAACCGTGGTGCGCAGCGAACGCATCGGGCGCTACTCGACGCGTGCAACGAAGCCGACGCCGCGCACGGTGTGGACCAGGCGCGTGCGGCCACCGGCCTCGGTCTTGCGTCGGACGTAGGAGACATAGGTGTCGAGATTGGAGTCGAGCGTGGGTGAGGAGAAGCCCCACACCTCGGTCATCAGGTCGCCCCGCTCCACGACAGCTTCATCGGCGGCGAGCAGGACCTGCAGGAGAGCGAACTCCGTCTTAGTGAGCGTGATCTCCTCGCCCTCCCGGGTCACCTGGCGGCGCGCGGCATCGAGGGTGAGGTCGCCGAGGGTGTAGTTGCCCGTGGACTCGGTGTGGCCGGCGCGGCGCAGCAGGGCGCGCACACGCGCGATGAGCTCGGTGATGTCGAAGGGCTTGGGCAGGTAGTCATCGGCACCCGCATCAAGGCCCGCCACGCGATCGCCCACCTCACCGCGCGCGGTGAGCACGAGAATCGGCAGCACCTGGCCGTCGGCGCGCAGCCGACGCGCCACATCCAATCCATCGATATCGGGCAGACCGAGATCGAGCACGATGAGGTCGATCGTCGCCGCGCCGCGCTCCGGCACCTGCATGCGCTCGAGTGCGTCGTAGCCCGTCGGCACCGTCTCTACGTCGTAGCCCTCGAAGGCGAGCACGCGCTCGAGCACCTGGCGCAGAGACGGATCGTCGTCGACGATGAGGAGGGCCATGGGGATGAGGGTAGTCGCTGAGTGCCATAAGACTCACGGCATCGAGGCGCGTCACCGCATCGGGACATTAAACGGCCCCCGATGCCTCACTCCATTCTGGAGGCGCCGGGGGCCGGAGCTCGAGATGGTCGGGATCACTGCGCCCTACCGCAGACGGCCATCACGAGCAGCTGGGGAGACCCTAGCGGGTCAATTGCGCCGCGGTGACACAGCCACCTTGCCGTCGGAGCCGCCGGGCTGGCGCATCAAACGGTCGACAGAGCGTGCGATGTCATCGCGCAGGGTGGCGGACTCCGTGGCCGAGATCTTGCCGTCGAATTGAGCCTCGACGATCGGCCGCGACAGCCATCGGTAGAGCCGCTCCTGCACGTCTCCCGAGGCATCCCCGGTGACGCGCATCAGGCTCGCGCCGTTGGCGACACGCGCCTGGACGACACCCACCGAGGTGCCGGCGCCGTCGGCGACGATGTCCCAGAAGGCATCGATAGTGCGCTGCTCCACCCTGGCCGACAGGTCCTTGGGGTCGACATAGGTCGGCAGAAGCGCGCTCGTGACGTAGTTCTCCTGAGCGACGGAATAGACGCCGGAGACGACCGCATCACTGAGAATGGCCGCAATTCGGGCGTGGGTGCGCTCACGCAGGGCCGACTCGCTCGCCGCCTGGGCAGGCACGGCGGCGACACCGAACAGCGCGACGAGGGCCACCGCGAGGGTGACCAGTCGGCGAGCTGTGCGCGTCATGTCTCGAGTGTGAGTCCAGGGGCGTGGGCGACGCCAGGGGCGGGGCTGGGAAGTGACTGGGAAGGAGGTGACGGTCAGGTCACGCGAGCGGGACTCCCGGCGAGAGCCGACGTAGCCTAGGGATATGACTCTCGGGACCCGTCCTCACATCGCGCGTCTCCTCGCAGGCGTCGCCGTCGCCGGCCTCGCCCTCACCGCCTGCTCCAGCGGGTCGGAGGAAGCCGCGAGCACGTCGGCCGCCCCCAACTCGGGCGCCGCGAGTCCTTCGGCCACGCCGTCAGGGAGCGAGTCGAAGGGGACGGAGACGATCCTCGCCGTCCTCTGCGATGAGGCCGCACCCGAGCAGGTCGCCGCCATCGAGGCCGTCATGCTGCCGGACTTCACCGTGAGCCAGCTGGTCGACGTACGCACCGACGATGACGGCAAGCACGCCATCCTCGGCTTCGTCGAAGGCCCCGGGCTCGCCGTACTCGCCCAGTGGACCGGCACCGGCCTCACCCTCGAGGGCCTGGCCGCCGCTGACGAGTTCGCCGCCCAGGTGACCGACGTCGCGCAGGGCTCACCCGACCAGGAGACGCAGGATCTGCTCGGCCAGACCGTCACCTGCTACTCCGCCGTCTTCGCACCCGAGGACGGCGACAAGAAAAAGAAGAAGGACAAGAACGCCGAGTAGGCGCCCGAGGCGCTAGCCTCCCGGCATGCGCCGACTCATCGCTGCCGCCTCCGTCGCGGCCTTCGCTTCCCTCGCCCTCTCCGTGCCGGCCCAGGCGGCCGATCTGGAGTACGTCGCCCTCAACGAAAAGGGCATGAAGCAGATCCTGCTCAAGAAGTCGTGGGCGCCGGGCTGGCTCGGCACCCTCGACGCATACGAGGCCACGGTCGCCACCAAGGGCGCCAAGCCCACAGAGTGCGCGACCAAGGGCACCCCGGTGCAGGGTGAGAAGTCGTCGTCATTCTCCTCCATGACCATGGACTTCGCGCAGAACAAAGAGGGCCATCTCCTCGACGCCGCGCAGTACGTCTACCAGTACGCCGACGTACAGACCGCGGAGTTCGCCTGGCAGCAGCTGCTCAGCAAGGCGGGCTCATGCGCGGGCACGCACACCCACGAGATCAAGGACGACACCGGCAAGAAGATCGGTGAGGCGACCGTCAACATCGAGGTCATCACCCGTCAGGGGATGTACGGCCAGCAGCAGCTCATCATCAATGAGGACGTGCAGTACGTCGAGCCCACCCCGGGTGCGCAACCCTCACGCGCGTCCGCCGATGCGATCTCCATCTGGATGTACGACGGCATGGCGATCATCGAGATCGAGGCCAACAAGTTCGTGCCCAAGCAGAAGGGCTGGGTCTTCTCGCCTCCGCAGATCGCGACCTTCGAGACCCTCGCACTCGTGGCGATCCAGCGCTACCACCTCTACGCGCTGAAGGCGGTCTAGAGAGCGCCAGGCCAGCCTGAGACACGCCGGTCACGGTGCGGTCTTGACACGCTGCTCATCGTGGGTCATACTTCGAACATACGTTCGATAGATGGTCCTCGTCGTGAGGCAAATCTGTCGAGGTTCCTAGGGAAATAGCGAGGCGGCTGGCCAAGCCTCGCGCCGAGTCCCCTCGCGGGCCGGTGCGCGAATTGTGGAGTGCCACCTTCATCCGCACGCTGCCCTGGAGCGCCATGACCGCCCTGCTCGACCTCGACGCCAACATCGCGTTCTCGCACGCGGTGACATTGGCAGAGCAGGCGACGGCGGCGCTCGCTGAGATCCCTATGGACGCCGTGATGGGCGTGGGCCTAGGCGAGGAGTTGGTCCGCCTGCGCACCGTCACGCGGCAGCTCGAGGCCGCCGCATCAGCCGTGAGCCAGCGCTTCGCCTCCTCCTACGAGTGGGAGGCCGACGGCGCACGCAGCGCCGTGAGTTGGCTGCACGGCAGCGGCAATGACGGCGTGCAATCAGCCCGGTCGGTGATCGAGCGCGGGGCTGCGGTGAGCGACTTCCCGTACGTCGCCGGCGCATGGCGCCGCGGTGAGATCTCCGCGCAGCACGTCGATGCGCTCGCTCGGTTGCGCCGCCGCTACTCAGCGCTGGCCGATGACCTCATGGCAATCGACGAAGCCGTCGCCGAAGTAGCGCGTCGCTGCGAGCCGCGCGAGTTCTACCAGCGGCTCCGCCACCTGTGCCACAGTGTCAATCCCGACGCCGTCGACGAGCGTGACCGTGATCGTCCAACTGGGCTCCATGTATCCCAGTTGCTCGATGGCCTGGTCCGCATCGATGGCACCCTCGACGCCGAGCTTGGCGCTCGCTTCGTGGCCATGCTGGAGTCCGCTCGTCGCGATGTGCCCGCACCTGAGGCAGGCCCGGCTGAGGCTGACGCTTCCTCTCGGCGCGATCCGCGCCCGCTGTCTCAGCGCAATCTCGATGGGCTCAGGCGCATCCTCGATGCTGCAGGGGCGGCCACCGGTGATCTCGCGATGCCGCTCGTCACCGGCGAGCGCCCGACGATCAACGTCACCGTCCCGGTGGAGGCCCTGATCGATGAGGACTCAGCCGCAGCCGGCTGGCTCGAGCAGTTCGGTGTGCCGACGACCATGATCACCGGCGCCGCCGCACGACGCCTCGCCTGCGACGCATCCCTGCGTCCCCTGCTCGTCGATCGACAGGGTCAGCTCATCGCCATGATGCCCAAGGTCCGCACCATCCACCCGGCCCTGCGCCGCGCGCTCTTCATCCGCGACCGTCGCTGCCGATTCACCGGGTGCCGCTCACGCATCGACGAGGTTCACCACATCGTCTACTACCGTCACGGTGGGGAGACGGTGCTGTCCAACCTCGTGGGGCTGTGCTGGCACCACCACCACCTCATCCACGACACCGGCTGGCACATCGAAGGTGATCCCGGGGGGCGCCTGATCTTCCGTTCGAGTCGAAGACGGGAGTTGACGAGCGACCCACCTGTCTTCTAGCTCGGGCAGCCCTCACGTGAAGGCTGCTCGAGAGCGGTGTCGGCACTGTCGATGGCCTGATTGACGCGGGCCAGCGCCTCGGGGTTATTCGTGATCGCGATGTCGAGCGGCTGCTTGAGTTTCTCCGCCTGACCGATCCAGTGGACGAGCGGGGACTCCCAGCATGCACGCCACGGGATGATGTCGTCGCCGACGTCGACGGCAAGTGCGCTGTGGCGCGGCACCGTGCCGTCGTAGGGCCACAGGGTCGGATCGCCGGCAGGATTGGTGAAGTAGGTGCCGGCCATGAGGGTCACCGGGATTCCCTCAAGGGCATTGCCCTGTGCGGCATTCCATCCGTCAGGACCCGTCAGGAACCTCAGCGTGTCCTGGGCGCTCAATCCCTTGTCGAGAAGCTTGACCAGGTCGGCCCAACCCGTGACGGTCTCCTCGCAGAACGCGTCGCCCACGCAGGCAGCGAGGTCGATCTCACCCGCGTAGTAGCGAGGCGGGATCGCCCCCGTGTTGGGGGTCGCCATAGCGGTCAGCGACCGCACCGTCACGGGCGAGTTGTTCGCCTTTAGCACCTTGGCTGCTGCGCGACTCCAGAGCCCGCCATTGGAGTGGCCCACGAGGTCGACGTCAGTGACGCCGTACTCCGTGTGCAAGTAGGTGATGAAGCGGGCCAGCCGTTCGCCACCCGCATTGAGGTCACCTGTCGAGGTGATCGTCATCGTCTCCGGCAGTTGCGGAGGGCACTCGGCAAAAGGACCCACGGGGTCGGTCGGTGCCTCCTGCACAGTTCCCCAGGTATCCATCGCCGGAGCGGTGTAGACCTGCTTGCCGCTGTCCAGGAGGTACTGGCGCAGGGCGGTCCACGACGTGCCCGCGGCCAGGAAGCCATCCGTGCCCTTGCATGCCTCGGTAGGAGTCGTGAAGGGCGTCCGCAGTGCGCCACCCGACACGAGGACCACGACACGGTTCTCGGCGGGTGCGCTCGAGGTCGCCGCGGTCGAGGAGCCCGAGCTGTCCGAGGACGACGTGCAACCCGCCAGCACCAGGGTGAGACCGGCAGCAAGGGCGATCAGCTTCACGGGGGACTCCTCACTTCGCGAGCGCGGCGAGCGCCCAGGCGATGACCTGAGCCTCCTCGGCTAGCGCAGCGTAGCGGCCAGCCTGCCCGCCATGCGAGCCTTCACCGGTCTCGACACGGAAGACGATGCTGCCGCGATCGGTGATCCGCTCACGGTCGCCGTGCAGGGGATCGGAGTGGCGCAGCGCGGCAACCCACTTGGCCGGCTCGTGCACGAGCACACGGGGGTCGTGGACCGCGCCCGTGACGAGCAGCGGCGGGCGATCGGCGGGGTCGGGCAGGTTGAGGTACGGCGTGTAGGTCTCCATGTAGGCGCGCTGCTCGGGGATGCGCGGGTCGCCCCACTCCTCCCACTCGGTGATGGTGAGCGGGATATCGGGATCGAGCATCGAGTTGATGCAGTCGACGAAGGGCACCTCCGCGATGATCCCGGCCCAGCGCTGCGGAGCCATGGCATAGACCGCACCCTGGAGGAGACCCCCGGCCGAGCCGCCGCGGCCCACGATGCGGCGACCGTCGACGAGCGCCGGCGAGCCTGCGTCGCCGGCGAGGTGGTCGGCGGCCGCGATGAAATCAGTAAAGGAGTTGCGCTTGGCCAGCAGGTGGCCGTCGATCCATTGCTGGCGCCCCACCTCGCCGCCCCCGCGGATATGCGCCTTGGCGTAGACGACTCCACGGTCGAGAAGCGGCAGCACCCACGACTCGAACCACGGGTCATCGACGGACTCATACGAGCCGTAGCCGTAGAGCAGGCACGGTGCCGTGCCATCGAGAGGCGTGTCGCGACGGCGCGTGACGACGATGGGGACAGGCCACTCGCCGCCGGTGTAGATGACCTCGCTCACGTACGCCGACGGATCGTGTCCGGGCACCAGGCGCTCATGGCGCAGCCGCCGCTCGCCGGTGGCGAGATCGACGTCCCACCACCGGGTCGGATCGGTGAAGGACTCCGTGACGACGGTGACGAAGCCGGCGTGCGCGTCGTCGTTGCGTCCGAGGCGAAGCGAGGCGCCCGGTTCGGCGCGAATCTCGTGGCGGATGCCACCGTCGCGCTCCAGGATCCGGATACGCGGCTCCGCATCGACACGAGAGTAAGTGACGATCGCGTTGTCGAAGGCGACCATGTCGTGGATGCGCTCGGGCCGAGCCTGCACGCCTCGGATATCGAGTGCGGGCGCGGTGGGACTGGCCTCCGCGGTGAGACCGAACTCCACCTCGTCGGCATTGGACACGGTCAACCAGCGATCGGTGTCCCATTCGACGTCGTACTCCACACCCTGCGTGCGCCCGGCGATGGAGACCGGCTCACCGTCGACGATGGACCAGCACTCGCTGGTGGTGCGCGAGTGTGCAGCGATCACGATGCGGTCCTGGCTGCGACGGACCGTGAGCTCGAAGCGCTGATCCGGCTCGGTGAGCACGATGTGCCGCTCACCGGTGCGGGGATCGACGCGATGCACCTGGTGGGGCCGATTGAGCTCATCGATGACGGTGAAGTAGAACCACCCGCCTGCCCACGCACCGGTGTAGTAGGTCTCGTCGATTTCCAGCGGCAGGTCGTCGGCGCGGGAGAGGTCGGTTGCGGCCGACATGTCGCGGAAGCGGAGCGTGTAGCGCTCCGAGCCATCGAGGTCGATCGAGTAGGCGAGCAGGTCGCTGCCTGGCTCCACCACCCCGGTCGCGGCATACGGCGATCCATAGGAGGCGAGGTCCACGAGCAATTGGCCGACCGGGGCTCCCTCGACTGGGTTCGTGCGGAGCGCACGTCGCAATTCAGGCAACTCGCGCCCAGGGGGCGTGAGCGTGTAGTAGGCATGGGAACCGTGATCACTGCTGGCCGAGCGCTCAGCATCGGGCGTGCGAGCGACGAGCTCGGAGAGGACCTCCGCCGTGAGGTTCGCGAGGCTAGCTACACGCGCGTCATAGGCAGCGCGCTCGGCCTCGAGGTGGGGCAGGACACGATCCTCGTCGCGCATCCACGCGTAGGGATCATCGCCGGGATCGCGCGGCGCCACGGGGCTTTGCACATCGCTGGGCACGGTCAGCAGACTACGAGGGAGACGACGTGATCCGCAGACTGATTGCCGGAGTGGCCGCAATCGCTATCGCGGCGGTGCCCGTGGCCGCCGTGCCGCAGGCCCAGGCGGCCGACCCCGTGGTCTTCACCGTCGGCATGCTGAGCGACGTCGACTCGCTCAACCCTTTCACCGGCGTCCTCGCCGAGTCCTACGAGATATTCCAACTGCAGTACGCCACCCTCATGCAGCCGAGTTCGGCCGACTTCACCCCTGCGCCCGGCCTCGCGGAGTCATGGGACGAGTCCGCGGACGGCAAGACCTGGACCTACACCCTGCGCCCAGACCTCGTGTGGTCCGACGGCACTCCCCTGACGGCCAACGACGTCGCCTACACCTTCAACCGGATCCTCGAGGGCCGCTACGAGCAGCGCAACTACGGCAACTACGTCCGCAACATCACTTCAGTGGAGGCAACCGACGACCGCACCGTCGTCATGACGGTGCGTGCGCCCTCCCCGATCATGGAGCGCCTGGCGGTCTACATCCTCCCCGAGCACGTGTGGAGCGGCGTCGACGCCAAGGCCGTGAAGTCCTTCGCCAATGAGCCCGAGGGCGAGCCGCTCGTCGGCTCCGGGCCCTTCCTCGTCGCGGAGCGCCGCACGGGGCAGTTCATTCGCCTCGTCGCCAACGACAGCTACTACGCCGGCCGACCCAAGGTTGACGAGCTCGTCTTCCGGATCTACAACAACCCCGACGCCCTCGGGCAGGCCCTCATCAAGGGCGAGGTCGACTTCGCCACGGGTCTCACCGCGGATGTCTTCTCCACCCTCGAGGGACAGGAGGGCATCACGACGTACGCCGGTGACTACTCCGGATTCAATGAGTTGGCCTTCAACATGGGCGCAGCGACCGCCGACGGCAAGCCCATCGGCGACGGCAACCCCCACCTGCAGGACCAGCAGGTGCGACTGGCTATCTCGCACGCGATCGACCGGCAGCAGATGGTCGACAAGATCCTCAACGGCTACGGCACGCCAGGGTCCACGATCATCCCGCCGCTCTACACGACGCTGCACATTGATCCAGGGACGCAGACCTACGACCCGGCGCTGGCCAACCAGATCCTCGACGATGCCGGCTACGCCATGGGGCCCGATGGCGTGCGCGTGGGGCCGGACGGCGTACCCATGAAGTACCGGCTTTTCGTCCGCACCGACTCGGACTCGTCCGTGAAGTCCGGCGAATACTTCAAGTCCTACCTGGCGGCGATCGGTATCGAGGCTGAGATCAAGCCGGTCGATGAGAATGCGCTCTTCGAGATCATCGGGCGCGGTGAGTTCGACATGTTCGAGTGGGGCTGGGTGGTCGAGCCCGACCCGGACTACCAACTGTCGACGTTCACCTGCGCCAAGCGCTCCTACGAGGACGGCGGAGAGATCTACGCCGACCTGTCGGATTCGTTCTACTGCAATGAGGAGTACGACCAGCTCTACGCGGCTCAGTCGGAGGAGACCGATCAGACGGCGCGCGCAGACATCGTCAAGCAGATGCAGCAGATCCTCTACGACGCCGTCCCCTACGTCGTGACCTACTACTACGACAACCTCGAGGCCTACCGCTCCGACCGGTTCACCGGCTTCGTCGGGCAGCCGGAGGGCAGCGGCTCGCTGCTCTTCCAGTACGGCGTCTACACCTACACAAACGTCGCGCCGGTGAGCGCTGATAGCGGCGGTGACACGACCGCAAGCCCGTCACCCGGTGCGAGCGAGTCGGCGGATGCCAGCGGAGGCACGGCCGAGCCGACATCCGGTGGGTCCAACACCGGCCTCATCATCGGCCTGGCGATCGCGGCCCTCGTCATCGTCGGACTCGTCGTCGCGCTCGTGCGAATGCGCTCGAAGTCGCAGGCGGGCGACCGAGAGTGAGCCTCCTCCAGGAGGTCGCGGTCGGTGAGCCGGATCCGCTTCGGCCCCGCCGCGGCACCGGCTCGACAGCGCGCGTCGTCGGCAGCAAGGTGCTGCGCGCGGTCGTGACACTCGCCTTCGTCGTCGTCTTCAACTTCTTCCTCTTCCGGCTCCTGCCCGGTGATCCCATCGGCCTCTACACACGCGGCCGCAACATGGATGCCGAGCAGATCGCCGCGCTGCGCGCGGAGTTGAACCGGCCGATCTGGGAGCAGTTCCTCACCTACGTCCGCAATCCGTTCGACCCGGGCATCGACTCGACGCGCTTCTCACAGCCGGTGTGGGAGCTCATCGGCGAGCGGATCTGGCCGACGGTGCTGCTGCTCGGCACGGCGATCGTGCTGGCCTCGATCATCGGCATCTGGATCGGCATTCGCGCGGGGTGGAAGCCCGGCAGTCGTTTCGACAAGATCTCGACCGGCACGACGCTCACGCTCTACTCCATGCCGGAGTTCTGGCTCGGCATGATGCTCCTCATCGTCTTCGGTGTCGGAGCGTTCGGCCTGCCCGGGCTCTTCCCCGTCGGCGGCATCGTCTCCCCCGGCGTCGACACGGGTACGCCCGCTGGCTGGCTCAATGTGCTCTGGCACATGGTGCTGCCCTGCACCACGCTCATGCTCATCTACCTTGCGGACTACGCGCTCGTCATGCGGGCTTCGCTCATCGATGAGCGCCGGCAGGACTACCTCATGCTCGCCCGGGCCAAAGGCATGCGCGACGTGTTGGTGCGCAAGCGGCACGCCGTACCCAATGCCCTCCTGCCCACGATCACCCTCATCTTCCTGTCACTGGGCTTCGTCGTCACCGGGGCGATCACGGTGGAGACGGTGTTCTCGTGGCCCGGGCTCGGCCTGCTCACCTACGAGGCGCTGCGCGGACCCGACATCCCGCTGCTCCAGGCGATCTTCCTGCTCTTCTCGATTGCGGTGATTGGTGCGAACCTCATCGCGGAGCTGCTCTACGTCGTCATCGATCCGCGGGTCCGAGAGTGATCGGGGCCCGGGGATGAGCATTCAGACGCAGCGGCGCAAGGCCGCACTCGGACGCTTCTGGCGGGATTTCCGCCATGACCGCGGGGGCATGGCGGGCCTCATCATCCTGGCCATCTTCATCGTCGTAGCGATACTTGCCCCGATACTCATCCCTGCCGATGCACTCAATGTCACCAAGGCGACCGGTGAGAGATTCGACGGGCCATCACTGGCCTACCCGCTCGGCACCGACGAGGACGGTCGATCGATCCTGCTGTTGCTCGCCTACGGCACGCGCATCTCACTCACGGTCGGCCTCGCGGCGACGCTTGTCGCGATGGTGATCGGCACGGCGGTGGGGATCATGGCCGGGCACTTCCGCGGCATCGGATCGCATGCCCTGGTCGGTGTGACCGACTGGTTCCTCGTCATCCCCTTCCTCCCGCTGGCGATCGTGCTCGCGACCGTGCTGGGACCGAGCACCCTCAACCTCATCATCGTCATCGGCATCACCTCCTGGGCCGGCACAGCTCGGCTCATCCGAGCGCAAACGCTCTCGATCGAGGGGCGCCCCTACATCGAGCGATCGAAGGCGCTCGGCGCGGGCAATTGGCATCAGATGACACGACATGTGCTGCCCAATGTCTTCCCGCTCGTGCTCGCCAACACGACGCTTACAGTGGCCATCGTGATCCTGTCGGAAACGACCCTGAGCTTCCT
>JBMOIL010000077.1:0-12208 GCA_049317345.1 Candidatus Nanopelagicales bacterium
CGGACGACCCCCCGGGCCGAGGCACTGGGCCTGGTGCGCCGCGATGCGCTCGCCGTCGTGGACGTCCACGAGTTGATTCACGCCTGCGTGGAGCGCGGTGGCGCCCAGGAGCGTGAGTTCCGGGTACGCCGACCTCCGCTGGGACGCGGCATGCTTGACCTGAAGGCCACGGTCGCTCCCCTGTCGGCAGACATCTTCGTCGTCCTCGTGGAAGACCTCGCCGAGGAGCGCCGCGTGGATGCGGTCCGACGTGACTTCGTGGCCAATGTCAGCCATGAGCTCAAGACCCCGGTGGGCGCGCTCGCCCTCCTTGCCGAAGCGATCCTGAGCTCGGCGGAAGATCAGGAGAGCGTCCAACGTTTCGCGGAGCGCATGATCGTCGAGTCTTCGCGGCTCGCTTCGCTCATCAACGACATCATCGAGCTCTCGCGACTCCAGGGCGATGACCCCTTGGCCCGGGCAGCGGTATTCGAGATCGACCCCGTGATTACCCAGGCGGTGGACGAGGTACGGCCCTTCGCGGATGCGCGAGGGATCGAGCTCGTCGTCATCGGTGCCCCCGGAGCGGAGATGGTCGGGGACCGGCAGCAGGTGCTCACGGCTCTGCGCAATCTCGTGAGCAACGCCGTGACGTACTCCCCGGACCACACGCGCGTAGCTGTGGCTGCGCGCACGGACAGCGGCATGGTGGAGATCGATGTCAAGGATCAGGGCATCGGCATCGCCTCGCATGACCTCGACCGCATCTTCGAACGCTTCTACCGAGCCGATCCGGCCCGCTCCCGCTCCACGGGGGGCACAGGCCTGGGCCTGTCGATCGTCAAGCATGTGTGCGAGAACCATGGCGGTGACGTAGCGGTGTGGTCGGAGTCCGGAGTTGGCTCGACGTTCACCCTTCGATTCCCGCTGTCGAGTGGCAGTGGGGAAGCGGAGCTGGTGGCTCTCGGAAGCGGGCGCGCGACCCGCGGGGCAGTGGAGGAGGAGGCCCTGTGACACGGGTCCTAGTGGTTGAAGACGAGGAGTCCTTCTCGGACGCCCTCTCCTTCATGCTTCGGCGCGAGGGATACGAGGTCGGTGTCGCAGCCGACGGTGCTGCCGCGCTCGATGAGTTCGATCGGCACGGCGCCGATCTCATCCTGCTCGATCTCATGCTGCCGGGTATCTCGGGCACGGAGGTCTGCCGCACGCTCCGCCAGAAGTCCGCGGTGCCGATCATCATGGTGACGGCTAAGGATGGCGAGGTCGACAAGGTTGTCGGCCTGGAGCTCGGCGCAGACGACTACGTCACCAAGCCTTTCTCCTCCCGTGAGCTCGTGGCCCGCATCAGGGCGGTGCTGCGCCGCCGTGGCGAGCCGGAGGAGATGCTCCCCAGCACCCTCGAGGCGGGTCCGGTGCGGATCGACGTCGACCGCCATGTCGTGGCGGTCCGCGGGCAGACCATCGCGATGCCGCTTAAGGAGTTCGACCTGCTCGAACTCCTCGTCCGCAACGCCGGTCGTGTGCTCACGCGCGGCCAGATCATCGATCGCGTGTGGGGATCGGACTACGTGGGCGACACCAAGACGCTCGACGTCCACGTGAAGCGCCTGCGCGCCAAGATCGAGGTGGATCCGCGCAATCCCACGCTCATCCTGACCGTGCGCGGGCTTGGCTATAAGTACGAAGCCGAATAGCGGCAGGAGTCGCTAGCTCGCGGGGACGTAGCCCGCGTAGTAGCCCACGTCGGGCACCACCAGCGAGGTGAACTCGGTGATGCCGTTCGTCGTGAAAGCGAGCGACACGGTGGAGTAGGAACCCGCCGGCGTCGCCAGCCCCTCGATGAGAAGGACGTTTTCCGCGGGAGCACCCTCGGCGCCGTAGCCGAAGGTCGCGAAGGATCCCGGCTCGATGGTGACCGGGGGAGCGGCGAGCACCTGACCGTCGACGGAGACCCCGGAGAGGGTGTCGGCGGCGTCGCCCTGGTTGAAGACGGCCATGACGAGGGATGCCCGCCCCGCTTCGTTGCGCACGACGGTGGCGTTCTCGATGCGGAGGGATCCCACGATCTCCTGCGTGCCATTGCCCGAGTTCATCGAGTTCTGCATCGTGGTGGTCGCACCCAAACCCTGCCAGCAGCCAGCGAGTAGTGGTGCAGCGACCAAGACCGTCGCTACGAGGGCGATTCTGCGGGCGAAGTGCCTGCGCACAGCGATCACGTGGTGCTCCTGCGGCTACGTCGGTCGTCGCATGTCGACGTCCGGTCGCGCACATGGCGACCCCTACACAGTAGCGGGTACCGCTCATGGGACGCGGAGTGGTGCTCCTGATGCCCGTGATATCCTGATGGACCGGGAAAGGGGCTCACCATATGACGTTCAAGGTCGGCGACACCGTCGTCTACCCCCATCATGGGGCCGCTCTCATCGAGGCCGTTGAGGTTAGGGTCATCAAGGGGGCGGAGAAGGAGTACCTCGTACTCCGTGTCGCCCAGGGGGATCTCACGGTCCGTGTGCCCGCCGAGAACGTCGATCTCGTGGGCGTGCGTGATGTGGTCAACGCCGAGGGCCTTGATCGGGTCTTCGAGGTACTCCGCCAGCCCTACACCGAAGAGCCCACCAACTGGTCTCGTCGCTACAAGGCCAACCTCGAGAAGCTGGCCTCAGGCGATGTCATCAAGGTCGCCGAGGTCGTCCGTGACCTGTGGCGCCGCGAGCGTGAGCGCGGTCTCTCGGCTGGTGAGAAGCGGATGCTGGCCAAGGCGCGTCAGATCCTCGTGAGCGAACTCGCCCTCGCGGAGAAGACCAACGAGGACAAGGCCGAGGCCATCCTCGACGAGGTCCTCGCCTCCTAGGTCGTCACGGGCCGCGTGCGCGGCCCGTGCCAGTCGAACCGGAGATCGCCATGGGCGACGCCCCCCTCACTGCGGTGATCGTCCCCGCTGCGGGACGCGGCGAGCGCCTGGGTCCGGGAGCCCCCAAGGCTCTGCGCACCCTGGCAGGCCAGCCGATCCTGCTTCACGCCGTGCGCAACCTCGCTGCAGCGCGCGATATCGACGTCATCGTCATCGCCGTTCCCGAAGACGCTGTGGAGGAGTCGCGCGCACTTCTCGCCGGCATCGAGCTCCCCCTCGTCATCGTGTCGGGCGGAGAGACCCGGCAGGACTCCGTCGCCCGGGCACTGCTTGCACTGCCCGCCGAGGTCGACGTCGTCCTCGTGCACGATGCAGCCCGGCCCCTCGTCCCTGCGGAAGTCGTCGACCGGGTTGCCGCAGCGGTGCGCTCCGGCGCGCAGGCTGTGATCCCGACCCTGGGTGTCGTTGACACCATCAAGGACGTGGACGCCGATGGCATCGTACGCGCCACGCTTGATCGTGCGCGGCTGCATGCTGTCCAGACTCCACAGGGCTTCCATCGCGATGTGCTCCAGCGCGCCCACGCGGAATCGGATGGCGGGGACGCCACAGATGACGCAGGCATGGTGGAACGCATGGGCGTGACCGTCCACGTGGTCCCCGGCCACGAGGAAGCCTTTAAGATCACGCGACCTCTCGACCTCGTGCTCGCCGAGGCGATCCTCGTCCGTCGTCGGGCAAGCGGCGGTGTCGGCTAGTCGCGTGGGCGTGGGCGTCGACGTCCATGCCTTCGCAGCCGGCCGGCCCCTGTGGGTTGCCGGTTTGCTCTGGGAGGGTGATGGCCTGGAGGGGCATTCCGATGCCGACGTCGCGGCGCATGCAGCCTGCGATGCCCTGCTCTCGGCAGCCGGTCTCGGTGACCTGGGTTCGCTCGTCGGCGTGGATGATCCGCAGTGGTCCGGGGCGAGCGGATCGACACTCCTCGCCCATGCGGCCGCGCACGTGCGCGAAGCCGGCTGGGAGATTGCCAACATCTCGATCCAGGTCATCGGCGTCCGGCCAAGGGTCGGCACGCGTCGTTCGGAAGCCGAGGCGGCACTCTCGGCCGCTGCCGCGGCCCCGGTGAGCGTCGCGGGGACCACCACGGACGGCCTCGGTCTCACCGGGCGCGGCGAGGGCCTCGCGGCCATCGCTACCGCCCTCCTCATTGCCCCCTGAATCCTGCCCTTCCGATACCGTCCCACTATGACCGCGACCCTTCCGCCCGATGCTTTCCCGATGCTCGATGCTCCTGAGTTCGCCACGATCGCGACCAGCAATCCCAATGGCTACCCGCAGTTGTCGGTGGTGTGGGTTGAGCGCGACGGCAATGACCTCCTTGTCTCGACGATCAAGGGGCGTCGTAAGTACCTCAACATGGAGCGTGACCCCCGCGTCACCGTCCTGGTCTACCCCAAGGACAACCCCTACTCCTACGTCGAGGTGCGCGGCACCGTGACGATGGAAGAGGAGGGTGGCCGGGAGCTCATCGATCGCCTCAATCTGGCCTACACGGGCACAGACCGATACACCGGCGACGATGGCACCGACAACGTCCGCGTCGTGTGCCGCATCACGCCGGACAAGGTCGTCACTCGCCTGCCCCACTAGTCTGTGCCGGTGACCCTGCGCCTCTACGACACCGCATCCCGTGCGGTGCGCGACTTCGCACCCCTCGAGCCGGGGCGTGTGTCGATCTATCTGTGTGGGGCCACCGTGCAGGCACCTCCCCATGTGGGCCACATCCGGTCGGGCCTGGCCTTCGACATCCTCCGGCGCTGGCTCGAGGCCTCGGGCTACGACGTCACCTTCGTCCGCAATGTCACCGATATCGACGACAAGATCCTCGCTCGCGGGGCCGAGGAGGGCGTGCCCTTCTGGCAGGTGGCGATGCGCAATGAGCGCGCCTTCACCTGGGCCTACGACGTCCTGGGCTGCCTGCCGCCCACCTACGAGCCGCGCGCGACCGGTCACGTGCCCGAGATGGTCGAGCTCATGCAGCGGCTTATCGATGACGGTCATGCGTACGCCGCTGATAGCGATGTCTACTTCGATGTCCGCTCCTTCCCCGAGTACGGCGCGCTGAGCGGGCAGCGCCTCGACGACATGCAGCCCGCGGGCGACTCCGAGGCATCGATCAAGCGCGATCCGCGTGACTTCGCGCTATGGAAGTCAGCGAAGCCCGGTGAGCCGCAGTGGGTGACTCCCTGGGGCCCTGGTCGGCCGGGTTGGCACCTGGAGTGCTCCGCGATGGCATCCCGCTATCTCGGTCCGGCGTTCGACATCCACGGTGGCGGCATGGACCTGCTCTTCCCCCACCACGAAAACGAGATCGCCCAGTCCAAGGCGGCGGGTGATGAGTTCGCGCGCTACTGGATGCACAACGCCTGGGTGACCACCTCCGGCGAGAAGATGAGCAAGTCGCTGGGCAATTCGCTGCTCGTCTCCGAGGTCGTCAAGCGCGTCCGGCCGGTCGAGTTGCGCTACTACCTCGGCTCGGCGCACTACCGCTCGATGCTGGAGTTCTCCGACGAAGCGCTCGCTGAGGCCGCGTCTGGCTACCGGCGCATCGAGGGCTTCCTCCGGCGAGCCGAGGAGTCGCTCGGCGACCGCCCAGCGGCCACGGAGATCCCTGCCGCCTTTGCGGCAGCCCTCGACGATGACCTCGGCGTTCCCCAGGCACTCGCCGTCCTACATGACACCGTGCGGGCAGGCAACACCGCGCTCGCCGATGCAGATGCGGGTGCCGCACGACGTGCGCGCGACGAGGTCGCCGTCATGCTCGACGTACTCGGGCTCAATCCATACGCCGAGCAGTGGGCTGCGGGAGCCGATGACGGTGCCGCTCGGCGTGCGCTCGCACCGCTCGTCGATGTCGTGCTCGCTCAGCGGCAGGCCGCGCGTGACCGCAAGGACTTCGCCGTCGCGGATGCTCTCCGCGACGGATTGGCCTCCTCGGGGATCCTCGTCGAGGACACCCCGGCCGGTGCACGCTGGTCGCTAGCAGAGGAGTCCTGATGGCAGGCAATTCCCAGCGCAAGGGAGCCATGCGCAAGGAAGGCACGAAGAAGGGCATGACCGTGGGCTCCGGTGGCCAGCGCCGCAAGGCGCTCAAGGGCAAGGGCCCGACCCCGAAGGCGGAGGAGCGGGCGAAGCACCCTGCGGCCCGGCGCGCGCGCGCCGTTGAGAAGCAGGCGGCCAAGCGGGCCCCGGCCGCGCGGGCGCGCAAGGACGGGCGCGAGGTGCTCGTCGGGCGCAACCCCGTGGTCGAGGCGCTGCGCGCGGGTGTGCCCGCGTCGGCGCTCTATGTCCAGCAGTACGTCGACACCGACGACCGAGTGCGCGAGGCCCTCACCATTGCGGCCGACACGGGCATGCCCCTGCTCGAGGTCACCCGCATCGAGCTCGATCGCATGTCCGGTGGAGCGGCGCACCAGGGCCTGCTCCTCACCGTCCCGGCGTACGACTATCTCGATCCCAACGATCTGCTGGAGCGGGCCATCGACTCAGGCACGCCCGCTCTCATCGTCGCGCTCGACGGCGTGACCGATCCGCGCAACCTCGGGGCCATTGTGCGTTCGGCGGCCGCTTTCGGCGCCGATGGTGTGGTCGTGCCGGAGCGTCGTGCCGCCGGTGTCACGGGGTCCGCGTGGAAGGCCAGTGCCGGGACCCTCGCGCATCTGCCGGTGGCCCGTGCGACCAACCTCACTCGCGCGCTCACCGCCTACCGCAAGGCCGGCTGCACGGTGATCGGCCTCGCGGCCGATGGGGACATGGAGCTCACGGCGCTTCCGCGCGAGATTGCTGACGCTCCTCTGGTCCTCGTGATCGGTGGAGAAGGACGTGGACTCGGTCGTCTCGTCAGCGAGACGTGCGATCACACCGTGTCGATCCCCATGGCGACTTCGACAGAGTCGCTCAATGCTGCGGTCGCCGCAGGGGTCGCCCTCTACGCCGTCGCGTCGCTGCGCTCGTCCTCCTGAGAGTCCGAGCGCTTGGGCAGGAGTGTCTGAGCGACGAGCGGGAAGACGAGCACTGACAGCGCACCCGCTCCGACGAGCGCGGCGGCCACCGACGGTCGCATGATGCCCGCGCCGAGCTCCACTGACGTCACGGCGACGATGATGGGCAGCGCGGTCGCGACATAGAGCGAGAAGCCGGCGCGTTCCTTCGCGTGCGGAATCGCTCGCCGATAGAGGAAGAACTGCGGTATCCCGCGGACGACGAGGAAGAGGGCGAGGAAGACGAACAGCAGACTCGGGTTGGCAAGGATGGAGCTGATGTCCAGCCTGGCTCCCGAGACGATGAAGAAGATCGGGATGAATACCCCGAAGGCGATCCCCTCCACCTTCGTCTGCAGCCCGCGCTGCTCGTCGGCCGGAGCCAACTGCTTGATGATGACGCCAGCGATGAAGGCACCGAGGACGACGTCCAGGCCGAAGTCCTCGGCGATCGCCAGGAGCGCCACGAGCAAAAGCGCCGTCAGGCGCACGGCCGTCTGCGCGCTCGTCTCCTGCCCGCGTTCGATGACGGCCACGACTCGATTGGTGCGCAGCAGGGTCGGGACCTTGGCGAAGAGGAGCGCGACGGCAGCGAAGAGCACGACGGACAACAGGGCCATCCAGAAGGATTTGGTGCTGAGGAGTAGGGAGATCGCGAGGACGGGTCCGAACTCTCCGATGGCTCCCGCCCCCATGAAGTAGTTGCCGAAGGGTGTCTTGAGCAGACCCTTGTCACTCAGGATGGGGAGCAGTGTTCCTAGTGCCGTGCTGGTGAGGCAGATGGCGACACCGAGGAAGTCATCGATGACTCCGAGCCTCTGCAGTATCCCGGCCGCGACGAGTGCGAGCGCAGCGCTGACCAGCCAGCCGGTAAGTGCGAGCTTGCCTGATCGGCCCTCGACCGCGCGCTTCTCGAGCTCCAGGCCGGCGGCGAAGAAGAGGAAGGCCAGTCCGAGCTCGGCGAGCAGGTCGATGGCATCGTCAAGCTCAATCCAGCCCAGCACCTCAGGCCCGAAAATGACCCCGAATGCGAGCATGAGGACCACCTCGGCCACGGGCAGGCGCAGGAGCCCGACCAGCAGGGGGGTGGCCGCCGCGATGGCAGCGATGACCAGCAGGGAGTTGAGCTCCTGGGTCAGGTCGCTGCTCGAGGCAGTCGCCATCACGGCCACGAGATCCATCGGCACTCCTTCCGCGCCGGAGCCTAGTGGTCGCTCAACGACCAGGGAGGCATCTAGTCTCGGTCCGTGGCATCTCGGTCCCCCTGGGCAATCCTCTTTGTCCTGGCAGCGGCCCTCGCCCTCATTTCGCTGGACAACACGATCGTCAATGTCGCGCTGCCCACCCTGCAGGAAGAGTTAGGCGCGAGCACGGCTGAACTCCAGTGGGTGGTCGACGCCTATTCCGTGCTCTTCGCCGGCACGCTCCTGCTCGCCGGCAGCCTTGGTGACCGATTCGGTCGTCGGCGGGCGCTCATCATCGGCCTGATTGTCTTCGGTGCGGGCTCGCTCGCCGCAGGCTTCGCGACGACGGCGGATGGCCTCATCGTGTGCCGCGCGATCATGGGCATCGGCGGGGCCTTCATCATGCCCTCCACCCTGTCGATTCTCGTGCAGGTTTTCACTGATCCGCGTGCGCGGGCGCAGGCGATCGGCATCTGGGCGGCGGTGGCCGGGGCCGCCGTGGCGATCGGCCCGATCCTCGGCGGATTCCTGCTCGAAGTCACGACCTGGCACGCGATCTTCTGGGTGAACCCACCCCTGGTGGTGCTTGCCGTGGTGGCCACGCTCCTGCTCGTGCCGGAGTCCCTGGACCCGAGCAAGCCTCGATTGGATCCACTCGGTGCGGTGCTCTCGACCGTCGGCATCGTCGCCTTCGTCGTGACCGTGATCGAGGTACCGGATCAGGGGATCTCGACGGTCACGATCCTGTCGACCGTGACGGCGATCGTGTTCCTCGTTGCCTTCGTCTGGTGGGAGCGGCGAGCGCCCCGCCCGCTCCTGCCCATGGAGCTCTTTGCCAACCGGCTCTTCACTGTCGCGATCATCACGGTGGCGATCGTCTATGGCGCGCTGATGGGAGTGATGTTCTTCCTGCCGCAGTTCCTGCAACTCGTCCAGGGAGATTCACCGCTGCAGTCCGGTATCGCCATGCTCCCCGCTGCCGGGGGCCTCTTCCTGGCTTCGCTCTTTAGTCCGCGCTGGGCTGAGCGGTGGGGCACTCGGCGGATCGTCGTACTCGGCCTCGTGCTCGTCGTCGTGGGCCTATCGCTCGCGGCCTACCTGACAGCCGGCTCTGCCTACCTGCACGTCGGCGGGAGCCTCGGCCTCATGGGTCTCGGGCTGGGCATGGTGCTGCCGCAGGCGACCAATGCCGTCCTTGCCTCGGTGCCGCGCGAGCGCGCCGGCATGGGCTCGGCGGTCAACGACGGTGTCGGCGAACTCGGCGGATCGCTTGGCGTCGCGATCCTCGGCTCGCTGCTCTCTCTCGGCTACCGCAATGAGATCGAGGCGCAGATCCAGGCCGCCGGCGATGCAGTCAATACCATCCCGGCGGGTGTGGTGGAGGCAGTGCGCGAGTCCCTCGCTGCAGGATCGCTCGCCGTCGCGAGACTCCCCTCCGACTTCGCTACGCCGATCCGCGAGGCCGCGGGCGACGCCTTCGTCTCGGGCATGACGACGGCCCTCCTGGTCGCGGCAGCGATCGTCGCCGCTGGCGCTTTCCTTGCGTGGCGCATGTTCCCCGCGCGGGTGGAGAAGGTGGAGGAGTAGCCGGATAGCCTGCGGCCATGTCGACCACGATCGCTCGGACTCTCATGTCCCTTACCGTCATCGCCACCGCGATCGCGGGGACTCTGCAGGTGGCAGTGCCCTCCGCCGCACAGGCTGGTGCGGCGCGCGAGGCCATCACCTGGGTCGACTGCCCGGACCGCATGCCCGAGGGCGTCGAGTGCGGTCGCCTAGACGTCCCTATCGACTGGGCTCAGCCCGATGATCCTCGTCGGGCCTCGATCGCATTCGCCGTGCATCGCGCCACGGGCAAGCGCATCGGTACCTACACGTACAACCCGGGCGGGCCAGGAACAGGTGGGATGGACGTGCTCGAGTTCCTCCTCACCGGTGGCCCCTACGGTCCGTCCGGTGCGCTGCCGGCAAGCATTCAGCGTCACTTCGACATCGTGGCGTGGGATCCACGTGGTGTGGCGGGGAGCACGCCGCAATTGCAGGGCTGCGACGGGACGGCGACGTTCGGCGAGCTCCCGCAAGCGGGGCCGGTGGACTGGTCGGCAGTGGCGACTGCCTACGCGGACTCGCTTGGGACGACCCTGCGCCAGTGCCTGGAGGCCAACCCCGATCTTGCGCCCTATCTGGGCACCCACTACGTCATCCGGGATCTCGACGCCCTGCGTCAGGCACTGGGCGTGCAGCAGTGGACCTACAACGGCGTGAGTTACGGCACGACGGTCGGGCTCGCCTACGCGCGGGAGTACCCATCGCGCTTGCGCGCGATGGTGCTGGACGGTGTCGCACCGACCAATCAGACGCAATTGCAGCAGGCCTCGACCATGGCCTGGGCGTGGTCGACGATGCTGCGAGTCTTCGCCGGCACTTTCCCGGCGGGCCTCTCCGCCAAGATCAATCGCGTCATCACGTCACTGGATGAGGGGCCCCTCGATCTGAGGGGGGAGCCCTATCCGCGCTTCGCAGAGAACCTCTACGGCCTCGACGGGCTCATAAGCGGCCTGTGGGGCCAGGGCCGCTACCAGAGCAAGCGAGAGCAGTTCGTCGCCCTCGATGCCGCCGCACGAGAGCGCGGACCGGTGCCCGGTCCGGTGAGCCCGCTCCCGGCGCTGCAGCGACCAATCGATCCGGTCGTCAGTTTTGTGCTCTGCGCGGATCGTCCCGATCGGCCCACTGTCGCGCAGGCCGCGGCGATTGCTGAGACCGCCGCCTCCGCAGGATTGACCGTGGCGGGCACCCATGCAATCGAGCGAGGCCTGTGGTGCTCGGGACTGCCGCCGATCGGTGTGCCCATCGATGCGTCAAGCGAGCCCGTCCAGCTAGCTAACTCCGCAGTCGTGGTCAATGCGACGGGCGACCCCAAGACTCCGTGGCTTCGTGCGCGTGTTGGCGCGAGCCTCGTGCAGGGGGCTCGCCTGATCTCCTACACGGGGACGCAGCACGGTGTCTATCGACGCGTGGGATCGACCTGTGTCGATGATCCGATCACGCGATACCTCATGACGTTGCGCCTGCCCGCGGGTGACTTGGCCTGTCCATTCACCACTGCCAACTGAATCGGCAGCGAGCGGATTGCAGTTGGCGAGCATTCGCCAAGCGAGCCGAATTCACGTTGTCTGGGCTCCCTCTTGCCCCCGCACCTTGGACGGCGGGGGTGCAAGTGAGGGACTAGGCATGATGGGCCGTTCATCTTTTCGTAGTTTCTGAGATGAACTGCGTTCATCGTTGATATCTAGATTAGAGGAATGTTTGCGTTCGAGTGGATATCAGGGTTGCCCTGGCCTTTGGTGTTGATCACGTTTCTCGTGCCGTGCCTCGTCATTGTGGCACTCGCCAGTGCCGCAACGAGGAACTTTGATCCCAAAGATCGAACCAATGACAACCTTGCTCGTGCGGCGCTCGCGCTCCTCGGCGGTGCCTTGATCTTCACGGGCGCATTCACCATCATCACGTCCTGGACTGAGGCGGACCAACTGCTCGCTTCCGCGCAGAGAGAGGCCATCGTCGGCCAGGGCATCGTGCGCACTGTCGAGGTTGTTGCACCTACCGACTCCTCTGTGGCTCTGGCCATGGCGACATATGCCGAGTCTGTTATCCAGAATGAGACTGGCTTGGGTGGCAAACTCGAGCCTAGCCAGAAAGCAGAGGATGCGTTTGTTTCTTTGGCGCTCACGACGGTGGGCGTCGTCAAGGGAACAGGGGTGGGCACCCTGGAATCCCAGGCAGTCATGGACTCCATCAGCAATCTGCAGCAGGCACGTGAACAGCGCGTGGGTGAGCTCTCGAGCAGTGTGTTCTTGCCGATCATCGGACTTCTCGTCGTGATGGCAGTCATCAACCTGGTGGGTATTGGCCTTTTCCCGAGTGGTACTTCTCATCGCCTTAAGTGGGTTTATTGTTCGGTCGTCGCGGTAGCCATTTCAGCTATTCTCACCACTATTGTTGTGCTCCAGTCGGTCCCCTTCATTCGGCCAGAGCTCACAGAGCCTTTTGGGAGTCTGCTCTCGTACGCCACTAGCCGCTAGCCAAGGATCAAAGAGCGCGCTAGCTGTTAGACGCCGATCACCATCAACCGTGACGGTCTTCCGTGGTGGCCC
>JBMOIL010000078.1:0-12157 GCA_049317345.1 Candidatus Nanopelagicales bacterium
TGAGGTCCAGTGCACCGAGGGGCTCATCGAGAAGGAGAACCCCCGGCTGATTAATGAGAGCGCGCGCGACAGCGACGCGCTGCTGCTGCCCGCCCGAGAGCTGCGCGGGCTTGCGTCGCGCCATCGGCCCGAGCTCGACGAGTTCGAGCATGTCGTTGACAGGCCCGGTGACGTCCTTGATTCCACGACGGCGAAGCCCGAAGGCAACGTTCTCGAAGATATCCAGGTGCGGGAAGAGCGCATAGGACTGGAAGACCGTGTTGACCTGACGCTTGTAGGGCTTCTCGTTGGTGATGTCGGTGGAGCCCAGCATAATCTGCCCGCTCGTCGGATCCTCGAGGCCTGCGACCATGCGCAGGGTCGTCGTTTTGCCGCAGCCCGAGGGGCCGAGCAGGGCGAAGAACGATCCCGCGGGAATCGTCAGGGTGAGGTCATCGACGGCGACGAAGTCGCCGAAGGACTTGACCAGGTTGACGAGGTGCAGATCCTGCACGCTGTCGGTTGCCGCCACGCGGACTCCTCTCGAACGGGTCGGCAGCCTACGCCGTCAGGGCTACATCCCGATGGCCTTCTGGAACTCCCGCTGGTAGGCGACATCCTGCTCGGGGGTGAGCGTCATGAAGACGTAGGAGTTATCCAGAGTCGCGGCGTCGGGGAAGATCCACTGGTTGTCTACCAGGGACGGATCGATGTCGGCCATAGCCTCCTTGGCACCCGCGACCGGTGAGACGTACTGGACGTAGGCCGCCACCTCGGCGGCGACGACCGGGTCGTAGTAGTAGTTCATGACCGTCTCGGCGTTCTTCTTGTGCTGGGCAACCGAGGGCACGAGCATGTTGTCGGTCCAGAGCATGCCGCCCGTCTCGGGCAGGCCGACGCCGAAGTCCTCGCCGAGCTGGAACATGTCGCCCGACCAGCCGATGACGGCGATGGCATCGCCACTCTTGAGTGCGGCGACGTAGTCGTTCCCGGACACCTGGCGAATCTGGCCGCTGTCGATCTGGGCCTGGAACGCGGCGATGCCCGCCTGGAACTGCTCGTCGGTGAAGTTCGAGGGGTCTGCGCCCTGCCACGCCATGATGATGCCCATGGTGTCGCGCATCTCCGAGAGCACCGCGATGCGGCCCTTGAGCTTGGGATCCCAGAACTGGTCGAGCGAGGTGAGCGTGTCGGTGCCCAGCGTCTCCTGCAGCAGCGCCTTGTTCCAGCCGAAAGCGCCGAACCCGGAGAACCACGGCAGCGTGTAGTTGCGATCCGGATCGAAGGTAACGCCGAGGTACGCCGGGGCGAGGTTGGCGGAGTTGGGGATCAGCGCCTTGTCGAGGGGCGCGGCGTAACCGCTCTGGATCCACAGTGCGGCCATCCAGTCGGTGAGGACGACGATGTCGCGATCGATCGACTGGCCCGACTCGAGCTGTGCACGCACCTTGGCGAAGAACTCGTTGTTGTCGTTGACGTCCTCGGTGTAGTTGACCTTGATACCCGTGGCCTGCATGAAGGCCTCGAGGGTGGGGAACTCGCCCGTCTCGTCGTTGACGTCGATGTAGAGCGGCCAGTTGGCCCAGTTGATGAACTTCTCGGTGTCGGAGAGGTCCGTGGCCTGGGTGGGCGAGGGGGCCCCGCTGGAGGAGTCACTCGAGCCACCGCCACCGCCGCCGGCGCCACAGGCTGCGGCTGTGGCCGCCACGCCGGTGATGCCCGCGACCTGGAGGAGGCGACGACGGGACAGCCCGGCCTGCGACATCCGCACGATGGCGGCGGCCTGGGGTGAGAGCGGGCGCTTCGTCATGGTGACTCCTCAATCTCCTCGTGTGTGGTCCTCGACGGGTGGTTCGATGCTAACGGTTCAGGGCGTGCGGTCAGCAAAGATCGTGCGATGCCATTCCTTGCGCGCATCGCCCGAGATGTCCCAGGAGACGTGCTTGACGACGGTGTACTCCTCGAGGGAGTACTTGGACATGTCCTTGCCGAAGCCGGACTGCTTCATCCCCCCGTGCGGCATCTCGCTCACGATGGGGATGTGGTCGTTGACCCAGACCGTCCCCGCCCGAATGGTCCGCTGGGCAGTCTGAGCGCGGTAGACGTCGCGGGTCCAAACCGAGGCCGCCAGACCGTAGCGCGTGTCGTTGGCCAGCGCGAGGCCCTCATCGTCGGAGTCGAAGGGCAGGGCCACGAGGACCGGGCCGAAGATCTCCTCCTGGACGATCTCGGACGCCTGCGGGGCACCCGTGACGAGCGTGGGGGCGTAGTAGGCGCCCTTGCTCAACTCGCCACCGGGCACCTGGCCGCCCGCCAGGATGCTCGCTCCGGCGCCCCGGGCCCGATCGACGAAGCCGGCCACGCGGTCACGCTGGGCAAAGGTCACGAGCGGCCCGAGGTCGGTGTCCGGATCGCGCGGGTCCCCCACGCGGATGCGCCCGAGGACCTCTGCGACTCCCGCAACGAGGGCATCGAAGACAGGCCGCTGGGCATAGATGCGGGTGGCCGCAGTGCAGTCCTGCCCGGCGTTGATGAGCGCACCCGCCACCGCCCCCTGGATGGCCGCCTCGAGGTCGGCGTCGTCGTGAACCACGAAGGGCGCCTTGCCGCCCAACTCCAGGTGGACCCGAGCCGCCCGGCCCGCGGCGATCTCCATGACGCGACGCCCCACGGGGGTCGACCCCGTGAAGGACACCATGGCGACATCGGGATGGCTCACGAGGGCCTCACCGGCCTCGGGGCCCCGCCCCACGATGACGTTGACGACGCCAGCCGGGATGCCTGCCGCTGCGGCGTCCTCGGCGAGCATGAGCGTGGTGAGGGGGGTGATCTCCGCCGGCTTCAAGACGATGGTGTTGCCTGCGGCGATGGCCGGGAGGATCTTCCACATGGCCATCTGGAGGGGGTAGTTCCATGGGGCGATGGACCCGACGACGCCGACGGGCTCACGGCGGATGACGGATGTGTGGGTGGCGTCGTACTCCCCCGACGCCAGGCCCTCCATCTGACGGGCGGCGCCGGCGAAGAACACGACGTTGTCGATGCTCCCCGGTACGTCGAACTCGGTGGCCAGACGCAACGTCTTGCCGGTCTGGCGCGACTCCACGTCCGCGTACTCGCCCGCACGAGCGGTGAGCCTCTCGGCCAGTCTCAGGAGCGCCGCACCCCGCTCCCCTGGGGTCGTGGCGGCCCACTCAGGGAGCGCGCGCTGGGCGGCGGCGACAGCCTGGCCGACCTCGGGTGCCCCCGCCAGGCCCACGGTCTCGACGACCGTGCCATCGGCTGGATCGATCACGTCGAAGGTCCCGGCTGACCCTGCCGTGAGGGACACGCCGTCCACGAAGCCCGCGCTCATCGACACCTCCGGAAAACCCAGCTATTGGATCCCGCCACATTAGCCGCCCGGCTTGGAGTGCGAGTCGGTCCTGCCGGGAATGGGTCAGAAAAGTAGGCGAGGACCGATTCGCCCGGTCCCTACCCCGGGAGCGCTATGCCGGTCTAGGGTGAAGCCTCGTCCCGGGGGACTCCGGGACCTCGGAGAGATCCGAGCAGCCGGTGGAGGTGTCATGTCCGTGGTTCGGGCAGCCCTTGTCCAGACCAACTGGACAGGCGACAAGGAGTCCATGATCGTCGCGCACGAGGAGTACGCGCGCCAGGCAGCGGCCCAGGGGGCCAAGGTCATGTGCTTCCAGGAACTGTTCTACGGGCCGTACTTCTGCCAGGTGCAGGACACCAAGTTCTACGAGTACGCCGAGAGCATCCCGGGGCCGACCACCGAGCGCTTCCAGGCCCTCGCGGCTGAGCTCGGCATGGTGATGGTGCTCCCGATGTACGAGGAGGAGCAGCCCGGTGTTCTCTACAACACCGCGGCGGTCGTCGATGCGGACGGCAGCTACCTCGGCAAGTACCGCAAGACGCACATCCCCCACGTGCCGGGCTTCTGGGAGAAGTTCTACTTCCGCCCCGGCAACCTCGGCTACCCCGTCTTCAACACCGCGGTCGGCAAGATCGGCGTCTACATCTGCTTCGACCGCCACTTCCCCGAAGGCTGGCGTGCGCTCGGCCTCAATGGCGCGCAGATCGTCTTCAACCCCTCCGCGACTTCTCGCGGGCTGTCCGGCTACCTGTGGAAGCTCGAGCAGCCTGCCTCAGCGGTCGCCAATGAGTACTTCGTTGGCGCCATCAACCGGGTGGGCATCGAGGATCTTGGCGACGACGACTTCTATGGCACGAGCTACTTCGTCGATCCCGAGGGCAAGTTCGTGGGCGAGCCCGCCGACCCCTACCAGCCCGAACTCGTCGTGCGCGATCTCGACATGGACCTCATCACCACTGTGCGCAATCGCTGGCCGTTCTACCGCGACCGTCGCCCCGATGCCTACGGCGACCTCACCCGGCCCTAATCCGCACTCGACAGGAGGCTGCCATGAGGACCCTTATCCGCAACGGCTCCGTCGTCACGCCCCAGGGCGTCAGCACGATGGACGTGCTCGTCGACGGCGAGACCATCTCCGCTCTGCTGTCATCCGGCGCCACCTCGGATGAACTCGCCGGCACGGTCGATCGCGTGATCGACGCCAAGGGCAGATACGTCATCCCCGGCGGCATCGACGCCCACACGCACATGGAGTTGCCCTTCGGTGGCACCTTCGCCTCCGACACCTTCGAGACGGGCACGCGCGCAGCCGCATGGGGTGGCACGACGACCATCATCGACTTCGCGGTGCAGCGATACGGCGAGCGCGTCCAGGATGGTCTCGCCATGTGGCATGCCAAGGCGGGCGGCAACTGCTTCATCGACTACGGCTTCCATCAGATCATCGGTGGCGTCGACGACGACTCCCTCAAGGCCATGGATGAGCTCATCGACGAGGGTGTGACGAGCTTCAAGCTTTTCATGGCCTACCCGGGAGTCTTCTACAGCGACGACGGCCAGATCCTGCGAGCCATGCAGCAGGCTCGGAGCAACGGCTCGATGATCATGATGCACGCGGAGAACGGCATCGCGATCGACGTGCTGGTGGCCCAGGCTCTGGCCCGCGGTGAGACCGCCCCCATCAATCACGGGCTCACTCGGCCGTGGGAGACGGAGCAGGAGGCAACCCACCGCGCGATCATGCTGGCGCGGATCACCGGCGCACCGCTCTACATCGTGCACATGTCGGCCAAGCAGGCCGTGCAGACGGTGCAGGAGGCACGCGATCTCGGGCTCAACGTCTTCGGCGAGACCTGCCCGCAGTACCTCTACCTGTCGCTCGAGGAGCACCTGGGCGCGGAGGGCTTCGAGGGCGCGAAGTACGTGTGCTCGACTCCCCTGCGCTCCCGGGCCGAGGGCCACCAGGACGAGCTGTGGCGCTATCTGCGCACCAACGATCTGTCAATCGTGGCTACCGACCACTGCCCCTTCTGCTTCAAGGAGCAGAAGGAACTCGGCATCGGCGACTTCTCCAAGATCCCCAACGGCATCGGCTCGGTCGAGCACCGCATGGATCTGATCTACCAGGGCGTGGTCGAAGGGCAGCTCACCCTCGAGCGCTGGGTCGAGATCACCTCGACAACCCCTGCCCGGATGTTCGGCCTCTACCCCCAGAAGGGCGCCATCGCCCCCGGTTCGGACGCCGACATCGTCATCTACGACCCAAACGGCCACACGAGCATCGGCTACGAGAAGACCCACCACATGAACATGGACCACAGTGCGTGGGAGGGCTACGAGATCGACGGTCACGTGGACGTCGTCATGTCGCGTGGAGAGATCCTCGTCGACGAGCAGGGCTTCCATGGCACCAAGGGCCGCGGCCGTTTCCTCAAGCGGGGGCTCTCGCAGTACCTCATCTGAACCTGTTCATCCCCACCGAAGACGAGCGGAGCAACACGTGTACACGATCGACCACTGGATCAACGGACAGCGCGTGGCCGGGGCTTCCGGCAACACCGGACCGGTCTTCAATCCCGCGACCGGCCAGCAGCAGGGCGAGGTCGCCCTGGCGAGCGTCGCAGAGGTCGACAAGGCCGTCGCCGTAGCGAAGGAAGCCTTCGCGACGTGGCGGTCGTCGTCGCTCTCGAAGCGCGCGGACATCCTCTTCGCCTTCCGCCAGATCGTGCACTCCCGGCGCGATGAGATCGCCAACCTGGTCTCGCAGGAGCACGGCAAGGTGCCCTCCGACGCCGCAGGCGAGCTTGCTCGTGGCCTGGAGAACATCGAGTTCGCCTGCGGTATCCCGCAGGGACTCAAGGGCTCTTACAGCGAGCAGGTGTCCTCCGGTGTCGACGTGTACTCCCTGCGCCAGCCCCTCGGCGTTGTCGCCGGCATCACGCCGTTCAACTTCCCCGCCATGGTGCCGATGTGGATGTTTGCCAACGCGATCGCCACGGGCAACACCTTCATTCTCAAGCCAAGTGAGAAGGACCCGTCCGTGTCGCTGCTCATCGCGGAGATGCTCGCCGACGCGGGCCTGCCTCCGGGCGTCTTCAACGTCGTCCACGGTGACAAGGTCGCCGTCGACCGCATCCTCGAGCACCCCGACATCGAGGCGGTGAGTTTCGTCGGGTCGACCCCCATCGCGAAGTACATCTACTCGACCGGCACGGCCAACGGCAAGCGCGTGCAGGCGCTGGGCGGAGCCAAGAACCACATGGTGGTGCTGCCCGACGCCGATATCGACATGGCCGCCGACGCGGCCGTGAGCGCAGGCTTCGGCTCCGCCGGTGAGCGCTGCATGGCGATCTCGGTCGTTGTCGCGGTCGGCGGCGTAGGCGACAAGCTCGTCGACGCCATCGCCGCTCGCATGCCCAAGGTGAAGGTCGGCCCCGGCACAGACCCCGATGCCGAGATGGGCCCGCTCATCACCGGCGAGCATCGCGACAAGGTCGCGTCCTACCTCGCCGGGGCACCCGCCGAGGGAGCCACCGTCGTCATCGACGGCCGAGAGGCAGACCTGCCGAGCGACGGCTACTTCCTCGGCGTTTCGCTCATCGATCAGGTCAAGCCCGGCATGAAGGTCTACGACGAGGAGATCTTCGGGCCCGTGCTGTCGGTCATGCGCGTCGACACCTACGAGGAGGCGGTCGACCTCATCAACAGCCACCAGTACGGCAACGGGACCGCGATCTTCACGCGCGACGGTGGCGCGGCGCGACAGTTCCAGTTCGACATCCAGGTCGGCATGGTGGGCATCAACGTGCCCATTCCCGTGCCGGTCGCCTACTACAGCTTCGGCGGCTGGAAGGCCTCGCTCTTCGGCGACGCCAACATGTACGGCCCAGCCGGCGTCGACTTCTACACACGCACCAAGACAGTCACCTCCCGCTGGCCCGATCCGTCGACCTCCTCGGTCGATCTGGGCTTCCCCCGCACCCGCTGACGAAGGGCACATCACAGACATGGATATCGGCGTCGTCCTGCAGTGCACTCCCCCGGCCTCGCGCGTCATCGACCTCGCTCGTCGGGCGGAGACCCTCGGATTCGACTACGTGTGGACCTTTGACTCCCACATCCTGTGGGAGGAGCCCTACGTCATCTACTCCAAGATCCTCGATGAGACCCGCAAGGTCATCGTGGGGCCGATGGTGACCAATCCGGCGACCCGCGACCTCACGGTGACGGCGTCGGTATTCGCGACTCTCAATGAGATGTACGGCAATCGCACCGTGATCGGAATCGGGCGCGGTGATTCCGCCGTGCGCGTCACTAATGGCAAGCCGGTGAGCGTGGCGGAGTTGCGCGAGTCCGTGGTCCAGCTGAAGGACCTCACCAACGGCCGCGCCATCGACTACAAGGGCAGTTCGATCCGACTGCCCTGGGCGACCGATTCACGCACCGGCGTCTTCGTCGCGGCGTACGGCCCCAAGGTTCTCGCCCTCACCGGCGAGGTCGGCGATGGCTTCATCCTGCAGCTGGCCGACCCGCAAATCGCGGCGTGGACGATCGAGGCAGTGCGCAACGCCGCCGCTGACGCCGGGCGCAATCCCGATGACATCTACATCTGCGTTGCGGCGCCGGCGTACGTCACTGATGACGTCGAGCACGCGCGCGATCAGGTGCGGTGGTTCGGGGGCATGGTCGGCAATCACGTGGCCGACATTGTGGAGCGCTACGGCGAGGGCGCCGGGGTGCCCAAGGCCCTCACCGACTACATCAAGGAGCGCAAGGGCTACGACTACAACGAGCACGGTCGCGCGGGCAACACCCACGCCGACTTCGTGCCCGACGAGATCATCGACCGCTTCTGCATCATTGGGCCAGTCGAGGAGCACATCCGCCGGATCGAGGAGCTCAAGGCCCTCGGGGTCGATCAGTTTGCCGTTTACCTGCAGCACGACGACAAGGACCACACGCTGCTGGAGTACGGCGAGCGCATCATCCCCGCCATCCAGGACACCGTGCTGGCAAAGAGCTGATCAATGGCGTCAGGCACTTCCACCGCGGGCCGAAAGGTCAAGCAGGGGCTCATCTCCCTGGGCTGGGCTCTCGCGGGCGTCGTCATCGCCATCCTGCTGTGGGAGGGCGTCAAGCTCCTGGGGACGGTCGTCACGCTGCCCTTCGAGACGTCCGATCAGGCCATGCCACACATATGGACCATCGCCCAGGGGGCTCTCCAGCCAGAGGTCCGCGGCTCCGACACCCCCGTGTGGCTGACGGTGCTCATCGCAGCGCTCTACACGCTGCTCATTGCCTTCGGTGGCTTCATCATCGGCGTGAGCGTGGGCCTGCTCCTCGCCGTCATCATGCAGCGCTTCGCCTTCATGGAGCGAGGTCTGCTCCCGTTCGTCATCGCCTCTCAGACGGTGCCGCTCATCGCCCTGGCGCCGCTCATCGTCGGCATCGGCAATCGCATCAGTTTCGGACCCTTCCAATGGGGCCAGACGCAGTCGATCATGTTCATCGCCGCCTACCTGGCGTTCTTCCCGCTCTCCGTGGGCGCCCTGCGGGGGCTTAATGCCGCCACGCCCACCCAGCTCGAGCTCATGCGGTCCTACGCCGCATCGCCACGGTCCACGCTGTGGAAGCTGCGGTTCCCGGCGTCCGTGCCCTACCTCGTGCCCGCCCTCAAGGTCTCCGCCGCCGCAGCTGTCGTCGGCACCGTGGTCGCACAGATCTCCACCGGCGGGCGTGGAGGCATCGGCCGACTGATCATCGAGTACGCGCGCGAGACCACAGCACAGCCCGCCAAGGTCTACATCGCCGTCATCGGCGCGATCGTGGTCGGCCTCATCGCCGCCGGGCTCGTCGCACTCCTCGACCTGTACCTCACGCGCAATCTGCCGAAGGAGAAGCTCACGTGAGCGAGTTCGCTGTCCACGCCGAGGGCGTCTGGAAGGTCTTCAACGAAGGCGCCGCCAACGAGGTCACGGCCTTGTCCGACGTCAGCCTCGACGTCCGCAAGGGCGAGTTCGTCTCCCTCATTGGCCCCTCCGGTTGCGGCAAGAGCACCCTCCTGCGCGTCATCGCCGACCTGACCTCAGCCTCGCGCGGCGCGATCGAGGTGGCAGGCATGACCCCGCAGAAGGCCCGCGAGGACCACCAGTACGGCATCGCCTTCCAGCAGGCGGCCCTCCTCGACTGGCGCACGGTCCGGCGTAATGTCGAACTCCCCCTCGAGCTCGCAGGTTGGGACAAGGCCAAGCGCAAGGCACGTGCTCTCGAACTCCTCGACATGGTGCAGCTTCACGACTTCGCCGAGAGTCGCCCGTGGGAGTTGTCGGGCGGCATGCAGCAGCGCGTCGCGATCGCGCGCTCGCTGGCGACCGATCCGGAAATCCTGCTCATGGACGAGCCATTCGGCGCACTCGACGAGATGACCCGCGAACGCATGCAGAACGAGCTCCTGCGCATCGCCGGGGCGACCAGCACGTCGGTCATCTTCGTCACGCACTCCATCCCCGAGGCCGTCTACCTCTCGAATCGCGTGGTCGTCATGTCCCCGCGTCCCGGGCGCATCACCCACGTGATCGACGTACCCCTGGGCGATCGCAACGAGGACACTCGCGAGTCCGACGCGTTCTTCGAGGCGGTGACCGCCGTGCGCGAAGCGCTGCGCGGCCGGGCCAAGCCCGTGGGTGAGGGCGGCGCACGCCTCGCGGAGACTTCATGAAGGCGCGCCTCAACCTGATCTGGCCGCCGATTCTCATCGGCGCCCTCTTCCTGCTGGCCTGGCAGGCCCTGGTCGTCATCCAGGACCTCAAGCCCTATCTCCTACCCGCGCCGAGTCTCATCTTCACCACCTTCACCAGCAACCTCAGCCTGATGGTGGAAACAGGTATCTATACGGCAACGACGGCCGCGTTAGGGCTCGTCTTCGGCACCCTTGTGGGCATTGTTTTGGCCATGGTGGCGCAGCGGTTCTTCGTGTTCCGCAACCTCATGATCCCCATCGCTGCCGGTATCGCCGCTGTGCCGATCGTCGCCCTGACGCCGATCCTTAACAACATGTTCGACATCACCAGCCGCACACCCCGCGTCCTGATCACGGCGATCGTCGTCTTCTTCCCCATCTTCGTCAATGTCTACCGAGGGCTCACCGCCGTACCGCCGGTGCAGCTCGAGCTCCTCAGGTCCCTGTCCGCCACACCCCGGACAGTCCTGCGAGTCCTGCGCATCCCCAACGCGCTTCCCTTCTTCTTCACCGGACTCAAGGTGGCCGCTCCCCTTGCGGTCATCGCCGCACTCGTCGCCGAGTACTTCGGCGGACCCCAGGAAGGGCTGGGGAGCAAGATCGCGGCATCAGCCGCAAACACGGCGTACGGTCGAGCCTGGGCGTACGTCGTGGTCGCGATCATCGTCGGGCTCGCGTTCTACCTCATCACCCTCGCCTTGGAGAGGGTGGCGACACCCTGGGCCGGTCGAACCCGATCTGCCTGATGCAACCCACTGGAGGAAACATGAAGACAGGACCGCGCGGTCGCCTTGCTGCGTCCGTCGGAGTCCTCGCCGCCGCTGGCATGGTGCTGGCAGCGTGCGGGGGCGGATCGAGCTCAGGCGAGTCAAGCTCCGCGGCTCCCGAGCCCGCATCGAGCTCGGCCGCACCGGCCTCGTCCGAGGCTGCTCCCACCGAGGAGGCCTGCACCGAGCTCATGCCCGTGAACCTGCAGCTGCAGTGGTTCGTGCAGGCGCAGTTCGGCGGGTACTACGCCGCGAAGGACAAGGGCTTCTACGAGGAGCAGTGCCTCGACGTGACCATCCTCGAGGGTGGCGTCGACATCGTCCCGCAGACCCAGCTCGCTCAGGGCGCGGCCGACTACGCCATCGCGTGGGTGCCGAAGGCACTCGCCTCGCGTGAGCAGGGCGCCGGCATCGTCGACGTGGCGCAGGTGTTCCAGCGCTCCGGCACGCTGCAGGTCTCGTGGGCCGACTCGGGTATCTCGACGCCCGCAGACCTTGCGGGCAAGAAGGTCGGCAACTGGGGCTTCGGCAACGAGTACGAGCTCTTCGCCGGCCTGACCCAGGCGGGCCTCAAGCCGGGCAAGGACGTCGAGCTGGTCCAGCAGCAGTTCGACATGCAGGCCCTGCTCAACCGTGAGATCGACGCCGCTCAGGCCATGACGTACAACGAGTACGCCCAGGTCCTCGAGGCCGTCAACCCCGACACCGGCGAGCTCTACCAGCCGGAGGACTTCACGGTCATCAACTGGAATGACGTCGGCACCGCGATGTACCAGGACGCCATCTGGGCGTCCGAGGAGCGCCTCGCTGATTCCGCGTACCAGGAGATGACGCAGGCCTTCGTCACGGCGTCCCTCAAGGGCTGGATCTACTGCCGCGACAACGCACAGGAGTGCGCGGACATCATCACGGCCAACGGCTCCAAGCTCGGCGCGAGCCACCAGCTGTGGATGATGAACGAGGTCAACAAGCTCATCTGGCCGTCGCCGCTCGGCGTCGGTGTCATCGATCCGGCTCTGTGGACGCAGACGGTGACCGTGGCGCTCAACACCCTCAACGCCGATGAGGTCACCATCATCACGGCCGACCCGGGTGCGGCGGCGTACACCAACCAGTACGCCGAGGCTGCGAATGCAGCACTCACCGCCGATGGACTCGACACCACCGGTGATGGCTTCGCTCCGATCACCGTGGAGCTCAAGGAGGGCGGCGCCTGATCGGCGACGCTCCCCAATAGATCGACGAGGGGCCCCGGACCAATTGGTCCGGGGCCCCTCCCGTTCGCCAGGTCCATTG
>JBMOIL010000079.1:0-11695 GCA_049317345.1 Candidatus Nanopelagicales bacterium
GCCCCGCCACGGCGTACTCCCGCTGCTCACCGGCCATGTCGGCAGCGTAATCGCCCGGCGAGTCGTCAGAGTCTCCTCTGTCGGGCCTGCCCGTTGAGGCCGGGCGGGACGGCCCCGTCCCGCGCGTCGGCACCGGTCACGGGGCCGGCGACGAAGCGCGGGTGCACAATGGGGCCGGCCCCGTGGCCACCCATCGTCGAAGAGGTGAGCGTGAACACCCAGGCCAAGTCGATCGTCCCCCTCGGCGTGCGCGAGTCCGGCGACACCAATCTGGAGTCGTTGATTCGGGGCAAGGACACCTGGACAGTCTCCTGAGCGCCGCGCCCCGATCCGAATTCACGAAAGGGCTGCTCTTCGGCGTTGCGGCGTATGGACTATGGGGGGCGTTCCCGCTCTACTTCTCCCTCTTCGACGGCGTCAATCCCATCGAGGTCGTCGCCTACCGCATCGTGTGGTCGCTGGCCTTCTGCGTCCTGCTTCTGCTCATCATGCGCGGCGGGTGGCGGGAGGTCGGTCGCACGTTGCGTGATCGGCGCAGCCTCGTCCTGCTCACGCTGGCATCCATCGCGATCGCGATCAACTGGACGACCTACGTCTACTCCGTATCAACCAACCAGGTGGTCGAAGCCGCCCTCGGCTACTTCATCAATCCCCTGGTCTCCGTGGCCATGGGCATCGTGATCCTGCGCGAGCGACTGCGCGCACCCCAGTGGACGGCGGTCGCGGTCGCGGGGGTCGGCGTACTCATCATCGGTATCGCCGAGGGTGCGGCGCCGTGGATCGGCATCATCCTTGCGCTGAGCTTCGGCAGTTACGGCCTGCTCAAGAAGTTGGCAGGTGCGGGTGCTGTCACCGGCCTCACCGTCGAGACGCTAGTCCTCCTCCCCGTGGCCGGACTCGCCCTGGGCTACTTCGAGGTGCAGGGCAGCGCGGCCGTGACGAGCAGCGGATGGGGCATGGGCGTGCTGCTCGCCCTGCTCGGGCCCGTGACCGCGATCCCCCTCATGTGGTACGCCGCCGCGGCGAACCGACTCCCCCTGGCCACCCTCGGCGTGCTGCAGTACTCCACACCGACCGTGATCTTCATCCTGGGCATCACGGTCTTCGGGGATGCCGTCAACACGGGCGAGTGGATTGGCTTCACCCTCATCTGGGTCGCCCTGGCGATCTTCTCCACCGATGCGATACGGCGATCCCGCCACCCGAGCCGAGTGGATGCTCTCGAAGTCCCCGAGCCGACCTAGCCTTCCCCGTTTTTGCCAGTTATCGGGACTTTTCCGAGCATGGAAGTCCCGATAACTGGCAAAAACCGGGGCTAGATGCCGGCGCGCCGCGCCTTGTCGAGGATTTCGGCACGTCCGCTCGCGCCAAGTAGCTGGCCGAGCGCGGTCATGTCGGCCTTGATGGTGGCGACGCTATAGCCGAGCTCTTCGGCGATCCCGCGGTTGCTGCGGTCGTCGCGCATGAGGACGAGCACCTCGCGCTGGCGGGCCGTGATCTCGAGAGGCACGACTTCGGTGAGATTGGAGTTTGCCGTGCCACGCAACGCGGAGGCAGCGAGCACCCACATGACGGTGGCGCTGAGGAGCCCATCGATCATGGCGCGCAAATGCCAGGTGTGCTCGACGGGGTCGGAGAATCCGAGGATGACGAAACCAACGGGTGCACCCCGATGGCGCAGGGGCAGGAAGGCCATCTCCCCCGAGGTCGGGAAGTTTCGGAAGAACGGCGCCGCCAGCGGGTAGGTGTCGGCGACCTGCTCCCGAGTCAGCCACTTCTCGGTGCCGATCCGGAAGGTCTCCGCACCGGGCAGGTGCATGTCTGCGGTCACGCGCGCGTAGACAGCGTTCTCGCGTCGACCCATGCCGTAGGAGGCCACCAGATCGAGGGTGTGACCATCGGGGCGCGCGGCGTAGACGAGGGCAAGATCGGCCCCAAAGGGAGCGAAAAGGCCCCTGCAGATGGCGAACCCCACCGCATCCCCCTCGGGGAGATCGCTCAGCATCATCAGGTACGAGATGAGTGGTGTGCCATTGAGCGCGAAGTCCTCGGGACGGGCGATGTCCCCCAGTCGCGCTTCATCCGCACTAGCACCGATCACTCGTACTCGGCGGGGTGACTCAGCCGCAGCTGCAGGGCTGCGTCGACTCATCTGCTTCGCCTCCTTTCGCGCGCGGGCTATAGCCGGGATATAGACCGGGTGAATGCACGTGCACGCATCGCCGACGCGATAAATCTATGACGTCTGCCAGTCGCGGGGGTGGCGGAATGGAATTCGGCTTGCCGTCCCGAACCGTCGGGGGGATGCGGTAGCGGGGCGGCAAGCCGAAGGCACCATGTCGGAGCAAAGCGGATACATGGAGCGATTCGGACACAAGTCGCCGGTACGTTCTGAACCCTCCCTAGGCTGATGCCATGACGGCCGTCTCGAGAGCCACCGACCCGTACGACACTCCCGAACGCCGCGCTCTGCGCACGCTGGTCGCCGAGTTCACGGCACGGGAGATCGCCCCGAACCTGCCCGCCTGGGAGCAGGCGGGTGAGTTGCCCCGGGACCTGCACCGCAAGGCCGCGGCGGCGGGCATCCTCGGCATCGGCTTCCCCGACGGGGTCGGAGGATCCGGAGGCGACCTCATCGACGTGGTCGTGATGACCGAGGCTCTCCTCGAGGCCGGTGGCAGTGGTGGCGTGGTCGCGGGCCTCTTCAGTCACGGCATCGCCCTGCCCCACGTCGTCGACGAGGCTGACCGACGCCGGGAGCGCGGTGACAGGGCCGGGGCGGACGACCTGGTCGAGCGCATCATCGAGCCGGTGCTGCGCGGCGAGGCGATCGCGAGCCTCGCCGTGACGGAACCCGACGGCGGCTCCGATGTCGCGCACCTACGCACCCGGGCCATGCGTGCGGATGGCGGCTGGGATGTCTCGGGTGCGAAGGTCTACATCACCTCGGGCGTGAGAGCGGATGTGGTCGTCGCCGCCGTGCGCACCGGCACCACCGAGGATGCGGCCGCCGGCATCTCCCTTGTCCTACTCGATCCGAGGGCTCAGGGTTACGCAGCCCCCAGAGCCCTGGAGAAGATGGGCTGGTGGTGCAGTGACACCGCCGAGCTCGCCTTCGACGCAGTGCACGTGCCGGAAGGCGACGTCCTCGGTGAGGGAATGGGCTTCGCGTCCCTGGCTCGGCACTTCGTCTCCGAGCGCATCAGCCTCGCGGTGACGGCCTACTCGACGGCCCAGCGCGCCCTCGATCTCACGGTGGGCTGGGCTCGCAAGCGCGAAACCTTCGGCCGACCGCTCGTGTCTCGACAGGTCGTGCGACACACCCTGGTGGAGATGGCGCGCCAGATCGACGTGGCCCGCGTCTACACCCGCGATGTCGCACGGCGCTACGCCGAGGGAGCCGACGTCGTGCTGGCCGCGGTGCAGGCCAAGAAGACCGCCGTTGCGGCATGCGAGTACGTCGTCGACCGCGCTGTGCAGTTCCACGGAGGGATGGGCTACATGCGCGAGAGCGAGGTCGAGCGGCACTACCGCGATGCTCGCGTGCTGGGGATCGGCGGCGGCGCCACCGAGGTCATGGACGATCTCGCCGCTCGCCTGCTCGGCTACTGATCCGCGCCCACCCGCGTTTGCGACGGTTGGGGACACCTGCGGTGCCCGAAAAGTGTCCCGAACCGTCGTAAACCGTGCGTGGGCTCAGCCGGTGCGGGTCACGACGTAGTCGCAAAGTGCGGTCAGCGCGTCGCGCGCGCCACCCTCGGGGAGTGCGACCAGGGTCTGTCGAGCGCGATCGGCCCACTCGCGAGCCTCGAGACGTGCAGCATCTAACGCCGGGTGATCACGCAGGCGCTTGAGCGCCTCGGCGTGGTCGACATCGTCGTCGAGGGGGCGCGTGAGCAGCTCGCGCAGGCGGGGGTCGTCATCCGTTGATAGGGCGATCAGCCCGGTCAGGGTCGGCACGCCCTCGCGCAGATCCGTGCCGGGCACCTTGCCCGAAGCATCCGAGTCACTGGCGATATCGACGATGTCATCGGCGAGCTGGAAGGCCACACCGATCTGCTCGCCGAAGATGGTCATCGTCTCGACGATCTCCGGTGTCGCCCCGGCCATCATCGCGCCGAATCGTCCGGATGTGGCGATGAGCGATCCGGTCTTATCTGACAGCACCCGCAGATGGTGGGCAACGGCGTCGCCGCCCTCCGGTCCGATGGTCTCCCGGATCTGGCCGGTGCACAGCCTCTCGAAGGTGCGGGCCTGGATGCGCACAGCATCCGGGCCGAGGTCAGCGAGGATGTCCGAGGCCTTGGCGAAGAGGAAGTCACCGGTGAGGATCGCAACGGTGTTGTCCCAGCGGGCGTTGGCCGACGCCGCACCACGGCGCAGGTCCGCCTCGTCCATCACATCGTCGTGGTAGAGCGTCGCAAGGTGAGTGAGCTCGACCACCACCGCGGCCGGCACGACACCCGGCGCCTCGGGGTCGCCGAACTCCGCGGCCAGCAGGACGAGCAGGGGGCGGAAGCGCTTGCCGCCGGCGTCGACGAGGTGCCGGGAGGCCTCCGTCACGAAGGGGTAGTCACTGCGCACCGAAGCACGCAGGAAGTCCTCCACCCGATTCATCCCAGCAGCGAGCCGGACCTCGAGGGCGGGATCGATCACCCCCAGGCCCATCAGCGACCCAGAGGGATGCGGGCTCATGGCTAGATAACTATCGCAGGAATACGCCGGCGCGCTCGATGAGATCGAGGACGGGCTGAGGGAGTATGCCGAGGATCACAGTGACGGCCACGGAGATCGACAGGGCCAGGGTGGTGAAGCCCGAGGGCACTGCGACACGCGGGCCCCCTTCGATCGGGTCGCGGAAGAACATCACCACGATGATCCGGACGTAGAAGAACGCCGCGATCACGCTCGCGATGACACCCACGATGACGACAGCAATGGCATCGACCGCGAGGGCCGCCTCGAAGACGACGAACTTGGCGATGAAGCCACTCGTAAGCGGGATGCCGGCCAGGGCCAACATGAAGATCGCGAACGCCGTGGCCACGACCGGGTGGTTGCGGCCCAGCCCCGACCACTGCTCGATGCGGGTCGCCTCGCCGGCACTGTCGCGCACCATGCTGATGACCGCGAAGATGCCGAGCGTCGTGAATGAGTAGGCCACCAGGTAGAAGATCGAAGCCCACAGACCCTCGGCGGTCGCCGTCGAGACACCGATGAGGATGAAGCCCGCCTGCGCGATCGAGGAATAGGCGATCATGCGCTTGATGTCGGTCTGGGCGATCGCCACGAGTGACCCCACCAGCATGGTGAGACCCGCGATAACCCAGAGCAGGGGCTCCCAGTCCCAGCGCAGGCCGCCGAAGGCGACGTAGAGCAGGCGGAGCATCGCGCCGAAGGCGGCGATCTTGACCGCGGCCGCCATGAACGCCGTCACCGGCGCCGGCGAACCCTGGTAGACGTCGGGGACCCACTGGTGGAAGGGAACTGCGCCGACCTTGAAGAGCAGGCCCACCACCAGCATGGCTAGGCCGATGACGATGAGGGCTGTCTCGCCGGGCTTGGCTGCGAGTGCGTCGGCGATTTCGCCGAAGTCCACACTTCCGGCGAAGCCGTAGACCAGGGCTGCACCGAAGAGGAAGAACGCCGAGGAGAAGGCTCCGAGGATGAAGTACTTGAGCGCGGCCTCCTGCGAGAGCAGGCGTCGGCGGCGCGCCATGCCCGCGAGGAGGTAGAGCGGAAGGGACATGACCTCCAGGGACACGAACATCACGAGGAGGTTGGTCGAGGTGACGAAGAGGAGCATGCCGAGTACGGCGAAAAGGAAGAGCGGCCAGACCTCCGTCTGGAGGTAGCCACGACGGGTGAGCTCGCGCTCTTCGAGGGAGCCGGGGAGTGCCGAGGCCCGTGGAGCGAACGCATCGCCGGCCGGGTCGAGCTGACGCTCGGCCAGCAGCATCGCCGCGACGAAGGCGACAAGGAGCACCAGGCCCATGAGGAGGATGCCGGGTCCGTCGATCGCCAAGGCCCCCTCGACCTCGAGCGAGCGCGTGCCCGACTGCCAGACGAGGGCAGCGAAGGCACCGGCGAGCGAGCCGAAGACGAGCACGAGCTGGACGGGGCGGCGGGCACCGCGCCCGAGGAATGTCTCGACGATGACACCGAGCACCGCGGCAGCCGCGACGATGATCATGGGCAGGATCGCGAGGTAGTTGATGTCAGGCGCGACCATCACATCGGGATTCACTGCTCACCTCCCGCGGGAGCGAGGGCAGGCTCGGGATCAGTCATCCCAATGGAGTCCATCACGCGGTCCACGGCCGGGTTGACGACATTGAGGACCGGTGCGGGGAAGACACCGAGGACGATGGTGAGGAGAACGACGGGCACCAGCGACGTCACCTCGCGACCGCCCAGGTCCCTCATCCCCTCCACATGCGGGGACTCGGGCCCGGTCGCTACCTTTTGGTAGAGCCTCAGGCCGTACGCCGCTGCCAGCACGATGCCGAGCGAGGCGATGACCGCCACCACGACGTAGCGCGAGAAGGTGCCGAGGAGCACGAGGAACTCGCCCACGAAACTCGCCAGGCCAGGAAGCGCGATCGCCGACATCACCGCGAAGAGGAAGAAGCCCGCGAGGACCGGGGCGGCCTTGTTGACTCCGCCGTACGTGGCAATGGCACTCGAGCCACCCGCGCGCTGCATGAGGAAGCCGGCAGTGAGGAAGACTGCGGCGGTCGCAAGGCCATGGCCCAGCATGTAGAGAGTCGAGCCGGTCATCGACCACGTCGTGAAGACGAAGATGCCCAGGGCGATGAAGCCGAAGTGCGACATGGAGCTGTAGGCGAAGAGCCGCTTCATGTCGGTCTGGCCCAGCGCGACGAGCGCGCCATAGATGATGCCGATGACGGCCATCGCGATGATGATCGGCGCGTAGAACTCCGACGCAGACGGGAAGATCGGCAGGAGGTAGCGGATCATGCCGAACGTGCCGACCTTGTCGAGGACGCCGATGAGCAGCACCGCGGTGGCAGGCGTGGACTCCTTGGCCGCGTCGGGCAGCCACGTGTGGAAGGGCCACAGCGGTGCCTTGATCGCGAAGGCGATGAAGAAGCCGAGGAAGAGGATCTTCTGCGCGGTCGGGTCGATGTCGAGCCCGACGAGCGCTGCGAAGTCGAAGGTTCCCTGGCCGAGCTGCTGCGCCGAGACGACGTACAGGCCGATGAGCGCCGCAAGCATGAGCAGGCCACCAACGAGGCTGTAGATGAGGAACTTCACCGCCGCGTACGACCTGTTGGGCCCGCCGTAGCGGCCGATCAGGAAATAGATCGGGATGAGCATGACCTCGAAGAGGACGTAGAAGAGGAAGACGTCGGTGGCGGCAAAGACGCCGATCATCAGGGTCTCGAGGACGAGGATGAGGGCGAAGTAGCCCTTCACGCTGCGTCCGTCCTCCACGTCGTTCCAGCCGGCCAGGATGGTGACGGGCACGAGGGTGGTGGCCAGGGCAACGAGGACGAGGCCGATGCCGTCGACACCCACGCTGTAGGAGATGCCGAAAGCCGGGATCCAGGGGTAGCTCTCGACGAACTGGAAGGCAGCCGTGGAGTTGGCGTCGAACTGCAGTCCCATGACCACCGTGAAGACCAGGGCGGCCAGTGAGAAGACGAGAGCGGCCTGCTTGATGAGCCGGACGTTGTCGCGGGGCAGGACCATGAGCACCAGGGCGCCCACGAGCGGGATGGCGCCGAGGATGGTGAGCCAGGGAATCGTCGTCATGGCAGCCTCACCACCGCGAGCACGACCACGACGAGGACGGCACCACCGACCATCGCGAGCGCATAGGAGCGGGCGAAGCCGGTCTGCCAGCGGCGCAGGCGCTCACCGGAGCCCCCAACGAAGGCCGCGAGGCCGTTGACGATGCCGTCGATCCCGCGGTTGTCGATGCCGATCAAGGCGCGCGAGACGCTGTAGGTCGGCTGGACGACGAGGACGTCGTTGATGGCATCGTCGTACATGCTGTTGCGTGCCGCCTTCGTGAGGATGTTGACGTCCTGGGGGGCCTCCACCGGCACGTCCTTGCGGTACATCCTGATGGCGATGGCGACACCGATAAGGACGACGATCAAGGTGGCGATCTCGAGAATGATCGCCGGGAAGGGCAGCGGCGACTGCTCGAGGCCGGTGACCGGAGTGAGCCAGTCGATGATGTCGCCCCAGAAGAGCAACGCGAGACCTGTGAACATCGATCCGAGCGCAAGAATGATGAGCGGGATCGTCATCACGGCCTTGGACTCGTGCGGATGGGCGTCATCGGGCCAGCGGGGCTTGCCGAAGAACGTCATGATCACCATGCGCGTCATATAGAAGCCGGTGATGCCCGCCGCGATGATCGCGCAGACACCCACGAAGACATTGACCTCGAACGCCGCGTGGATGATGTCGTCCTTGGACCAGAAGCCGGAGAACGGCGGGATACCGATGATGGCGAGATAGGCCGCCATGAAGGTGAGCCAGGTGACCACCATGACCTTGCGCAACGCGCCGTAGCGACGCATGTCCTGCTCGTCGTGCATCCCGTGGATTACCGAGCCGGCCCCGAGGAAGAGGTTGGCCTTGAAGACACCGTGGGTGAGCAGGTGGAAGATCGCGAAGACGTATCCCACGGGGCCGAGGCCAGCCGCGAGCACCATGTAGCCGATCTGGCTCATCGTCGATCCCGCGAGGGACTTCTTGATGTCATCCTTGGCGGATCCGATGAAGGCGCCGAGGAACATCGTGATGACGCCGATGACCATCACCGCCGTCAGGGCGAAGACCGTGCCGTCGTAGATCGCGCCGCTGCGGACGATGAGGTAGACGCCGGCGGTGACCATCGTGGCCGCGTGGATGAGTGCCGACACCGGGGTGGGGCCCTCCATCGCGTCGAGGAGCCAGGCCTGGAGCGGGAACTGCGCGGACTTGCCGCAGGCCGCGAGAAGGAGCAGCAGGCCGATCCAGGTGAGGGTGGATTCACCCGCCTCGCCTGCCATCGCGAAGACCTCGTCGAAGACGACGGTGCCGAACGTGACGAAGATCAGCATGATCGCCAGGCTCAGTCCGACGTCGCCGATGCGGTTCATGACGAAGGCCTTCTTGGCCGCAGCAGCCGCACTCGGCTTGTACTGCCAGAAGCCGATGAGCAGGTAGGACGCCAGGCCCACACCCTCCCAGCCGACGTACAGCAGGAGGTAGTTGTCCGCGAGGACGAGCAGGAGCATGGACGCAACGAAGAGATTGAGGTAGCCGAAGAACTTCCGCTTGTCCGGGTCGTGCTCCATGTAGCCGAGTGAGTAGATGTGGATCAGCGCGCCCACGATCGTGATGAGAAGCACGAAGACGATGGACAACTGATCGATCTGGAGCGCCACGGGTGCGGTGAAGCCGCCCACGAAGACCCACTCGAAGAGGGTCTGCCCGACGGCTCGGTCATCAGCGGAGCGGCCCAGCAGGCCCAGCAGCAGGATGACGCCGTAGACGGCAGCGCCCACCACCATGAGCACGGCGAAGTAGGGGCCCCAGCGGTTGGTGCGGCGTCCTCCGAGGAGCAGGACGGTCGCGCCCAGCAGTGGCAGGGCGAGCAGCAGCCAGAGGTAGGAGAAGACCCCCGTGGCCTCTGCCAAGGGCTGGATGACGGGCGCGATCTGGGTCGCGTCCGCCAGCCGAGCAGCGCCGGTCCCGATCACGGCGCCTCCTTCTTGATCACGTCATGTCCTTCTCTGACCCAGGGGCGTGTCTCGCCCCCGGGGCGGTCATCAGTACTTGAGCAGGTTGGGTTCGTCGATAGAAGCTGAACGTCGAGATCGGTAGATCGCCACGATGATCGCTAGGCCCACAACCACCTCTGCGGCAGCCACCACCATTACGAAGAAGGCGATCACCTGCCCCTCGAGGTTGCCCTGCATGCGAGCGAAGGCGACGAAGGCCAAGTTGGCCGCGTTGAGCATGAGCTCGATCGACATGAAGACGACGATCGCATTGCGACGCACGAGCACCCCGACCGTGCCGATGGTGAAGAGCACCGCGGCCAGGATGACGTAGCTCTCGGGACTCATCGCGGCTCTCCCGGAGACGTGCCGGGATCGTCCGCGACGGGATGGTCGGCGGGACCGAGTGCGGCACGACCGGAGGCAAGGGCCTCGGTCTCTGCCACGGCAGCGGCGTCGACCGGGCGCAGGTCGCCGCGTGCGCGCAGCGGGCCCGGGACGGAGATCTCAGACACCGAGCCGTCGGGCAGGAGCGCGGGGGTGTCGACGGCGTTGTGGCGTGCGTAGACGCCGGGAGCCGGCATGGGGCCGACATGCTCGCCGCTACGCACGCGCTCCTCCGAAAGCTCGCGCTGCGTGCGGCGTGGCTGCCAGCGCTCGCGATGAGCCAGGACGAGGGCGCCGAGAGCGGCCGTGATGAGCAGTCCGGCCACCACCTCGAAAGCGAGCAGGTACTCGCCGAAGAGGAGGCGGGCGATGCCTTCGACGTTGCCGCCGTACTCCGAGTTGGCCTCATCGAGACCGACGGATGCAACGCCGCTCAAAGCGGTGCCGATCGCCAGAACAAGGAGGATTCCGAAGCCAGCGGCAAGCAGGATGCCTACGACGCGCTGGCCCCTGAGCGTCTCGACCAGCGAATCACTCGAGTCAACGCCGACGACCATGAGCACGAAGAGGAAGAGCATCATGACCGCGCCGGTGTAGACGATGATCTGCACCATCCCCAGGAACGGCGCAGCGTTGGCCAGGTAGAGCACGGCGAGACTGATCATCGTCAGCGCCACCCACAGCGCGCTATGGACCGCGCGGCGCGACAGGATGAGGCCCAGGCCGCCGGTGACAGCCAGGACGGCACACACCCAGAAGACCGCCGCCTCGGCCGTGCTGGTGCCGGTCTCGGTCATGCGCCGTCCTTCCGAGCTTCCGGCACCTGGGTCTCGGCCCAGATCCGCTCATCCCCGGCCGGCTCCTGCTCCGGCACCGAGCCTGAGACCTTGCCGGCGTAGTAGTCCTGCTCCGTCGTGCCCGGCACCATGCGGTGCGGCGGCGCGATCATGCCGGGCAGCATGGGAGCGAGGAGATCCTTCTTCTCGAAGATCAGATCGGCGCGGTTGTCGTCGGCGAGCTCGTACTCATTGGTCATGGTGAGCGCGCGCGTCGGGCAGGCTTCGATGCACAGGCCGCAGAAGATACAGCGCAGGTAGTTGATCTGGTAGACGCGACCGTAGCGCTCGCCCGGGGAGAAACGTGCTTCCTCGGTGTTGCTGTCGGCCTCGACGAGGATGGCATCAGCCGGGCACGCCCAGGCGCACAGCTCGCACCCGATGCACTTCTCCAGACCGTCGGCCCAGCGATTGAGCTGGTGACGGCCATGGAAGCGCGGCTTGGGCGGGTAGCGGTCGGCCTGCTCGGGGTACTCCTCGGTGACGACCTTCTTGAACATGGTCGCGAAGGTGACGCCGAAGCCGCGTACGGCGGGGGGCAGCTCAGGCATTGCCATCCTCCTTCGGCTGCTCGTCGTCGGATGTCGCTTCCGCTACGTAGCCCGACAGGGGCGGCTCCGCCGACCCGCCGGGCCCGACGGCGGTCACGGCAGTGCCGGTGAGCGTGCTGACGGCGCGGGCGCGCCTTGACGTGTAGGTGAACTCCTGACCCGGCAGCGGCGGCAC
>JBMOIL010000080.1:0-11613 GCA_049317345.1 Candidatus Nanopelagicales bacterium
CCGGGTCAGCCCAGCGGGCCCCGGGGCGGCCACGCCACCAGGACCACGCGCCCCAGCACGTCATCGGTCGAGAGAGTCCCGCCCTCCACGTCCAGCAGCGCGCGACTGTCGCGGGCCGCCGCGCGATCATCGACCAGGACGAAGATCCGACCCGGGGGCACCACCGTGTCGAATACGACCTGATCGGATGCGCCGCTGACGTAGGACTCCTCCAGCGGCACCCCATCCACCGTCACGCGTCCGGCGTCATCGCAGCACGCCACCCGCTGACCGCTCGTCGCGATGATGCGCACCACCGAGGTGTCGGAGGCAGTCGCCCAACCTTCGGGGCTGCGCACCAGGACCACGTCACCGACGCCTGGATCGCCCCATGTGGTCACGACGGCTCGATCACCCGCGGCGAGAGTGGGTTCCATGGCGTCGTCGGCGACGTAGGCGAGTTGGCCGACGATCAGTCTCACCGCGATGACGATCACGACGACAATCGCCGCGATGATGCCTGCCTCGCGGGCGATGACGAGCGCCCACTGCCGGGGGGACCGCTTCGGCCGCGGAGCGGCGTGACGCCCGCGTACGACGGGGATGGGCTGGGTGTCGTCGTCAGGGCGCTGAAGCGACGGTGTGCTCACGGCGCGGATCCGGACCCATCGAGTGCAGGCTGATCGAAGGTCTGAGGAATCTCGAGGACCTGGGCATTGCCCACGGGCCAGACGACGGCGAAGGCGCGCCCGATCACCCGGTCGACAGGGACGAAGCCGCCGCCGGGATCACCCAGGTGCGACCGGGAGTCGGCCGATGCCGAGCGGTGATCGCCCATGACCCACAGGGTGCCCTCGGGCACGAGGACATCGAAGGGCTGCTTGCTCGGCGGGTTGTTGCGATAGAGGTAGGCCCCCTCGTCGAGCGGCACGCCATTGACCGTGATGCGCCCATCCGCGTCGCAGCACACGACTCGATCGCCCCCGACCCCGATCACCCGCTTGATGAAGTCCGTGTCACGGGGTGGGGCGAGCCCGACGACTTCACCGAGGAACCGGCCCACGACCTCGACGGGCGAGCGCTCCGGCTCCACGACCTCACCGGTGATGAATGACCCCGTGCCGTCGAAGACCACGATGTCGCCGCGTTCGATGTCGCGCAGGTGATAGACGACCTTGTTGACGAGGACGCGGTCGCCCACCTGGAGCGTGTCCTCCATCGACCCGGAGGGGATGTAGAACGCCTGGACAAGAAAAGTCTTCACGACGAAGGCGACGAGGAACGCCCCGATGATGAGGAGGGGAAACTCCAGCCACGCAGGGATGCGCGGCCGGCGACGCTCCTTATTCGACACGTCCTCGGACGCCTCCTGGCCCACGTGGGTTCCCTCGCGCGGACCGGTGTCGCTCATGATGGTCCGACAGTACCTCTCAGGCCCTGCGCGCCGACCTCACTCCGCACTGGCGGAAGGGGTGTCGCGCAGCTCCTTGATCTTGGCGGCCTTGCCGCGGAGGTTGCGCAGGTAGTAGAGCTTGGCGCGGCGGACGTCACCGCGGGACACGATCTCCACCTTGTCGATGATGGGGGTGTGGAGAGGGAAGGTGCGCTCCACGCCAACGCCGTACGACACCTTGCGGACGGTGAACGTCTCGCGGACGCCGTCGCCGGCGCGACCCATAACCACACCCTGGAAGACCTGGACGCGAGTCTTGTTGCCCTCGACGACCTTGACGTGCACCTTGACAGTGTCACCAGGCCGGAAGTCGGGGATGTCGGTGCGGAGAGATGCGGAGTCGAGATCATCCAGGGTCTGCATGGCGCAATCACTTCCTGCCGGCGCCACAGGTCGCCCGCGGTCTATCCATCCCGCTGGGATGGCACGGCTCCCCACCCGGGATCGGGCGGGAGATCCACTCCCTGCGGCCGGTCCCCTGTGGCGGGCCGACCCCCGTATGGGCGGGAGCGCCCCGAAAGTGTGCCATACGGCCGCTGATGCGACGAAATCAGGCTGAGTCGGTCCCCGGCCGCATACGACGCGTGCGCTCGACCGCCTGATCGCGCCGCCAAGCCGCGATGCGCGCATGATCGCCGGAGAGCAGGATCGCGGGCACCTCGCGGCCACGCCACTCCTGCGGACGCGTATAGACGGGACCCTCAAGGAGGCCCTCCATGGCACCGGGAGCGAAGGAGTCGTCCGCGATGCTCTCCTCGTTGCCCACGACACCGGGGAGCAGTCGTGCCACTGCCTCCACCATGGCGAGCGCCGCGACCTCTCCGCCCGCGAGTACATAGTCGCCCAGGGAGACGGGTACGACGTCCGCGCGGTCGGCATACTCCTCGGCGACGCGGCCGTCGATGCCTTCGTAACGGCCACACGCGATGACCATGCCGGGGCGCTCGGCCCACGCGAGCGCCATCGCCTGCGAGAAGGGCACACCCGACGGTGTGGGGATGACAAGCAGCGGATGCTCATGCTCCGGCAGGATCGCGTCGAGAGCCTCACCCCAAGGCTCCGGTCGCATCACCATGCCGGGTCCCCCGCCGTAGGGCTCATCGTCGACCGTGCGGTGCCGATCATGCGTGTGATCGCGTAGGTCATGGACGCGGATGTCGAGCAGCCCCTGCTCGCGGGCCTTGCCCACGAGCGAAAGCCCGAGCGGGGCAAGGTAGTCGGGAAAGATCGAGACGATGTCGATCCTCATGACGACTCTCCCGATTCCTCCTGCGCTTCGAGCAGGCCCTCCGGTGGCCTGATGACGATGCGGGAGGCCTCGATGTCGACCACGGGCACGATCTCGCTCACGAAGGGGACCAGGATCTCCGGCGCATCCGGAGTTGCGCGCACGGCGAGCACATCCTGCGCGGGCAGATGGAGGACCTCGGTCACCGAACCGATGCGCTCCCCTGCCTCCGTGACGACCTCGAGACCGACAAGTGCATCGTCGTAGTACTCGTCGGGATCATCCGGCCGCTCCCCCTCCGCGCGCTCCGCCTCGAGCATCGAGCCTGTCAGCGACTCCGCAGCCGAGCGGTCATCGATGCCGACGAAGTGCAGGCAGAGGCGGCCACCATGAGGACGTTCGGACTCGATGCGCAGAGTGCGACCACTGCCCATGATGTGCACCTCAGCACCGGCGAACAACCTGCGCTCAGGCTCGTCGGTAAGGACATCGACGAGGAGGTCGCCCTTCACCCCGAGTGCGCGGCCTACACGCGCGACCACGACGCGCACGACGGGGTCAGCGTTCGTCGACGTCGAGGAAGTCGATGCGCACGTTCCCGTCACGCGAGATCGCCGACACGACGGTCCGCAGTGCCGTCGCCGTGCGACCCGAACGTCCGATCACACGACCCATGTCTTCGGGGTGCACGCGAACTTCAAGCGACGGACCGCGGCGACCGCTGCGCGCCCGAACCGCGACGTCATCAGGGTGATCGACGATCCCACGCACGAGGTGCCCCAGGGCGTCCTCGAGCACGTCAGGCCTCGGTGGACTCGGCCGCGGCCTCGACGGCCTCGGCGACGGCCTCATCGGCAACCGCGGCGGCGGCGTCGGCAATGGCGTCGGCCTCGGCAGCTGCCTCGACGGCAACCTCGGCTTCGACCACGCTCACCTCACCGGCGTTGGCCTCGGCGATTTCGACGACGGCCTCGGCCTCGGCGACGACAGCTGCCTCAGCAGCAGCCTCGGCGACTGCACCGGCAACGGCAGCATCGGCCACCTTCTCGGCGACCTTCCGCGGCGTGGGGGTCTTGGGCTCGTCAGCGGCCTGCTGGACGGCGGCCTCGTAGGCGATGACCTTCGACTCCTTGGGCGCGGCCACCTTGAGGGTGCCCTCCTGCCCAGGGAGGCCCTTGAACTTCTGCCAGTCACCGGTGATCTTCAGCAGGACGAGCACGGCCTCGGTGGGCTGGGCGCCAACCGTGAGCCAGTGCTGGGCGCGATCGGAATCGATCGCGATGATGCTGGGATCCTGCATCGGCTGGTAGATACCGATCTCCTCGATCGCGCGACCGTCACGCTTGGTGCGCGAGTCGGCGACGATGACGCGGTACTGGGGGGCGTGGACCTTGCCCACGCGCTTCAACTTGATCTTGACGGCCACGGCCGGGACTGCTCCATTCGATTCGGCCACCCGAGGGTGGTCATGGTCGGCCATGAGCGTCGCGTGGGGTGCGTCGCCGCCGGACCGGGCGGGTACGCCGCCCCGGGTTGAGAGGGACCCTGGACCGCGTACAGCAGGGAGGAGTCTGCCAGAGGTCCCAGCCCCCGGGCGAATCAGCCCCCGAGCAGCTTCTTGACGTCGTCGGGGAGCTCGAAGTCCGCAGCCGCCGGCTGCTGCGCCGGGGAGGGCTTGAGCGCCTCATCGCGCTCCTGTACGGCGCGCTTGGCGGGGTTGCCGCTGCGGCCCTTCTTAGGCTTGGCCGGGGCCTTGCCAGAGCGGCCCTTCGCCTTCTTCCCGCCCCCGCCACCGAAACCAGGCATGCCGGGCATCCCGGGCATCCCCGGCATGCCCTTGCCGCCCCGCATCTGGCGCATCATCTTCTGCGCCTCACCGAAGCGATCCACGAGACCGTTGACATCGCTCACCTGGGTGCCCGAGCCGCGCGCGATGCGCGCACGCCGAGAGGCATTGAGGATCTTCGGGTTCTGCCGCTCCTGCGGCGTCATCGACTGGATGATGGCCGCCACGCGATCGAGTTCGCGATCATCCACCTGGTCGAGCTGGGCCTTCATCTCGCCCATGCCGGGCAGCATCCCGAGGATCTTGCCGAGCGAGCCCATCTTCTTGACGGCCTGCATCTGCTCGAGGAAGTCCTCGAGGGTGAAGTCCTCTCCCTGCGAAACCTTCTGTGCCATGCGCTCGGCCTGATCGGCGTCGAACGCGCGCTCGGCCTGCTCGATGAGCGTGAGGACGTCGCCCATGTCGAGAATGCGGGAGGCCATGCGATCGGGATGGAACGTCTCGAAGTCCTCGAGTTTCTCTCCGATGGAAGCGAAGAGGACGGGCCTTCCCGTCACCGACACGATCGAGAGCGCCGCGCCACCGCGGGCATCGCCATCGAGCTTGGTGAGTACGACGCCGTCGAAACCGACCCCTGCCCCGAACTCCTCAGCGGTGCGCACGGCGTCCTGTCCGATCATGGCGTCGACGACGAGCAGCGTCTCATCGGGATCGACTGCATCCCGCACGCGCTTGAGCTGGTCCATCAGCTCGGCATCGATCGCGAGTCGTCCCGCGGTATCCACGATCACGATGTCGTTGAGGTGCACTTCGGCGTAGGAGACGGAGTCGCGCGCCACCTGGACCGGGTCGCCGGTGCCGTTGCCCGGCTCGGGTGCGAAGACAGGCACACCGGCGCGCTCACCGACGATGCGCAACTGGTCGACGGCGTTGGGTCGCTGCAGGTCAGCCGCGACGAGGAGTGGCGTGTGCGACTGCGACTTCAGGTAGGCGGCGAGCTTGCCCGCGAGCGTGGTCTTGCCCGCACCCTGGAGTCCCGCGAGGAGGATGACGGTGGGGGGCTGCTTGGCGAATCGGAGCCGACGGGTCTCGCCGCCGAGGATCTCGACCAGTTGCTCGTGGACGATCTTGACGACCTGCTGCGCCGGATTGAGCGCACCGGAGACCTCGGCGGACAGCGCGCGTTCCTTGATGCGGGCGCAGAAGTCGCGGACGACGGGTAGTGCCACGTCGGCATCAAGCAGGGCGATCCGGATCTCGCGGACGGTCTCGTCGATGTCGGCCTCGGAGAGGCGGCCCTTCCCCCGCAGATTGCGGAAGGTGGCCGACAAGCGGTCGGACAACGAGGCGAACAACGCGGCAACTCCTGATCGTTGGGGCCCGGCGGGCCGGCAGAGCCGCCCCTGTCGAGCTGGCCCGGCGGGCCGGGCGTCGCCCCAGCCTAGATTGTGCGGGCCAGGTCCTCGTCCGGGCCATGCTGGAGTCGCTCGAGCACGGCGCCGATGATCCGCGCGCGATCAGTCGCGGGCAATCGCCCTCCCGCGGAGCGGCGCAGGTAGAAGACGTCGACCGCCTCCGAGCCGAGCGTCTCGATCCGCGCGGCCGTGATGGTCGCGCCCGCCTCGCTGATCGCCGCGCCGATCCGATGCAGCAGCGCGGGCTCATCGTGGGCGCGCACTTCGAGGACGTCGGCATCGCTGGCCGCACCGGGCACGAACTCGACTCGTGGAGGGGGCCCGGCCGTGCCCTGGCGACGGTGAGCCAGGCGCTGTCGCACGTCGATCTCGCCCTCCAGAGCCCGCAGGATATCGGAGCGCACGAGGTCGAGCGCAGGGAACTCACCGAAGAACGGCACCACCGTCCAGACCGTGAGCGCCCGGTCACCGACAGTCTCGGTGTCGGCCGCCTTGACCTCGAGGCGGTGTACGGCGAGAACGCCGGCGATGGCACCGAGCAGTCCCGAGCGATCCGGCGCCGCCACGATGACTCGCGACGCGGGCACTCCTCGCTCGAGGATGACCTCCACGCCGTCGCCGGCAAGCAGATGCGGGTGGCGTTCGGCGATCATCGGCGGCGCCGGGGCCACGGCGCCCGCGAGACGGGCGCGTGTGCGGGCTACGAGGTCGTCGACCAGTGACGCCTTCCAGTCGCTCCATGCGCCGGGGCCCGTCGCTGCTGCGTCGGCGTACGTGAGCGCACGCAGCAGGTCCAGGGTCTCCACCGTGCCAACGGCGGTGGCGACGCGCTCGGCGGTGAGGGGGTCGTCGAGGTCACGGCGCGTGGCCGCTTCGGGCAGCAGCAGGTGGTGCAGCACCAGCGAGATGAGCACCGCGCGGTCGGCATCGCCGTAGCCCATGCGCTCGGCTATCACCTCGGTGAGATCAGCACCCACCTCGCTGTGATCGCCCGGCCGCGCCTTGCCGATGTCGTGCAGGAGCGCGCCCACGAGGAGGAGGTCCGGGCGACTCACCTCACGCAGGTGATCCGCCGACTGGGCCGCCGCCTCCACGAGATGCCGGTCCACGCGATAGAGATGCACGGGGCTTCCCTGCGGTGCCGACCGCACAGCAGCCCACTCGGGAAAGAGCCGCACGATGAGTCCCTGCTGGTCGAGCGCTTCCCACACCGGCACGAGCCCCGGCCCCGAGCCCAACAGCGAGACGAGTGCGTCGCGGGCTTCCGCGGGCCACGGCGCGGGAAGTGGCGCCGACTCGCGAGCAAGCCGCGCCACCGCCCCGGGTGCGAGCGGGAGCCCCGCCTGGGCGGCTGCCGCAGCGACACGCAGCACGAGCACGGGGTCGCGGTCAGGACGCGCATCGGCAGCGAGCGCCACTTCTCCGTCGTGCACGACGACGCCTTCTCCCAGGGGCACACGCTCCGGTCCCGGGCGACGCAGGCGCCGGCGGACCGGACGGTCGAAACGACCACGTTCCAGCCGCGAGATGCGGTGCCACATGGTGTCGGACGCGTAGGCGATAGCACGCGCAGCTTCGCCGAGGTCTCGCAGTAGGGCATCGCGTCCGCCCAGACCGAGTCGGTGAGCGACGTCGTCCTGGTCCTGGGTGCGCAGGATGTCGGAGGGGCGCCGATCGTCGGACAGGGCGCAGTCATGCAGTGCATCGCGCACGTTGAGGAGCAGGTCCCGGAAGTCGGCAAGTCCCTCGCGTGGCACGTCCGTCACCCAGGATGCCGCGACGGCATCGAGGATGCCCGCGTCGCGGAGCCCGCCGTAGGACTCCTTGAGGTCGGGTTCGAGGAGGTGGGCAGCATCGCCGTGGCGTGCGCGCCGCTCGACAACGGATGTCCGAACCTCGCCCAGACGCGTCCGGGCAAGCGCGCGCCAATCGGCCAGGATGCCACTCGCTACCTGCTCACCGAGCGCGATCTCTCCCGCGATGGGTCGCGCATCGAGCAGGCCGAGGATGACCCGGACGTCCCGCGTAGCGGCGCGGCGCACCTCCGCCGGCGTGCGCACGCTGTGATCGACCCGCACACCGGTGTCCCACACCGGGTACCACAGCCGGTCGACCACCGCCGCGACGCCGGGGTCGCCCGTGTCGGCCCGGCGGGTCGGCGAAGCCGCCCCTGTCGGGCTCACGCGGTCGGGGACGACGAGCAGCAGGTCGAGGTCGCTGCCCGCGGTCAGGGAACCACGCCCGTATCCGCCAACAGCAATCAGGCAGGCGCCGAGATCAGCCGCCCCGCTGGAGGCAAAGACTTCGGCGAGCCAGGCGTCCGTGAGCGACGAGAGAGCGAGGCGTCTTGGCGCACGGGCCGTCACGGGACGGCTGAGCAGCTCGCGGCGCGCCTCGCGGTACGCCGAAGGGTCGGCGGACAGGGCCGCTGCCCCGTCCGCCGGCCCGCTGCCCATGCCGGCGTCGCTCATCAGAGGGCGTCCGGCCCGCTCTCTCCGGTGCGCACGCGCACGACCGACTCGACGGGGACGACCCAGACCTTGCCGTCGCCGATCTTGCCCGTCTGCGCTGCCGCGACGATCGCCTCGACCACGCCACCGGCATCCGCGTCGTCAACGACCACTTCGACTCGCACCTTGGGCACGAGGTCCACCGTGTACTCCGCACCGCGGTACACCTCGGTGTGCCCGCGCTGACGACCGAAGCCACTCGCTTCACTCACGGTCATGCCTTGGATTCCCTTGCCCTCGAGGGCTGCCTTCACATCCTCGAGCTTGAACGGCTTGATGATTGCGGTGACGAGTTTCATCTACTGCTCCCCTCCGTGCGCACGGTGGCCGATGCCCGCGAAGACCCCGCCACCTCCCGAATCGCCGAGCTCGTATGCCGACTCTGCATGCTCTTCGAGGTCCACCCCGCCGACCTCGACGTCCTCGCTCACCCGGAAGCCCATCGTCACCTTGATGAGGTAGCCGATGATGAACGTGAGGATGAGTGAGTAGAAGAGCACGGCGAAGGCTCCGATGGCCTGCTTGCCCAGTTGCTCCGCTCCCCCTCCGTAGAGGAGGCCGTTGACCCCCGCCGGCGCCGCCTCGGTGGCGAGGAAGCCGATGAGCAGGGTCCCCACCAGGCCGCCGACGAGATGGACGCCGACGACGTCCAGGGAGTCGTCGTACTTGAGCTTGTACTTCAGGCCCACCGCGAGGGCACAGAGCACGCCTGCGATGAGCCCGATGATCGATGCGCCCAGCGGGCTCACCGCGCTACAGGCCGGGGTGATGGCCACGAGGCCTGCCACGATCCCGGACGCCGCGCCGAGAGATGTCGCGTGCCCGTCGCGGATCCTCTCCGTGACCAGCCAGCCGATTCCCGCGGCGCAGGTGGCGACGAAGGTGTTGAGGAAGACAACAGCCGAGGTGTTGTCGGCCGCGACCTGCGAGCCCGCATTGAACCCGAACCATCCGAACCACAGCAGCGCCGCACCGATCATCACCAGGGTGAGGTTGTGGGGCTTCATCGGCGTGCGCGGCCAGCCGAGACGGGCCCCCAGTAGGACAGCGAGCGCGAGGGCTGCGATGCCCGCGTTGATGTGGACCGCCGTGCCCCCGGCGAAGTCGATGACGCCGAGCTTGGCGATCCACCCGCCGTTCTCGGGGTCGAGATTGAAGACCCAGTGCGCCACGGGGAAGTAGACGAGTGTGGCCCAGATGGCGGCGAAGACAAGCCACGCATCGAACTTCGTGCGATCGGCGATGGCACCCGCGATCAAGCCCACGGTGAGACAGGCGAACATCGCCTGGAAGGCGACGAAGATCATCGCGGGCACGCTCGCCTCGGGATCATCAGCCATCAGCCCCTCGAGGCCGAAGTACTCCGTGACGTTGCCAAGCAGACCAGCCTGGCCATACGACGCCCCAAATGCCATGGAGTACCCGAAAAGCATCCACAGGATGCCCACGATGAAGAGCGCTCCCATGATCATCATCATCATGTTGAGCACTGACTTCACCCGGACCATGCCGCCGTAGAAGAAAGCCAAGCCGGGGATCATGAGCAGCACCATCGCTGCAGCCATGAGCATCCAGGCGGTATCACCGGTATTGAGCGCGGATTCCATGCATCACACTCCTCGCGTCGCGTCCCTGAGTGGTTCGACTGCGCGTGAGCAAATCCCACGACCGTTACCCGGGATGCCTCCCCGGGTTACGGTCCGGTGACTTTCCAGGCCCGGATGTTTCGGGCATGTGACGGAGCGCCTACTCCTCGAGGAGAGCGTCGACGAATTCCGCGGGGTCGAAGGGGGCCAGATCATCCGGACCCTCGCCCAGGCCCACGAGCTTGACGGGTACGCCGAGTTCGCGCTGCACGGCGACCACGATGCCGCCCTTGGCTGTGCCGTCGAGCTTCGTGAGCACGATCCCGGTGACATCGACGACCTCGGAAAAGACCTTGGCCTGGGTGAGGCCGTTCTGCCCGGTCGTCGCGTCGAGCACGAGCAGGACCTCGTCCACGGGGCCCTGCTTCTCGATGACGCGCTTGACCTTGCCGAGCTCGTCCATCAGACCGACCTTGGTGTGCAGACGCCCTGCGGTGTCGATGACGACGGTGTCCACGTCGGCCTCGGCGCCAATGCGCACCGCGTCGAAAGCCACGGCAGCAGGATCGCCTCCCTCCGGTCCGCGCACGACGGCAGCACCCACGCGGTCACCCCACGTCTGCAACTGATCGGCCGCAGCGGCTCGGAAGGTATCGGCTGCACCGAGCACGACCGTCCGACCTTCAGCCACGAGCAGGCGCCCGAGCTTGCCGGTGGTCGTCGTCTTTCCCGTGCCATTGACACCCACGACCAGCAGCACGGCCGGGCCCTCACCCTCGCGCGTGGTCCGAATGCTGCGATCCATCGTGGGGTCGACGAGGGCGATGAGTTCCTCGCGCAGCAGGGCGCGCACCGCCTCCGGCGAGGAGGGGCTCTCGGCGAGCACACGCGCACGCAGGCGCTCCATCAGGTCGGTCGATGCAGCGACTCCCAGGTCGGCCGAGAGCAGCGTCTCCTCGACCTCATCCCAGGTGGCGGCGTCCACGGTGTCGCGAGACATGAGCGCGAGCAACCCGCGGCCGAGCGTGGACTGGGACCGCGCAAGTCGGCGCCGCAGTCGCGTGAGTCGACCTGCCGCCGGCTCGGGCTGCTCGATTCCCAGCTCGGCAATGCTCAGTTCATCGAGGTCGATCTCCTCGAGATCCGCCTCGATCCCGTCGAGTTCCTGCGTCGTGCTGGCGCCAAGGGCCTCGGCGGGCACCGCCTCCTCGATGGGGCGGCGGATGGTGTCGCGCGGCACTGTGTCGTCGTCGCCCACCCCGGGCGCGTAGTCGATGCCGGGACGCGGGGGCGCAGGACGGGACGGCCGGCGGCGCACGAGGGCAACGGCCACGCCCACGAGGACCAGCAGGGCAACCGCAACGGCAATGATGAGGCCAAGGGAATCCACGGCCCGATCCTCTCAGGGGGTCAGGCAGAGACGGGATCGCGGTCGCGCAGACGCTGGCCGACCACCTGGGTCACGCCGTCACCGCGCATAGACACGCCGTAGAGCGCATCAGCGATCTCCATGGTGCGCTTCTGGTGGGTCACGACGAGCAACTGCGACGCCGTGCGCAGCTCATCGATCGCATCGATGAGCCGGCCCAGATTGACATCGTCGAGCGCGGCCTCGACCTCGTCGAGCACGTAGAACGGGCTGGGTCGCGCCTTGAA
>JBMOIL010000081.1:0-11469 GCA_049317345.1 Candidatus Nanopelagicales bacterium
GTGCCTCAGCAGAGCGCTGCCCTGCGCACGGGTGGCATCTACTCCCGGGTCCGCCATCCGATCTACTCCGGCATCCTCGTGGCGGCACTGGGCTTCACCCTTGCTGTGGGGTCCATCTGGCAGGTCATCCTCTGGGTGGTCCTCATCGCCTTCTTCTACTCCAAGGCCTTCTGGGAGGACCGCCTCCTGGCCGAGAAGCACGGAGTGGCCTGGTTCGACTACGCCGACCACGTGAGCAGCTTCATCCCCCGCTTCTGGGGTTCGCGCTAGCCGGAGCCGTACGATTCCGGGGTGGGCCTCCTAGATCGCTTCGAAGACCGCCTCGACCGCATCGTCAACGGCGCCTTCGCCAAGGCCTTCAAGTCCGAGGTCCAGCCGGTCGAGCTCGCCGCCGCTCTCCAGAAGGAGATGGACGACCGGGCAGCCATCGTCGCCCGCGGGCGCACCGTGACCCCCAACGTCTTCACCATCGACCTGTCCTCGCACGACGACGAGCGGCTGAGCGTCTACCGCGACGCCCTCCAGGGCGAGCTCGCCACGGTCGTCACGGAGTACGCCGACGAGCAGGGCTACTCCCTGCTCGGCCCCGCCGAGGTGCGCCTCGCACTCGATGACGACCTCGACACCGGCATCTTCCGCGTCCACTCCGAGGCGCGCGCGGCCGTCGTCTCCGCCGCCATCTCCGAAGCACTGCCGGGGCAGCCTTATCTCGAGATCGGCGGCACGGCGTACCCACTGGTGCGCGCCGTGACCCGACTGGGACGCGGCAACGAGGCTGACATTCGCATCGAGGACCCCGGCGTCTCGCGCAGTCACTGCGAGGTTGTCCTCGGCACACCTGCCATCGGACGCGACCTGGGTTCGACCAACGGCACCATGATCGACGGCACCCGAGTGGGCCAGGCTGCCCTAGTCGATGGCTCCGTCATCCTCATTGGCACGACCGCGATCACCTACCGGACGGGCTGAGCAGCATGACCGAGTTCGCCCTCACGCTGCTGAGGCTGGCGTTCCTCGGCGCGCTCTGGCTCTTCATCATCATCACGGTCATTGCCCTGCGCCGGGACCTCATGCAGCCGCGCGAGGCCCGGCCCGCTGCCACCCGGGCCAGCGCTCGACCCCCCAAGCCGGCCAAGGCACCCAAGCCACCGAAGCCCGCGAAGCAGTCCAAGGCGTCCAAGCAGGGGAAGGCGGGACCGTCGCTCGTCGTCACGGAGGGTCCCCTCGCGCAGACAGTGATCCCGCTCGGCACCGCACAGGTGACCCTCGGTCGGGCCCCTGACTCCACCCTCGTCATCGACGACGACTACGCCTCGAGCCGCCACGCTCGCGTATATCCCAGCGATGACGGCTGGATCGTCGAGGATCTCGGCTCGACTAACGGTACCTGGATCGACCGCACGCGCATCACCTCGCCGACCGTCCTGCCGCCCGGCGTACCGCTGCGGATCGGGCGCACGACCCTGCAATTGCAGAGGTGACCATGGCGCTCGCACTCCGCTACGCCGCACGCTCCGATGTCGGTCAGGTGCGCCAAAGCAACGAGGACTCCGGGTATGCCGCGCCGCGATTGCTCATCGTCGCTGACGGCATGGGCGGCCATGCCGGCGGCGAACTGGCCAGCGCCACCGCTGTCGCCACGCTGGCGCAGATCGCCGACGCCAATCTCGGCCAGGGCGAGGCGCTCACACGCCTTGCGGAAGCGGTGGAGAGTGCGGGCTCCACCATCGGACTCGTCGTCGCGGACAGCCCCGACCTCGCCGGGATGGGCACGACCGTGACGGGGCTCTACTGGCTCGCAGACGGAGACGGCGCGCGAATCGCGATCGTCCACGTGGGTGATTCCCGCGCCTACCTCCTACGCGAGGGCGACCTCAGCCAGATCACCCATGACCACACCTACGTCCAAACGCTCGTCGACGCTGGTCGCATCACCGAGGAGGAAGCGTCCACCCATCCGCGTCGCAACCTCCTCATGCGCGCGCTCGACGGAGTCCAAGTGGCGGAGCCCGACCTCTCCGTGCGCGAGGCGCGCCTGGGCGATCGCTACCTGCTCGCCAGCGACGGCTTGCACGGGGTCGTCTCCGGAGACGAGATCGCACGCATCCTCGGCTCACGTGAACCGACCGTGTGCGTCACCGAACTCGTCGATCTCGCGCTCTCAAGGGGAGCCCCGGACAACGTCACCGTCGTGGTGGCACATGTCATCGAGGGCAAGGATGCGACCGCTCTGCCCGTGGTCGTCGGGGCTGCGGGCGAGCCACGCGTGCGCGCACGCCTACCCCGCGTGCACTTCCCCGACGATGCCCAGGTCGACCCCAACGCACCTGACCTGCCGCCGGTGATCGACGGTGGTCCGCCGACCTCTGAACTGCCCATGGTGGACGCCGCCGCGCCGCGCTCCGTGTCGCAGCCCTGGTCGCCACGACGCCGCATCATCACCTGGGGGCTTGGCATCGGGGCGGCGATACTCATCGGTGTCCTCGCGGTCGCGCTCATCGGCAGCGCCTGGGTGAGATCCCAGTGGTACGTCGGCACAAGCAACGGGTCGGTCGCCGTCTACCAGGGCGTGAGCACCTTCCCCTCGCTGTCCACACTCGTCACCGTCACCGACATCCCCGTGGTCGACCTGCCGCCCCTGGAGTCAGGCCTGGTCACGAATGGCATCTCCGCACAGGGCCGTGGCGGTGCCGACGCCATCGTCGCGGGCCTGCGCGACCGTGCATGCGTGTCGCTTCCCCGTCCGGCGTACTGCCCGCCGATTCCCACGCCGACTCCTGCGCCGGCACCCGCACCCTCGGCGGCACCATGACCGCCCCCGTAGAGGCTGCACCCCGTCAGCGCACCCGGCGCAATCTCGAGCTCGTGCTCCTCATCCTCGCCTGGGGTCTCGGTGTGCTCGGCACGCAGCAGGTGGCATGGTCCACCGGAGAAGGCCTGCACTCGCGGTTCTGGATCACCGCGGCGGTAGTCGGCGTGCTGGCACTCATCGCCCACATCATCGTGCGCTGGCGCGTGCCCTACTCCGATCCCTTCCTCCTGCCCATCGCGACCCTGCTCACCATCTTGGGTCTCGTGATGATCTACCGGCTTGACGTCGCCGCCGTGCAGCGGGCCGAGCGCAACGACAACCCGATCCCCGCACCCGACGTCTACAACCAGCTCACGTGGTACGCGGTCGCCGTCCTGCTCTTTGTGATCGTGCTGCTCGTCCTGCGCGACCACCGGGTCCTGCAGCGATACACCTACACCTGCGGGCTCGTCGGCGTGATCCTGCTGCTCCTGCCGCTGGCGCCCGTCATCGGTGCGACCGTCAATGGGGCGACCCTGTGGGTGCGCGTCGCCGGATTCACCTTCCAGCCCGCCGAGGTCGCCAAGATCCTGCTCACGATTTTCTTCGCGGGATACCTCGTCGTGACGCGTGACTCCCTCGCCCTAGTGCGCACCAAGGTGCTCGGCGTACCCCTGCCGCGTGCCCGCGACCTCGGCCCCATCCTCATCGTCTGGGCCGTCTCGCTCGGGGTGCTCGTCTTCGAGCGTGACCTCGGCACTTCCCTGCTCTTCTTCGGCCTCTTCGTCGCCATGCTCTACATCGCGACGCAGCGGTGGTCCTGGCTCGTGCTCGGCGGGATCCTCTTCGCCGCAGGGGCCGTCATCGCCTACATGCTCTTCGGCCACGTGCGCACGCGCGTGCAGATCTGGCTCGATCCCTTCGCCTACTCCGACACGGGCGGCTACCAGATCGTGCAGTCGCTCTACGGATTCGCCAACGGTGGACTCTTCGGCACCGGACTCGGCCGCGGCTATCCCGAGCTCGTGCCCTTCGCCAACACCGACTTCATCCTGGCGGGCCTCGGAGAGGAACTCGGGCTCACCGGAGCGATCGGCATCCTGCTTCTCTACGCCGTGCTTGTCGAGAGGGGCCTGCGCACCGCGGTCGCCGTACGCGATCCTTTTGGCCAACTCCTTGCGGCCGGCCTGTCCATCACTCTGGCCCTGCAGATCTTCGTCATCGTGGGTGGCGTCACCCGGCTGATTCCGCTGACCGGTCTCACCACGCCCTTCCTCTCCTACGGCGGATCATCACTCGTCGCCAACTGGGTGATCATCGCGATCCTCCTCGTTATCTCCAACCGAGCGCGTCGCCCTGCCCCGTCCCCACCCGCAGCTGATGCGGTCGCCACCCAGGTGGTGCGCCGATGACTCGGGCCATCCGACGCATCAGCCTGGTGCTCGCGATCCTTCTCGTGGCACTCATGGTCAACATCACGCTCATCCAGGTCTTCCGTAGCGACGACTACCGGGCGCGCGCTGACAACCAGCGCGTGATCCTGGACGAATACGGCCGCCAGCGTGGCCCGATTCTCACCGGTCCCGAGGCTGTGGCCCTGTCCGAGGAGACACGCGGATCACTCAAGTGGCTGCGCGTCTACCCCGAGGGAGAGCAGTACGCCTCGGTCACCGGGTTCTATTCGCTGGTCTACGGCGCCACCGGACTTGAGCGCACAGAAAACGGCGTGCTCTCCGGCTCTTCCGATCTCTTCTTCGTTGATCGGCTGCAACAGCTCATCGCGGGGGCACAGCCTCGGGGCGGTGCAGTGACGACGACGATCGATCCGGCGGCGCAAGCCGCCGCATGGGCCGCGATGGGTGGCACCCGGGGCGCCGTCTTTGCCATCGAGCCATCGACGGGACGCGTCCTCGCCCAGGTGCAGTCGCCATCATTCGATCCCAACATCCTGTCGTCGCACGACCCTGCCGCGATTCGCGACTACTACGAGGAATTGCTCAACGATCCCGATCAGCCCCTCATCAACCGACCGATCGTCGCCCTCAATCCCCCCGGGTCGACGTTCAAGCTCGTGACCGCGGCAGCTGCGCTGTCGTCTGGCCGATTCACGATGGACTCCGTGCTTCCCGGTCCTGCGGAGTACGACCTGCCACTGTCCGAGCGCACGCTGCGCAATTGGACGGGCGAGGAGTGCGCGCCCGGAGGAGAGATCACTCTCGAGCAGGCACTTGCCGTCTCATGCAACACCGCCTTCGCATGGCTCGGCAACGAGCTCGGCGCCGACGCCCTACGCGAGCAATCTGAGCTCTTTGGCTTCGACTACAAGTTCGAGATACCCCTTCGCGCGGCTACGTCGCGCTTCCCAGAGAATCCCGACGAGCCACAAACGGCAATCAGCGCCATCGGGCAATTCGATGTGCGCGCGACCGCGATGCAGATGGCCATGGTCGTCGCGGGTATCGGCAACAACGGTGTTGTCATGGAGCCCTACCTGGTCCAGGAGATCCGCGCACCGGATCTCACGATTCTGCGTACGGCCGATCCGACGATCTTCCGCACGGCGCTGTCTCCCGAGGACGCTGCACAGATGCAGCAGATGATGGTGGCGGTCGTCGAAGAGGGCACGGCCGGCGTACTGCAGGGCATCGTCGACGGCGCGGGCAACCCTGTCTTGGTGGGAGCCAAGACCGGCACCGCGCAGACGGGCCGTGACGGCGACCAGCCGATCTCGTGGATGGTCGCCATGGCGCCCGCCACCAATCCCAGCATCGCTGTCGCCGTCGTCGTGGAGGACGGTGGCCAGACCGAGCTCAGCGGTGGCGCCCTCGCCGGCCCCATCGCCCGCGCCGTGATCGAGGCGGCGCTGCGGTGACCGAGGCCCTCATCCGGGCTTCCGGGGGAACTCGCTGCGACACTGGGACGTCAATGCACAGGCAATCTGGGAGGCAGGCGTGACGCAGGACCCCGGCGTGGGCCGCACCCTCGGCGACCGCTACGAACTCGTAGGGGTCATTGGCCGGGGCGGCATGGCCGAGGTGTGGGAGGCACGCGACACCCGGCTGGGGCGGCGAGTGGCCATCAAGATCCTGCGCCCCGATCTCGCCCGTGATCCCGCGTTCCAGGCCCGCTTCCGGCGCGAGGCGCAATCGGCGGCTTCCCTGAATCACCCCAACATCGTCGCGGTCTACGACACGGGCGAAGACATCCTCATTGATGGCACCGAGTCGACGGTCGTCCCCTACATCGTCATGGAGTACGTCGATGGCATGACGCTCCGCCAGATCCTGTCGAGCGGGCGTCGACTGCTGCCCGAACGCTCCCTTGAGATCACCGCGGGCACCCTGAGCGCACTCGACTACGCACACCGTCACGGCATCATCCACCGCGACATCAAGCCTGCCAACGTCATGCTCACCCGCACCGGTGACGTCAAGGTGATGGACTTCGGCATCGCCCGGGCGATCAACGACTCCGGGCACACCATGACCTCCGCGCAAACGGTCATGGGCACGGCGCAGTACCTCTCGCCCGAGCAGGCACGCGGCGAGATCGTGGATGCTCGCAGTGACATTTACTCCTCCGGCGTCCTGCTCTACGAGCTGCTCACCGGCAAGCCACCCTTCACCGGCGACTCCCCCGTGTCCATCGCCTACCAGCATGTGAGTGAGCAGGCGGTGCCTCCCTCGCAGGTGGACCCCGAGATCCCGCGTGATGTCGATGGCGTCGTCATGCGCTCGCTCGCCAAGAGCCCGGACGATCGCTACCAGACGGCCGCCGACTTCCGCGCCGACGTTGAGCGCGCGGCGATGGGTGCACCGGTGTCCGCCCAGATGACCGCAGCGGTGCCCATGGTCGTGTCGGATGCCACCCAGCGCCTCGACGTCGTACAGCCGACCGAGGTCTACGCGATCGATACCGAGCCCGTGCGAGGCCGGCGGGCTCAGCGCGGGGCAGGCTTCGTCGCCGCCATGACGATTGGCGTACTCGCCCTCATCGGCATTGTCATCCTTGGCGCGACCCTCTTCCTCAACAGGTCATCGGCCAACACCGTGGCTGTGCCGGACCTCACGGGCCTGTCGGTCGCACAGGCGCAGTCCGTGCTCGAACGCCAGGGCCTCGTGCTCGGCTCGCAGACGCCCGAGGTGTCCGGCAAGCCCGTCGACACGATCATCGGCCAACAGCCCACCCCCGGGGAGCAACTCGAGGAGGGGCAGGCCGTCAACGTCACGATCAGCGCCGGCAAGGAGAAGACGACCGTTCCACCGCTTGTGGGGCTGACGAGTGTCGAGGACGCCGAGACCGCATTGGCGGACGCCAAGCTCGCGCTCGGCAAGGTCACGGAGCAGGACGCTGCCCAACCCGCAGGCTACGTGCTCTCCCAGTCGCCTCTCGAGGGTTCGGCCGTCGATGTGGGCAGCAAGATCGACATCGTCGTGTCGACCGGCCGCCAGGCGGTGCCGTCCGTGGTCGGCCAGACCGAAGAAGTCGCCCGCGGGGCGCTCTCGGCCGCAGGTTTCCAGGCCAATGTCGTCTACCAGGAGTCCGAGACAGTGCCTCAGGGCGTGGTCCTCGAGCAGGATCCGCCCGCCGGGACCAACGCCGAGAAGGGTGCCGTCGTCACGCTGGTCGTCGCGATCGCACCGCCATCGCCAACGCCCGAGCCCACTCCGACCCCGGAGCCGACTCCTACGCCCGAGCCCACTCCTCCGCCGACCGCGTCCCCCGCTTAGCCAACACCCCCCTTTATCCACTTTTCGCCAGTTATCGCGACTTCCTTACACGCCGAAGTCGCGATAACTGGCGAAAAGTTGGGCCGCTCCACTAACTGCAGCGACTGAGCGCGCGGGTGATGCGTTCAATGACGTCGTGAGGGCGATGAATGAGTTCTTCCCACGTGCAGCGCACCACCCAGTAGCCCGCGGCTTCGAGGTCCGACTGCCGTTGCTTCTCCTGCCAGAGAGTCTGATCGGCGTACTTCACGGCGCCGTCTGCCTCGAGGATGACGCGGTCTCCAATGAGGAAGTCGGCCCGATACCGTCGGCCGCTTGCCCCGTGGAGCCATTCCTGGGGGCGTGGTCTCGGCACACGCGCATGGGTGAGTGCCGCCCAGGCGATGGCTTCTAGGGCTGTCTCCACGAGCGGTTCAGTGTCAGGAAGCACGTCGTAGAACCACTTCATGCCGTGAGCATTGACCACTTGGGCCGTGCAGCGGAGCTGCGCCAACAGTGCGTCTCGGAGAACACGGGAGCGCGCGGCTTCCGTGACTGCCGCCTCCGGGGCATCGTCCGAGACGATGTGGAGGCGGATGTGGGCCCGCAGGGCGCCGCAGAGGGGGACCAGAGCTGACGCACGCGATCTGCCCACGTCTCTGACAACGTCCATGCCAGTCCTCAAGGGCGTAGTGACGGCTACTCCGGAATCGGACGGGCACCTGATCAGAGGGTCGACGTGGATGATGTGCTCCTCCGACAGATCCCCGACCCTGATCCGAAGTCCACTTCGAGTGCCCTGTCGCACTCCTGCTCCGTGGGCGACGATCAAAGTGAGGGACGCTGGGGGCAGGGCTCCTTGATGGCCGAAGACCGGAACTCCCCAGAGGTCCGCTGCGGAGCGACCTCCGATCGCGGCGCGGATCCCGCGGCCTGCCAGGTCCTCGATGAGATGCCTCGCGAGGGCATACTCGTCATCACCACTGGAGTAGATGCCACGCCTCTCACGTCGGATCGCCCCGGCACGGGTCGCGGTGATGAGCGAGGAATGGCTCACTCCCGCGGTTGTGGCCAAGTCGGTCGTGAAGGCCTGGGCACCAAAGTGCTGGCGCACCGCGGCGGCAGCCTGATGGTTCTCTCGTCTGGGCATGCCTCACCTTCACCGCCAGAGCGCTGGCCGCGGCGAGGGTGGGCTCGTCTGGGGATGGAGACGGAATCGATGTTTTGTGGAGATTGCCAGACCGGAGACTTTTCGCCAGTTGTCGCGACTTCTCCGCGTAAGGAAGTCGCCATAACTGGCGAAAAGCGGGCGGAGGAGACGGACCCGACGAGCTGTCGGAGAGCGGTGGGGGCGTACTCAGCCGACGACGGGGGCGAGACCGGCGGCGCGACGTGGCGCATCGGCATCACCGCACACGACGAGCCAATTGGCGAGGAGCTGGTGGCCACCCTCGGTGAGCACGGACTCCGGGTGGAACTGCACCCCTTCCACCGCGAGCTCACGGTGGCGCAGGGCCATGATGACGCCGCTGTCAGTAGTGGCCGTCACCTCGAGGACGTCGGGCACAGTGTCCGGGCGTACGGCGAGAGAGTGATAGCGCGTCGCCGTGAAGGGCTGGGGAAGCCCGGCCAGCACGCCCTCTCCCCGATGCTCGACAAGGGACGTCTTGCCGTGCAGCAGCTCGGGTGCGCGATCGACCACTCCGCCGTAGACGGTTGCAATCGCCTGGTGGCCTAGGCACACGCCCAGGATCGGGACCTCGCCGGCGCATGCGCGCACGACATCCATGCAGACGCCCGCGTCCTCGGGTATGCCGGGGCCGGGTGAGAGCAGGATTCCGTCGTAGGCGTGGGCGTCCTCGACGGTGACCTCGTCGTTGCGGCGTACGTCGACCTCGACGCCTAGCTGGCCGAGGTACTGGACCAGGTTGAAGACGAACGAGTCGTAGTTGTCGATGACGAGGATGCGCGTCATGGGATCGCCGTGCGCGAAGACGCGGCTAGCGCCACTTGGTGGAGACGATGAAGCCCGCGGTGATGAAGGCGAAGCCGATGAGCACGTTGACGAGTGCGTTGTAGGCACCACCGATGGAGTTCATGATGGGGATGTCGGCACCGGCGATGTAGAAGACGACGATCCACAGCAAGCCGACGACGAAGAGGGTGACCATCGTGGGTGCTACCCACGGAGCGGATCCGATCTTGACCGGATTGCGATCGTTCTTGTCGGGCGGCGGGGTGTAGTCGTCGCGCTTACGGCCCTTGGACTCCGGCACGCTGGGTCTCCCTCCACGCACGAGCCCCTCGGCCCGCGATCGCATCGAGCGGGCCACCTCGCCCGCATCGCACTTCCCACAGGGTACCGAGGGACGGACACTGAGTTCCGGGCGGTCGATGTCCGCCAATTACACAGTTGTAGTTCTCCCCAATTGGGGAAACCCTGTGGATAAGTCCTTCAGGCTACGCCTAACGGGGCCAGCATTGTCCACAGTTGCCCCGTACGCCACATCGTCACCACGACCAGTGCGCCCAGGATCGCGAGCACCCCCAGGGCCTGCCACAGCCCGCGCACGGAGCGGAAGGGCGGCGGTGTCCAAACGAAGACTGCCGCGACCAAAGCACCCACGACCAGGCCGCCGAAGTGCGCGCGCCAGTCGACCTGGGGACTGATGAAACCGATGACGACGTTGATGCCCAGCAGGATGAGCACCTGCGTGATGTCCCAGCGCAGCCGTCGGCCAGCGACCACGTAGGCGCCCATGAGTCCGAAAATCGCCCCGGAAGCGCCCACTGAAACCGTGCGCGGGTCGGAGAAGACGTATGAGGCGACGCTGCCGCCGAGCGCGGCGACGACGTAGAGCACGGTGAAGCGCACGTGGCCCAGCACACGCTCGAGCGTTGGTCCGAGCATGAAGAGGACGTACATGTTGAAAGCGATGTGCAGCCACGAGCCGTGGAGGAACGCCGCCGTGAGGAGCCGCCACCACTCGCCATAGAGCGTGATGCCGAAGGGCCACATGCCGAAGTCCTCGGCCACCGCGTCGACCCCCGCAGCGAACTGCCACAGGAAGACCGCGACGGTGACGCCAATGAGGGTCCACGTCACGTAGGGCTTGGTGATGACCCCGCCGCCCGCGACTGTGACGGGCTGACGCACCGTGCGTGCGGCCTCTCCCACGCAGTCAGGGCACTGGAATCCCACCGACGCTGAGCGCATGCACTCAGGGCAGATGGGGTTGTCGCAGCGGGTGCAACGGATGTAGGTGCTCCGCTCCGGATGCCGATAGCAGCCCGGTGCGGGGGGCGGCGTACTCGCAGGCACGCCGGGAGGCTGGGTCACCCGCGCGTGACGGTGACGCCCGTGATCTCGACCGGCGTCACCGGTCGGTCCTGCGCTCCCGTGGACACTGCGGCGATGGCGTCCACGACGTCGCGCGACGGCTGGTCGGCGACCTCACCGAAGATCGAGTGCTTGAAGTTGAGCCACGAGGTAGGTGCCACGGTCACGAAGAACTGCGAGCCGTTGGTGTTGGGGCCGGCGTTCGCCATCGCGAGAAGGTAGGGACGGTCGAACTGCAGCTCGGGGTTGAACTCATCCGCAAAGCGATATCCGGGGCCGCCGGTGCCGGTGCCGAGCGGATCGCCGCCCTGGATCATGAAGCCAGGGATCACGCGGTGGAAGATCGTGCCGTCGTAGAGCGGCTTGGTCGTCTTCGTGCGCGCCTGCGGGTCAGTCCACTCCTGGGTGCCCTCGGCAAGCCCGACGAAGTTCTTGACCGTCTTGGGTGCCTGGTCGGGGAAGAGGATGACGTTGATGTCGCCCATGGAGGTGTGCAGGGTGGCTGTGAGATTCGATTCCGGCATGGGTGTGATCCTGCCACGCCGACGGCGCTATCCCGACTCCCGGGGGTGGAGGCCCTGCAACCTCAGGCCGTCGCTGCGCGCGCCTGGTCGATAGCGCTGAGGAAG
>JBMOIL010000082.1:0-11151 GCA_049317345.1 Candidatus Nanopelagicales bacterium
CCACCCTAGACCGTCCCCCGGGCTGATGCGCGGATTGGATAGGGTCACGACACGCCGTAGCGCAGCACATCACCCGGAGGTACCCCATGGCCGTCGCCCAGCCCGCCGTCCTCGCTGACGTCTGGACCGACCGCTCCGAGGGGGCGCGCTCCCTCGCTCGGCAGGCGATCCTCGTCCTCGGCGGAGCCGCCTTCGTGGGCCTCGCCGCCCAGGTGGCGATCCCACTGCCCTTCACGCCCGTGCCGCTGACCCTTCAGACCTTCGCCGTCCTTCTCGCCGGCGCAGCGCTGGGCTCGCTTCGCGGCGTCCTCGCCATGTCCCTCTACGCCGTCGCCGGCATCGCCGGGGTCCCGTGGTTCGCGGAGGGTTCCTCCGGATTCGCTATGCCGAGCTTCGGCTACATCCTCGGCTTCATCGTCGCCGCAGGCATCGTGGGCCGCATTGCCGAGCACGGCGCCACCCTGACCGTGTGGCGCACCGCCGGACTCATGGTGCTCGGCAATCTCGTCATCTACGCCGTGGGCGTCACATGGCTGAAGTACGCCATCGACGTGACCTGGGCGACAGCGCTGCAGCTCGGCGTGGCGCCGTTCCTCATCGGCGATGTCGTCAAGATCGCGCTCGCCGCGGGCCTGCTGCCCCTCACCTGGGCGGGGCTGCGCAAGGCCGGCTTGCTGAAGTAGGCCGGGCTAGGGAGCCGCGTCGCGCACGCGGCGAGCAGCATCAGGATCCCCGAACGCGGCCACCGTGGCCTCGGTTTCGGCCGCCATCGCAGCCTCGAGGTCACCCACCGACACGGTCGTCATGATCCGACGCAGGTCCGCAACGGCACGCTCGGAGAGCTCAGCCAGCCGCTGCGCCACCGCGACCGCCTCATCGACCACGGCATCGTCGGCCACGCGCCAGTGCGCGATGCCCCACTCCAGCATCTGGGCGGAGTCAATGCGCTCCCCTAGCAGCAGTAGTTGACGTGCTCGCGAGAGGCCGACGATCCGCGGCAGCAGCGCGGTCACGCCCCCGGTAACGAAGAGACCGAGGCCCATTTCGGGGAAGAACCCCCTCGCCGACTCACCGACGACCACAAGGTCGCAGTCCAGCACCCACTCGAAGCCACCACCGACCGCCCACCCGCGCACGGCGGCAACCACCGGCACCCGGCCGAACATGATGCGCCGCGTGACCTGCTGGAGTTCCTCGACGTAGGCCTGAGTCGCCTCGCGCGTGCTGGCCTGGTCGGCGTACTCATGCAGATCATCGCCCGCGCAGAATGCCCGGCCTGATCCGGTGAGGACGATGGCGCGCACGCCGGGGTCGGCGTGCGCCGACTCGAGGGCGGCATTGAGGTCGGCGATGAGCTGCTCGGTGATGGCGTTGAGTCGCTCGGGCCGGTGAAGTGTGATGATCCGCACCGGACCGCGGTCCTCGGTGAGCACCGTCGCCATATCGACTCCCAACTCGCTACCGACCCAGTCCCAGCTCGCGGGCGATGAGCATACGCTGCACCTCATTGGTGCCCTCGCCGATCTCGAGCACCTTGCTATCGCGCCAGAACCGGGCGACGGGGTATTCGTTCATGAAGCCGTAGCCGCCGTAGATCTGCGTCGCCCAGCGCGCGTTCTCGACGGCGGCATTGGACGCGTGCAGTTTGGCGATGGCCGCCTGACGCTTGAAGGGCTCGCCGGCGAGCATGCGGGATCCCGCGTCGTAGTAGGCCAGGCGCGCTGTGTGAGCGCGCACCTCCATGTCGGCCACCATGAAGTCCAGTGCCTGGTACGCCGACAGCGGCTTGCCGAAGGCGTGCCGCTCATGGAGGTAGCGCACGGACTCGTCGATGCAGCCCTGCGCCAGACCGACCGAGAGTGCCGCGATCGCGATGCGCCCCTCATCCAGAGTCTGCAGGAACTGCGCATATCCCTTGCCGCGGGTGCCCAGCAGATTGGCCGCGGGCACACGGCAGTCCACGAATCCGAGCTCATGCGTGTCGGAGGAGTTCCACCCGACCTTCGAATACGGCGCCGAGACCGTGAAGCCAGGCGCACCGCTCGGCACGAGGATCGTGGAGAGCTCCTTCTTGCCAGCGTCGTCGGTCCCCGTGATCGCGAGGACGGCGACGAACCCGGTGATGTCGGTGCCGGAGTTGGTGATGAAGGACTTCGTGCCATTGATGACCCACTCGTCGCCGTCGAGTCGCGCTGTCGTGCGCGCGGCACCCGCATCGGTGCCGCCACCGGGCTCGGTGAGGCCAAAAGCACCGAGCACCTCGCCGCTCACGAGCCGCGGAAGCCACTCGCGCTTCTGCTCCTCCGTGCCGAAGCGGTAGATCGGCATGGCTCCCAGGCTCACAGCAGCCTCGAGGGTGATGGCGACCGAGGAGTCGACGCGCGCGATCTCTTCCAGCGCGAGGCACAGTGCGAAGTAGTCGCCGCCCATCCCGCCGTACTCCTCCGGGAAGGGCAAGCCGAAGAGACCCATCTCCCCCATCTGCCGCACGATGTCGTAGGGGAAGGCGTGAGCCTCGTAGAGGTCGCCGATGACCGGCGCGATGACATCCTGCGCGAACGCCGCGACCGACTTCTGCAGGTCGACGTATTCACTGGGCAGACGGTGATCCATCACTGCTCCTTCTGGGGGGTGCGTGCGCGTACGACGCGCGAGGGGCTCGGCCGCCCGAGGTGATCCTCGAGCCAGTGGGTGGTGTCGATGAGTGCGGCGAGGTCGACGCCGTGCTCGATGCCGAGGCCATCGAGCATGTAGACGAGATCTTCCGTCGCGAGATTGCCCGTGGCCGCCTGCGCGTAGGGGCAGCCACCGAGGCCTCCGGCCGAGGAATCGACCGTGGTGACACCTTCGCGCAGAGCAGCCAGGGTGTTGGCGAGGGCTTGGCCGTAGGTGTCGTGGAAGTGCACGCCGATCGCATCCAGCGGCACGCCGGCAGCGACGAGCCGTCGAACGAGGTCACCCACCTGGCCGGGGGTGGCGACGCCGATCGTGTCTCCCAGGCTGATCGCGTCGCAGCCCAGTTCCTGCAGGCGGACCGCGGCGGTGACGACCTGCTCGGCAGGCACGGCACCCTCCCAGGGATCGCCAAAGCACATGGAGAGGTAGCCGCGCACGCGCAGCCCCTCCGCTCGGGCTCGAGTGGTCACCGGCTCAAACATCTCCCACTGAGCGCCATAGCCGCGGCCGAGATTGCGCTGGGCGAAGGATTCGGTGGCGCTTGCGAAGATGGCGATATCGCTGACGCCGGCGTCGATGGCCGACTCAAGACCGCGCAGATTGGGCACGAGCACGGGATAACGCACGTCATCACGGCGCGCGATGCCCGCCATCACCTCGCTCGCGTCAGCGAGTTGGGGCACGCGATCCGGGCGCACGAAGCTCGTGACCTCGACAACTCCCAACCCCGCCTGCACCAACCGCTCGACGAACTCCACCTTGATGGCGGTGTCGAGGACCATGGACTCGTTCTGTAGGCCGTCGCGGGGGCCGACCTCCCAGATCGTCACGCGCGAAGGCAGGGCAGGGTCGGGCACGACCACGGGCAGTGTCATGACACCTCCTCCAACTGCAACTCCACGAGCACGGCGTCCAGGGGCACGCGCCCTCCGGCGGCGGTCGTGACGGCGGTCACGGTGCCACGCCCCGGGGCGCGGACCGTGTGCTCCATCTTCATGGCCTCGACCACGGCGAGCGGAGCGCCCTCATCGACCGTGTCACCCACCGCGACACCCACGGCAATGACCGTGCCGGGCATGGGGCTGCGCGCCACCCAGTGGCCCGCCAGACGCGCATCGCTGGCGCGGGCCAGGCGTCGATCGCGCGGACGCCTGGCCTCGAGCCCATAGTGCCGGCCGTCGGCATGCAGCCACAGGCGATCACCGTCGAATGCGACCGCATCGACCGCAGCCGGCTCGATCGGCACTCCATCGACAATCACCTCGACATCGCCAGTGCGCGGCACGAGCTCGACGTCATGCCCGGCCACGTCCCAGCGCTGCGGAGCAGCCTCGCCCAGTCGCCAGCAGTCCCCCGCTTGCCAGAGATCGTCACGTGCGGGAGCGCGCAGCGCGGATGCACCGGCGGCGATCACGTCCGCACCGGGGGGAATCTCACGTGGCAGACGGTCATCGAGCAGAGCGGTGTCCATGTCACCGCTGCGCACCCGCGCGTCGTCGAGCAGGTCGGCGAGGTCGTCGAGATTGGTGGTGACACCCAGGCAGATGGTCTCGCGCAGGGCCTCCTGAAGGCGTGCGATGGCCTCCCCGCGAGTGGACGCGTGGGCGATCACCTTGGCCAGCATGGGGTCGTAGTAGGACGTGATGCGATCTCCCGTGGCCACGCCCGAGTCGACGCGCACGTCGGCGGGCTCATGCCACAAACGGATGACGCCACCGGTGGGCAGGTAGCCGCGCTGCGGATCCTCGGCGTAGACCCGCGCCTCCACGGCATGGCCGCTCAACACGATGTCGACCTGGGTCATGGCCAGCGGCTCACCCGCCGCGATGCGCAGTTGCTGCTCGACCAGGTCCAGCCCGGTCACCTGCTCCGTCACGGGGTGCTCCACCTGCAGGCGAGTGTTCATCTCGAGGAAGGCGAAGTCTGCGGGTCGCGCCGAGGGTACGACGAACTCGACCGTGCCCGCATTGACGTAGCCGACGCTGGTCGCTAGGCGCACGGCAGCGTCGCACAGTTGCTCTCGTGTCGCCTCGTCGAGGAATGCGGACGGCGCCTCCTCGATGACCTTCTGGTGTCGACGCTGCAGCGAGCACTCGCGCTCGCCGAGGTGGATCACATGACCGTAGGCGTCGCCGAGGATCTGCACCTCGATGTGGCGCGGCGTCTCGACGAACCTCTCGACGAGCAGGCGATCGTCGCCGAAGGACGCGAGTGATTCGCGCCTCGCACTGGCAATCGCAGTAGCCACGTCATCCCCCGGCCTGATCACGCGCATGCCCTTGCCACCGCCGCCGGCAGCCGGCTTGAGCAGCGCGGGCCGCCCCACCTCCTCGACAGCAGCGATGATCGCGGCATCGTCCATCCGCGCGTCGTGGCGCCCCGGCACGACGGGCACTCCGGCCGCCACGGCAGCCTCCTTGGCGGCGATCTTGTCGCCCATCGCCTCGATGATCTTGGGGCCGGGACCGATGAAGACGAGGCCCGCCTCCTCGCAGGCGAGGGCGAAGGCGGGATTCTCCGAGAGGAATCCATAGCCCGGGTGCACCGCCTGCGCCCCCGACGTGAGCGCAGCGGCAATCACGCGCTCGATGTCGAGATAGCTCTCGCGTGCCGGTGCGGGCCCGAGGTGCACGGCGCGGTCGGCTCGCACCACGTGCTGAGCCGTGGCGTCGGCGTCGCTGTAGACGGCAACGGAGGAGATCCCGAGTCGGTGGAGCGTGCGCAGGATGCGCACGGCGATCTCACCTCGATTGGCCACGAGCACGCGATCAAACATCGCTCACATCCGGAAGACGCCGTAGCGGACGGGTGGGAGGGGCGCGTGGCGGGCTGCCTCGAGTGCGAGGCCGAGCACACGGCGCGTCTCACGCGGGTCGATGACTCCGTCGTCCCACAGGCGCGCGGTGGCGTAGTACGGCGAGCCCTGAGACTCGTACTGCTCGCGGATGGGTGCAGCGAACGCCACCTCGTCCTCGGCAGACCACTGCTCTCCACGGGTCTCGGCCTGGTCTCGCCTGATGGTCGACAGCACCGCAGCTGCCTGCTCGCCGCCCATGACCGAGATACGGGCATTGGGCCACATCCATAGGAAGCGCGGGGAGTAGGCCCGACCGCACATGGAGTAGTTGCCCGCACCAAAGGAGCCGCCGATGACCACCGTGAACTTGGGCACGCGCGCGCAGGCGACGGCCGTGACCATCTTGGCGCCGTGTTTGGCGATGCCGCCCGCTTCGTAGTCGCGACCCACCATGAAGCCGGAGATGTTCTGCAGGAAGACGAGCGGGATGCCGCGCTGGTCGCAGAGCTCGATGAAGTGCGCACCCTTTTGGGCAGACTCCGAGAAGAGGATGCCGTTGTTGGCCACGATGCCCACGGGGTGGCCGTGCAGGCGCGCGAAGGCGGTGACCAGGGTCGTGCCGTACTCCGCCTTGAACTCCGTGTAGTCGCCCCCGTCCACCAGGCATGTGATGACGTCTCGTACGTCGTACGGCGTGCGGGGATCGACCGGCACGATGTCGAGCAGGTCCTCGATGGGTCGGCCGGGCTCACGCGACTCCGTGCGCACCCAGGCCTCTGCTGATGCCGGCGGCAGGGTCGCGACGATCTCTCGGACGATCCGCAGCGCGTGGGCATCATCGTCGGCGAGGTGGTCCACTACGCCGGACGTGCGCGCGTGCATCTCTCCCCCGCCAAGCTCCTCGGCCGTGACGATCTCGCCGGTTGCCGCCTTCACCAGGGGCGGGCCACCGAGGAAGATCGTCCCCTGCCCGCGGACGATGACGGTCTCATCGCTCATGGCCGGCACATACGCCCCGCCTGCTGTGCAGGAGCCCAGTACCGCGGCGATCTGCGGGATGCCCATCGCCGACATCGTCGCCTGGTTGTAGAAGATGCGGCCGAAGTGATCGCGATCAGGGAAGACGTCGTCCTGCATCGGCAGGAAGGCACCGCCGGAGTCGACCAGATAGATGCAGGGCAGGAGGTTGTCGCGAGCAATCTCCTGCGCCCGCAGATGCTTCTTCACCGTCAACGGGTAGTAGGTGCCGCCCTTGACGGTCGCGTCGTTGGCGATGATCACGCACAGGTGCCCACTCACCTGACCGATGCCCGCGATGACGCCAGCCGCGGGCGCATCCCCGTCGTAGAGGTCCTCGGCCGCCAGCGGGGCGATCTCGAGGAACGCCGTGCCGTCGTCGAGCAGGGCTTCGACGCGATCGCGAGGCAGTAGCTTGCCGCGCTCCAGGTGCCGCTCCCGAGCAGCATCGGGGCCGCCACGCGCCGCACGTGCCCGACGGGCCGACAGTTCATCCAGCAGGGGTCCGAACGCCGTCGTCACCGCGACTCCGATGGTAGGTTAACGATCGTTCACTCTACTCCCCCGCGGGTGCCTGGGCAAGGGCGGAGCGGGCCATCCCTTGAAGCAGGGTCGTCATCTCGGGGCGCGAGAGCCGAGCGCTGTGCGGGGTGGAGTTGATGAGACCGAATGTCGCGTGGACTGCGGCACGGCCGCGGTCCTCCGACACCTGAGGACGCTCAGCGACGAGGGCGCGCACCCACAGGTCGACGTACTGCGCCTGATAGCGCCGCACGGCCCGGCGCTCCTCGTCTGGGACGGCGACGAGATCGCGCGCCTGCACATCGATGAGGTCGGGATGATCGAGTGCGAAGTCGACGTGGAAGGCGATGAGCCCGTCGAGGGAGCCGGCACGCTCACGCCCGCCCTCGAGGAGTCGCTGACTGATGTCGACGAGCATGGCCGACAGGATCGACTCCTTGCGCGGGAAGTAGCGGTACAGCGCCGGTCCGGAGATACCCACCGCAGCACCGAGCTCATCGATGGACACCCCGTGGAATCCGTCACGGGCGAAGAGTCGAGCGGCGACAGTCAGGATCTCCTCGCGCCGATCCTCGCGCGTGGAGGTCACGAGATCCCGAGGACGTGCACGAGCACCCGGGCCGCGCGTCCCCCCGACTCCAGCGCCACGGACGTGGCTCCGGGCACATCGACGTCATCGAGCAGCCGGCGCATGACCTCGGCCTCCGCGGCGGGGTCGTCCTCGCGGCGCCCCGCGGCGGCATGGAGGGCATCGAGCCTGCCCTCTGCCGCGTCGAGCTGTGCCGGCTCGTAGTCCCAGGCTTCCCACCAGCGGCGATCGAGGATCATCATGCGAATCGCGGCTCCGCGATGCTCCTTGAGCAGATCCGCGACGAGCACGAGGTTGCCCGTCGACTTCGCCATCTTCTCGCCGCCGATGCGCACGGTGCCGACCCGCATCCAGCTGCGGGCAAAGGGCGCGACGCCCGTGGCCGCCTCCGCCTGGGCAGCCTCATAGGCGTGGTGCGGGAACGCGAGGTCGTCACCCCCCGCATGGATGTCGAGGCTGGAGCCATAGGTGTCGAGCACCATGGCGGTGCACTCCGCATGCCAGCCGGGACGGCCCTGGCCCCAGGGACTCGGCCATGCCGGATCGGCCCCATGGGAGGCGCGCCACACGGGCACGTCGACAGGCGACTCCTTCGCGCGGTCGTCGAGGTCTTCGCCGAATTCGGTGAGCGCGGCAGAGACTTCGGCCTCGGAAAGGCCCGATGCGGCCACAGCTGCGCTGCCCCGGAAGTAGACGGTGCCGTTCACCTCGTACGCCGCTCCCCGGTCGAGCAGTGCCTGCGCGAGCCGCACGACGCTGCCGATGTGCTGATGGGCGCGAGGCTCGTGCTCGGGTCGGCGTACACCCAGGTGCGACATGTCATGGTCGAAGTCGTACTGGTGGATCGCAGCGAACTCGTCGTACGGCGAGCCCGCACGCCGCGCAGCTTCGGTGAGGACATCGTCGACGTCGGTGATGTTGCGCGTGACGATGGGCTGGAGATTGGCGTGACGCAACGTGCGCACCAGCGCATCCACCCAGACGAATGTGGCGGCATGCCCCAGGTGCGTGACGTCGTAGGGGGTCACGCCACAGGCGTAGATGCGTGCGGGTCCCACCAGGGGCAGGGGTGCGCCCGCCAGGACGAGGGGCGCGGGCGGCAGAAGGTCGTGACCCATGCGGAGAGCCTACGCAGGACGCAGGGCGCGGAGCACGGCGGCGGAGGAGCGCCAGGCGACGATGGCCCAGGCGACGACAAGGCACACGAACACGGCAAAAGAGGCCACGTCTACAGGGGCGCTGCCGAGCTGGTCGGCGAGGGCTCCGAATGACAGGGACAGTGCGGCCACGGGGAAGACGAAGCCCCACCACCCCGGCAGGAAGGGCAGGCCACCCGCGCGACGGACCCGGATCAGGCGCCCCGCGGCGTAGAGAGACCACCACAGGCCCAGTCCGATGCCCATCGCCGATACGACGATGCCGAGTGAGATGGCCTCCTCCGACAGGATGCCGACCTCGGCACCCGCCTGCATGAGGCGCAGGAGGGCTAGGCCGATGAGCCCCGCGGGTGCGAGTGGGATCCACAGCGTGGGCTGCATGGTGTTGGGCACCGGCGGGCGCAGCGCGAGCCGGGCGACGAGCAGCGCGAACATCGGCAGGAAGAGCAGAGTGCCGACGCCGTAGAAGGCAAGGCCGACGATGAGCAGCCACGTGGCCTGACTCGGGTAGGCCTCGATCAGCGCCGCGATTGACAGCGGCGCGATGAGGTTCATGACCACCGGGATGAGCCATCCGCCGTTGACGTCCACCAGGTCGAGTTGCACGCCGGACTGCAGCGACGCCCACGCCACGCTCAAGGCGATGCCCAGCCCTGCTCCGATCACCAGAAGCACCGCGCACACGGTCAACGCGATGCCGGTGCCGAGCCAGCCCGCGCCGACCGTGCCCCACGCCGAGGCGTAGACCAGGATGCCCGCGGGGAAGGTCGCGAGCATCGCACCCTGGGCGGGGTCGGCGATCTCCGCGGTCAGTGCCTTGCGATTCCGTGCGCGAACGAGGTAAAGCGGCGCCAGCCCGAGCGCGAGGAGTGTCGCGAGGACCAATAGCCCGTCCGCGAGGGCCACAAACGTCGCGCCGCCGACGTAGTCCGACTGCTGCAGGAAGGCGATCGACAAAGCTGACGTGGCCATGACGGACCCGAACCACGCGGGGTTGCGGTGCAGCGGCGGGGAGGACACGATGCGCAGGCTATCCCCGGCGAGTGGTTCCCCGCTGAGTTGTTCGCTGGAAGGGATGGTGAGGTGGCTGGGACTGGCCGGCTTGTCTGGACGCTTAGCCTGGACGGTGACTTGTCTGGGGGCTGGTGCCTCGGATCTCTCGCTCCTGCACCAATGTGCGGGGCCACGGTGGTGTCAAGCGCAGGGTCGTCTTCGTGCACACCCGCCTGCAAACTTTGCCCTTCATCGCCCGATGTGATATCCGCTCCTACTACGAGAGGATGAATCACGGGGTCTTGAATCGGATCATCGCCGACGCGGCATGGTCGCCGGCGGCAGCCTGTCTCCACTATTGGGGGCTACCTGTCTCAGCCCACTTGATGCTGCAATGGAACACCTACACGAGTGTCGCGATATCGACTGCATCCGTTACGCCGATGACTTCATCATCATGGCGCGAACCCGATTCCTGCTACGACGGGCGATCACCCGCATGCACGAAGTCCTCACCGAACTTCAATTACAGGTTCATCCCGACAAAAGATTCATCGGACGGGCGGAAAGGGGCTTTGATTTTCTGGGTTTTGTGCTGCACCCGCACCACCACCTTGAGCCTTCACCGGTGAGCATCCAGCGCCTGTGTGAACGTGCCCGTCGGCTTCATGAGCACGGAGCCGATCACCATCGGCTCCGACGATACGTTCACCACTGGCACCTGTGCTTCACCAGCGGCCTTGGCCACCTCGCGGACCCACCAGCACACGAAACCAGGTACTGGCAACACGTCGTCAACTACTGCGGTCTTGACCTACCGGTGCACCCAGGTCAATGAACACCCGCCCACGAACCGCCCACACCGTGCACCACCACGACGGGTGGGTCAGCGAACCACGCCCACTCACTCACCACCTAGCCCTCGCCACCAGCATTTGCCGCCACCTGCCGCGGCCGCGAGTTGTTCCTCAGTGAGGTCAGCATCAGGGTCCAATAGGGGCGGCAGGGTGATGGTGAGTTCAGCGGCATCACCTTCACGTGCACTCACCGTGAACCACTCCGGCAGATCCAACCCCGCAGCTACCAGTACTGCTTTCGGGTCAGCAAGGAAACGTTCACGCGCCGTCGCATCGGTCACCGCCGGGGCGAGCGCTGCCAAGAAACCTTGAGCATCCATCACCACTCCTTAGGAGGTTGCCGTCACGGTACAGCCGCACTATCGCCCTGGGCAAGGATTGGATCATCACTCAGTGAACGCCCGCCAATGAACCACCCACACCGTGCACCACCACGACGGGTGGGTGAGCCCACCACGCCCACTCACCGAGTATCTACGTCAATCGGAGGGATCGATGAAGCAGGGATGCCCGCCCGCCGCGGCCGCGAGTTGTTCCTCAGTG
>JBMOIL010000083.1:0-10655 GCA_049317345.1 Candidatus Nanopelagicales bacterium
GAGGCGAGGATGTACTTGCGCGAGCCCAGGTCGCCGTAGGGGCCGGGCCACATATCCCAGCCGGCCTTGCTCGAGATGACGAGCTCATCGCGCAGACCTGCGAAGTCTTCGGCCAGGATGCGCCCGACGTTGATCTCGGCTGAGCCATAGGGCGGCCCGTAGTTGTTGGCGAGATCAAAGTGCGTGATGCCCAGATCGAAGGCGGTCTGCAGCATCTCGCGCTGGGTCTGCAGCGGCGTATCGTCGCCGAAGTTGTGCCAGCAGCCGATCGTGACGGCGGGCAGCTTCAGGCCGCTGCGCCCGCACCGGCGGTAGGGCATGCGCCCGTCGTAGCGGTCAGGATCGGGGGCATAGGTCTCGGGCATGCGGCGCAGTCTGCCACCGCGTCCCAGGCTCAGTGATCGGGCCTGACCTCCGCGGCTTTCTCGACGGTGAGCAGTGAGACCTCCTCGTTCTCGGCGCGCTCTGCTGCGAGGCCTCCGCGGACTCCGAAGAGTCGCTTCGCGAAGACCAGCCAGACGACGGCCGCGACATTGATGAGGAGCAGGACGATCTTGAACGCCGAGACGTGCTCGACCAGTTCGTAGACCTCGAGAGGGATGAAGGCGGCAGTCGCCACCGCCGCGAGGTACTCACCCCAGCGCTTGCCGAGCCACAGGCCGATCGCCTCGGCCCACTTCACCGCGCCAAGGAGGGCAATCGCCGTCCCGAGCAGGATGATCGTGTCCGGGCTGATCTCCGACCAGCGATCGAGTCCTCTCGCCAGCCAGGAGCGGTCGATGTCCCAGCCCAGCGTCCGAGTCGCAGGCTCAAGGGCAGGCACGGCCTGCTTTAAGTCCGCGAGGAACTCCGGCACACGATCGCTCACGAACCACGCGGTGATGCCGACGGCGAGCCACGCCGTGCCCTCGATCCCGCGCAGCACGGCGAGCAAGCGCAGGATGATGAGTTGCCGCAGGGCGCGACCGCGCGTGGGCGTGGGCGCGAGGTCGGCAGGCCCTGTCCCGGCCGGTTCCTCGGCGACATAGGCGCCGCATCGCAGGCACCGCCACGCCTCGCCCGCGACCGTTGTCGCGCGCAGCCGGTCGGCGTACTCGCTCTCGTCCGGGTGATAGGTGATGTGCCCGCGCAGCCCGCACGACACGAGTCCCCAGTCGATCACGGGGCCATCCTGCCTGCCGCACCCGGGAATGGTGGGATAGGCCCATGACATCGAGCGCTGCCAAGCCCGTGCACTCCTCCGGCCAGTTCACCATGGGTACGGCGGACCCCCTGACCGTCTACCGACTCGGCTTCGGCGCCATGCGCATCACCGGACCCGGCATCTGGGGCGATCCCCCGGATCACGACGTCGCCATCCGTGTCATCCGTGAAGCAGTCGATCTCGGCGTCGATTTCATCGACACCGCCGACTCCTACGGCCCCTTCGTCAGCGAGGACCTCCTGCGTGAGGCACTGCACACCGGCAACGCGGGCGATCCCTACGGCGATGTGATCATCGCGACGAAGGGCGGGCTCACCCGCCAGGGTCCCGATGCGTGGGCATCCGTCGGGAGGCCTGAGTACCTGCGCCAGTGCGTGCAGATGTCGATACGCCGACTTGGCGTCGAGCGCATCGACCTGTGGCAGTTGCACCGCATCGATCCCCTGGTCCCCGAAGACGAGCAGTTCGGTGTGATCAAGGAGATGCAGGACGAAGGCCTCATCCGTCACGTCGGACTCTCGGAGGTCTCTATCGAGGAGCTCGAGCGGGCCCGCACAGTCATGGAAATCGTCAGCGTGCAGAACCTCTTCCACGCAGGGCTGAGGCAGAGCGAGGCACTGCTCGACCACTGCACACGGGAAGGCATCGGCTTCATCCCGTGGTTCCCCCTCGGCAATCGCGCGCTCGTCGCCACCGACGGACCACTCGCCCACATCGCCTCGAGCCACGACTGCACGCCCAGCCAGGTGGCACTGGCCTGGCTCCTGCAGCGGTCCCCGGTGATGCTCCCGATTCCCGGCACCGGATCACTCGAGCACCTCCGCGAGAACTGCGACGCCGCGCTCGTCACTCTCGACGCGGCGGCGATGAAGGAGCTACAGACCGCACCGGAGATGTCCTAGGTCGCAGGGCCTAGCCGTTCCAGCGCACTCCCGAGCCAAGATGCAGTGAGTAGGCCGGCTCCACCGGCATGCGCTCAGGCAGCGTGATCTCGACCATGCCATCGCGCTCGCCGATGCCGACCTTCGCACGGCTCCCGACGATGTGCGCGGCGTCGACCGAGCGGCCATCGACTCCGCGCAGGCCGAAGGTGCGGGCACCGGGCAGGCCGAGCAGTACGGCGTAGACCTCGCCGTCCTTCTGGACGAAGCGCACGGGAGTGCCCTCGGTGGTCTCCGTGGCAGGGGTGACCCAGGGCCGGGATCCGTGGATGACAGTCCCGTTGGCCTTCATCCACGCACCCAACCCGTGCAGGGGCGCCTGCTGCTCGGCGATGATCCGACCGTGCTCGTCCGGACCGATGCCGATGAGGAGGTTGCCGTTCTTGGAGACGACATCCACGAGCATGTGCACGAGTTCGGTCGCGGTGACGATGTCCTGCGGGCGTTCGTTGCGATTGGCTCCGAAGGAGTGGCCCACCCCGCGCGTGGCCTCCCACTTCTTGGCCTGCACGGTGTCGAAGACGGCGTACTCAGGGGTGTTGAAGTCATACCAGTGCGCGCCGGGGAAGGTCAGTTTCTTATCGTCCTCCGGGATGTGCTTCCACAGCAGCTGGATGAGGTCGCCGGCGGCCTGCGCCAGGGTGTCGGTGACGATGTTGCGTCTCCCACTGGGCTCGATCCAGCGATCATTGATCACACCCTCGGGGACCGAGTCGTAGTAGTGGGCGAAGAGCTCTGCGAGATTGCCGCCCGGGGGCCATGCCACGTCGTTCCACAGGACATCGGGCGCATAGGCGTCGATGAGTTCGCGCACGTGGCCCGTCGCATAGGCGAGGTACTCGGGTGAGGCCGGCACGGCAAGCATCGCATCCGCCGGGCGCTTGAGGACGGCGTCATTGAAGGGCCAGTCGTAGCCCCCGGAGTAGTACAGGCCCATGCGCATGCCATGGGCGCGGACGGCGGCGGCCATGTCACCGACGACATCTCGCTCGGCGTTGTAGAGACCCTTGCTCGGATGCGGGATGGCCGATGGCCAGAGCCGGAAGCCCTCGTGGTGCTTAGTGGTGAGGACGACGTAGCCCGCACCTGCGCTTGCGCACAGGTCCGCGATGGCATCGAGATCAGCGGAGTTGGCGCCCGCGTTGAAGGCCGGAATGAAGCCGTCGTAGGGGAAGTCCGCGCCGTAGGTCTGCGCATGGTGGAGCTGCGTCGGGCTTCCCTCGAGCTGCATCGTGTTGCGATACCACTCGGCATAGGGGTTGTCGCGGAGCATGCCGACGGGACCCTCGTCGTGCAGCAACTGCTGGATGTCGCCGACCTGAGGCGCCCAGCCCGGCACGGAGTAGAGACCCCAGTGCAGGAAGATGCCGAGCTTCGCGTCGTCATACCACTCGGGCAGGGGATGGGTGCTCACGGACTCCCACGTGGGCTCGTATGCCATGGGGCCTCCTTGGTTGTCACAGAGGCTAGGGCATCACCTGACCGAGCAGTGACCGAGCACTGACGATCGACGCCGAGGGACCTGTCCGCGGACCTCGCACACTGGGAGCGTGGCAACGGGACTTGCACGAGCAGTCGTGATCGGCGCGGTCACGATCACTGCCGCGACCCTCATCGGGGTAGCCACGTCCGAGAGTGCTCCTCAGGCGGCGCAGGACGGGCAGTCGCAACCCGCCATCCGTGCGTGTGTCGATCGCGTGACCGGTGCCATGCGCGTGCCGCGCTCCTCTCGCGCGTGCTTCGTCGGTGAACGCGTGCTCGTGTGGTCCGTCGCCGGTCCCTCGGGGCCGACGGGGCAGACCGGGCCCGAGGGTGCGCCCGGAGCGCAAGGTCCCGCGGGCGCAGACGGCGCACCCGGGAGCCGCGGCGCCTCCGGACCCGCCGGGCCAGCCGGGCCAGCCGGGCCAGCCGGGCCAATCGGTGCGCAGGGAGTCCCCGGTGCCGTGGGTCCGACAGGACCTGCCGGTGGTTTCGGCGCCTACGGGAGTTTTCTTGACCTGCAGACGCAGACAAACATCGCTCCCGGCAACCCCCTGGCAATGCTGCTGCGCACAACTGACCTCAGCAGCGGGGTGAGCATCGTCGACAACACGAAGGTCACCGTCAACGAGGCGGGCGTCTACAACATCGCCTTCTCCGCCCAGATCACCAAGACCGACGCTGGGACGGACACGGTCTACATCTGGCTTCGGGTCAATGGAACAGACGTGCCTGACAGCAATACGGCACTCGTCCTCATCGGCGGCGGTGCCAAGCAAGTAGCGGCCTGGAACTTCGTCGTCCCGCTGGGTGCCGGGCAGCAGGCCACTCTCATGTGGGCCAGCCTTGACGCCAATGCGCGGATCGTCTACGTCGATGACACAGCCACTCCGTACGGCCCCGCGATTCCCTCGATGATCGTCACCGTCAACCAAGTCGGCTAGGCACACCTAGACCAGGGGGCGAGCGGCAAGGCGAGGTGGGGCTGCGCGAGTCCTCGGAGTCCCTAAGGGATGAAGTACATGAGGTTGGGAAGCAGGAAGCCGGCCTTGACGTGGCCCATCGACATATCGCTCACCTGGTCGCCGATGCTCGCGACGATGCGGTGGCCCTCGCGCTGCAGGTCTGCGCGGTTCTGGGACTTGTAGACGTCAGCGCTGAGGGAGGCCTCCGCTGGCGTACGCAGGATGAGCTCGTGCCAGCCGCTGATCCCGCGCTCCCGCAGACACGACGCCGTCCATGACCTGTCGGCCTCTGGGCGACCTGTCATGAGGACGACGCTGAAACCATCGCGCAGGAGCTTGCGGTAGAGATCCCGAGAGGGCGCGATCGCGGAGTTCTTGCATGCCTCGTTGAAGGCATTCCACCCGTCCTGATCAAAGGTGAAGCCGGTGCTCTTGTAGTACCCGTAATTGCTGAGCAGCGTCTCGTCGACATCGAAGACGACGGTGGCGTCGCAAGACTCGGGATCGCCCCCGCACTTGTCATCAACCCAGGTGTTGACCCACTTCCAGGCTGCCTTCGTGATCGACTCCTGATCGCGCTTCGCCTGCCCCGAGTCGTAGTACGCCTCGATCGCCGCCGCGTTCTGCGGTCCGGCGAAGTAGCTGCCGGTCACCGACATGGGCGGAAGGTTCTGCGTCGTGCCCCAGATCGGCTTCCCCGCCGCGCTCGGCCCGGGGTCGACGGGGACGACCATGGCCTGCGCTGTAGGCGAGACGCAGAGAGCAAGGCCGACGGCAACGAGCGCAGTCACGATCCTGCGACGGGCTTCAGTCATGACCGCAGCGTAGGCGTATGCCGTCTGGCCTGACCTGCGTCATGCCAGGATTGCGTCATGTCCGTGACCCTCGAAGGCAACCCCGGCTGCTCAGCACTGGGGCATCTGTATCGCGCCGACACCGAGCGCCGGGTGTGCATCACCTGCGGTCACGTCGAGCAGCCCCCCGCGCCAGCGGCTGACGTGCCGAGCGAGGACTGACATGGGCTACGACCGCCTACTGGACGACCGCATCGTCCTGGTGAGCGGCGGCACCATGGGCGTCGGAGCGGCAACGGCGATTGCCGCTGCGGAGGCGGGTGCGTCTGGCGTCGTCATCACCGGGCGCCGGCCCGAGACGGCCTCAGCCACGTTGGAGCGCATCCGAGCCGCAGGAGCGGATGCTCGCTACGTCCAAGCGGATGTCGCAGAGGTCGACCAGGCGATCGCATCCGTGGAGAGCACCATCGCGGAATTCGGCCGCATCGATTGCCTCGTCAACGCCGCCGCCGTCGTCGACCGAGGGACCCTCCTGGAAACGACTCCGGAATTCTTCGATTGGCACGTCGCCGTCAACCTGCGGGCACCCTTCTTCACCATGCAGGCGGCGGTCAAGGACATGCTTTCCCGAGAGGCACCCGGGAGCATCGTCAATGTCCTCTCGACCTCGATGCATGTGGGCCAGACGATCCTCGCCGCCTATGTCGCGAGCAAGGGCGGGCTCGCGCACGTCACCAAGAATGCTGCGCACGCACACCGCTTCGATCGCATTCGGATCAACGGCCTCAACATCGGATGGACCATCACCGAGGGCGAGGATGCGGTGCAGCGCAGAGCGCACGGCGCGACAGATGGCTGGTACGAAGAGGCAGCAGCGAAGATGCCCATGGGCAAACTCGGTCAGCCCGACGAGATCGCCGACTTCATTGTGTTCCTAATGTCGGAGCGCTCCGGCGTCGTCACCGGCTCGATCATCGACTGGGACCAGAACGTCATCGGCGCCCTCGACTGAGGGGCTCCTTGCCGCCCCTGATTAGTCGACGAACTTGAGCATCTGGCGGTGCAGGCCGTCGCCCAGATAGACCGTCTTCAGCTCGCCACGAACTCCGACATAGGCACCCGTGCCGCCGGTGATCGCGATGACGGTCCGCTTGCCCGGCTTGAGGTAGGGGCCGTCCATCTTGTACCTGCTGACACCCTCGGCGATCACCTGGCCGTCAGCGAACTCAAAGACAAGGGTGCGGTAGCGCACTTCCACGCCGGGGCGATCCTTGGCACCGTGGCGGCGCTGCGCTCCAAAGAGCATGCCGATCTTGCGACCCTTGTCATCGCGAAGCACGGCTTCGTAGATGCGCTCGATAACCACACCGTCGATGACGATGCTGTCCACGACCACGGGCGCGCCCTGATCCAGGACCATGTCCCAGTCGCTCGGCGCGGCAGTGGCAGCAGGAGCCGCCACAAGGGCGGATGCGGCAAGGCCCGCGGATGCGGCGAGGACGACGAGTTGCTTCTTCATGGCTCTCCCTAGGTTTTGGAGATAACCCTACGCATTGCTCGCTGCGCGAAGTGAGAGTGCCTTCGGCACTCCCCTTTGCGGCTTGGTCGGGCCCACATCAGGTGTGCTTGTGGTACGTTCGCCATATGAGTGGGACACGAACCATTGTTGTGGGAGATCGAGGGCGCCTCGTGCTTCCTGCCGACATCCGAGAGCGTGTCGGCATTGGCGAAGGGACCGAACTCATCGTTCTCGAAACCCCCGACGGCCTCGCGCTCCTCACCCGCGAGCAACTCAAGCGCCGCGTCCGCTCGGAGTTGGCCGGCCCGAGTTTGGTCGCGGATCTCATCGAGGAGCGACGTACTGCCGCCAAGGCCGAAGGCGCATGACGGTCCTCGACGCTTCCGCCCTATTGGCCTATGTCCAGGGTGAGCCCGGAGAAGATCGTGTCGAGGACGCCCTCGCCACCGGCACGGCCGCATGCGGAACTGCGAACTGGTCCGAAGTCGCACAGCAGCTCCACGCTCGCCGCGGGCGATGGGATCTCGCCCGCGCACTGCTCCTCAGCTTCGACCTGAAGGTGGAGCCGGTGACGCTCCACGACGCCGAACGTGCAGCTGAGCTCTGGGAACCACGTTCGGGCCTCTCGCTCGGAGATCGCCTCTGCCTCGCGCTAGGCGAGCGTCTCGGCGAGGAGATCCTCACCGCGGATCAGGCCTGGGCAGGCCGTCCCGGAGTTCAACTCATCCGCTGACTTCAGGCGGCCGGCATCGCGCAAGCGGGCGTGCCGCCAGGCAGGCGGTCACGGTTCAGCGCGATCCATCGATAGACCCGATCGGCCACCCAGGCCACTCCCGGAGCATCACCGATGGCACCCAGTGCGGCCCAGGGCTGGGGCGCCACCCGCAGCATCTGCATCACCGCGCGGCTGCCGGAGTAGACGCGGCGATCCGCCGTGACGAACTGCACGGCCGTGGTGCACTCAGTGGCGGTGAGCCCGAAGGCCTCGATATCGGTGCGCTGCCAGGGATCGATATCGCAGCGGGGCCGGATCCGGCGGCGCATGAAGTTGGCCGACGTCGTACAGAAGGCGCAGTCGCCGTCGAAGATCATGAGTGGTCGCATGAAGGCCTCCTGTCTCAAGGGTCTAGCCGCGCTCCAGATGGGGATCGTTGAGATAGGCATCGATCAACTGTCGCGCGGTCAGTGCCGTCTCGGCATCGTCGGGGGTTGCTCCAAGGATCGTACGCAGCCTCAGCGCCTCCGCGCGCTGCGCGGGTGCTCCGCGTGCGATCACCTGATCGAGATCCGCCGACAGTGAGTCGCCCACCTCACGCACCAGCTTTGGCGACGTAGCCCCAGGACAGGCTCGCCGCAAGCGCGACCCAGACCTGGTAGGGGATGAGCATCGCGCCGAGCCACCATCGCTCTGCAAAGGCGATCACCGTGATGGGCAGCGTCAGCACTGCCGTCACCGTGAGCGCAATCGCTGCTCCCGTGAGCTCGTGCGGCACATAGAAGAGGTAGGCCCAGGCCAGGGCGAAGGCCACGGTCACGGCAAGGAGCACGATCACCGTGATGACACGGGCGGATACGGCGTTCCACGCGATGACCGAACCCACGACGCCGATGGCGACGAAGTTGTACGGCCAGATCAGCCCGAAGATCCAGGGGGGGGCTGCCACGCGGGCTTGTCGAGCGCGAGGTACCACGTGCTCCCCGTGGAGACCCATGCTCCCGACCCCACGGCGTACACGACGATGGTGATGATCACCGCGGTGACAGCAACCACGCGCCAAGTCATGTCACGAGTGTTGCACTCGCCTAGCACGAGAGCCCTGTGGAGCGCAGGCACCTTCCACAGCGGAGCACGCCGATGCTTCCGCCATGAAGCGAGCTGCCTTTGACGATCCCGGCGCCTTTCGCCGCCGCTGGTCCCACCTGTCCCACGATCAGCTCCGTGCTGAATCCCTGCGCGACCCCCTGCTCTTCGCGGCCGACCACATCCCCGTGGAGGAGCGCCGTGAGGGCACGGTCGTCATCGTTGCCGAGCTCGACGGCTCTCCCGCCCCGGTCGTCGTCGTGATCCCCGACGGACCACCCGCCCCCGAGGAGGAGGCCTGTCTGGGAGTGCTCGCCAGTGTCATCGCGCAGCTTGATGCTGCGGTGAGCGAAGCAGATCCCTACGGCTACGACGAAGACGACGAGGATCTTGATCCTTTCGATATCGACGGCCAAAGCGCAGATGGGGATAGTGCTGTGCTCCGGATCGGAGTTGTCGCGCATCGATTGGGCTCCCCCGCGATCAACGACATCGACCGTAGGTGGATGAGCGCCCTTGGGCTCGTCTCGGTGGCCCTGGGCATCGAGACCATCGGCGTGCTGAGCCGGACGCGCGGTGGGGCTCTCGTCCGCGTGCCCGAGCCCGCGGCCGCATAGTGCCGCTCTCGACCTCATCCGGGGGACACGTGCGCGCAAGGTAGCGTCCACCCCATGGACACCCCTGAACTGGACTTCACTTCCCTTGGACTGCGGGGTGACCTGCTCTCCACGTTGACGTCTCTCGGCTACGAAGAGCCCACGCCGATCCAGGCCGCCGCCATCCCGCTGCTCATTGGCGGTGCCGACATGCTCGGCCAGGCAGCGACCGGCACCGGCAAAACCGCCGCCTTCGCACTGCCCATTCTCGAGGGCCTCGATCCCCATCGACAGGACAAGGAGCCCAGCGCTCTGGTCCTCGTGCCCACCCGTGAGCTCGCCCTCCAGGTGGCACAGGCCTTTGCGAGCTACGGCAAGTCCATTGGGGTGCGTCTTGTCGCGATCTACGGCGGTGCACCGGCACGCCAGCAGATCGAGGCATTGAGGCGAGGAGTCGACGTCGTCATCGCCACGCCAGGTCGCGCGCTCGACCTCTGTGATCGCGGATCACTCAAGCTTGGTCACGTGCGCACGGTCGTGCTCGACGAAGCCGATGAGATGCTCGAGATGGGATTCATCGAGGACATCGAGACCCTGCTCGCCAAGACTCCTCAGTCTCGGCAGACGGTGCTCTTCTCCGCGACGATGCCCAAGCGCATCGACAAGCTGGCGAGCAAGCACCTGCGCAATCCCGAGCGGGTCGCCATCGCTGCCCCGGCCAAGACTGCCGACGACGTGCCCCGCGTGCGCCAGGCGGCATACGTCGTCAAGCGTCTCGACAAGCCCGCGGCCGTTATGCGCATCCTCGATGCCGAGGACCCCACGGCAGCGATCATCTTCTGCCGCACCCGAGGCGAAGTCGACGATCTCGCCCAGTCCCTCGCGGCCCGCGGCTACCAGGCAGAGGCTCTGCACGGAGGCCTCACGCAGGATCAGCGCGATCGGGTCATGAACCGGCTGCGCAACAAGACAATCGACCTACTCGTGGCTACCGACGTGGCCGCGCGCGGCCTGGACGTGGACCACCTCTCCCATGTCGTCAACTACGACCTGCCCTCCTCACCCGAGGTCTACGTGCATCGCATTGGTCGTGTCGGTCGCGCCGGGCGTGAGGGGGTGGCGCTCAGTCTCATGGAGCCGCGCGAGCGGCGCATGCTCGCGGCTATCGAGAAGCTCATCGGTGCGCCCATCCCGATCGAGAAGGTCCCGAGCATCGCCGACGTCCGCATGATGCGTCTCGAGCGCACTCGCGATGGCATCGAGGACATCCTCGACGATCCTGATCAGCAGTCACGTCTGGAGTCCTTCCAGGAGATCGTGTCCGACCTTCTCGAGGATCGCGATCCGGAGACGGTC
>JBMOIL010000084.1:0-10499 GCA_049317345.1 Candidatus Nanopelagicales bacterium
GCTCCCGAGGCTGTGAGCCCGCAGCACCCGGTCGTCTACGCTCCCATCGCCCTGTCGGGCGTCACGATCTCCTTCAATCTCGAGAGCCAGTCCTCCAGCCTGGCTCCTGACGCCGTGCGTGCACGCGATGGTCAGCGCCTCGCCGGGATCAAGCTCAATCAGCGTTTGGTGGCCAAACTGCTCACGCAGACCTACCGCTACGACGCCGCCCCCGACCCCAAGCGGGTCGAGGACAACCCCTGGGATCTCGCCACAGACCCGGAGTTCCTGGAGCTGAATCCGCAGTTCAAGGAGCTCCGCATTCCCGCCCTCGGGCACATGTTGACGCCTCCGGGTGATTCCGATACCGCGCGCATGGTGTGGGAGTGGATCTGGGCCGACAAGGACGCTCGGGCATTCCTCGAGGGCAAGGCCGATCCCTGGGGCACCAAGATCAACCCGGTCTACAAGAAGACGACCTTCCCGCGCTCGGACTTCCCTCGCGCGGACAATGTCTGCGTCACCTACGCGGACCGTGTGGTGCCCATGTGCACCTTCGACCTGGTGCCCTACTCCGCCGACCTCTACTCGGGAGCGCGGGCGGCCAGCCGGGGCGACACTCTCTCGACGGGCATCTATGACCCGACAGCCATCCCGCCGGGCAATAAGCGGACCCCAGCCCAGGAGCCCGGCAAGCGCGCCATCATCACCCTGACCGACTCCGCACTCACCGGCCGTTTCGCCCTCAACGCGGCGCTCCTCAGCAATGCCGCGGGAGAGTTCGTCGCGCCGACGGACGAGTCGATCAGCAAGGCCGGGGCTGCTGCGGTGCCGACCGAGGTGAAGCAGATCAAGCAGCCCGACCCTGGCAAGAAGGTGGCCGGGGCTTATCCCCTCGCCTCGTTTGTCTACGCCATGACGTCGCCACCGAGCCTGACCAAGGCCGCTGCGGCAGAGTACGCCCGATTCATCAACTATGCCGTCGGCCCCGGGCAGGTCGTGGGCGACTCCACAGGACAGTTGCCGCCGGGCTACGTCCCCCTTCCTGAGGATGCGCGGGTGTCCGCCCAGAAGGTCTCCGTGGTGATCGTCAAGGAGGCCGGCAAGCCGGTCCCCGAGGGCGAGGGGTCAGACACGACCACGGACACCACGACAGATACGACAACGGACACCACCACGGACACGACGACGGATGTGACGACGGATACGACGTACACCGACACGAGCTACACCGACACGACCTACACGGACACCACGACCGTGACCGAGACCACTGATGCCGCGGGTAACACCGAGACGGTGGTCGAGGAGACGACGTCCGAGGAGGAGGTCGTCGTCGAGGAGACCGCCGTGGTGTCGGTCGATGACTCGCTCGTGGCCGCCGCACTGCCCACGACACCCACGACGCCCGTCGGCCTCGTGCGTTACCTCGCTGTCCTGCTGCTCATCGCCGGAGGCGCTGCCCTGCTGATCGCTGCTGTTCTGGGCCAGCGGCTCATGCGCTCCACCACTCCCGCTCTCGCGGGAGCCACAGACCCCGTCGCAGATCCGCGTCGGACACCGTAAGGAGAAAGGGAACACAGTGAACGCAAAGAAGGCACTCATCGCGGCCGCGGCGGGCGCCGGCGCGCTCAGCCTAATGCTGGCCGTCATCCCCACCGCGTCCGCAGACCCGGACGGTCCTCCGCAGTACCGCGACCTTGCGGGCGTCGGCTCAGACACGACCATGGACCTGGTCCAGGCCCTGTCTCAGGTCGTCACCATCAACAGTGCCAAGGTCATCGGCTCATACAACGCGAGCCCGAGCACGACCGAGTCCTTCCAGACGAAGGCTGATGCCAAGTGCACGTTCACGCGCGCCGCGGCGAATGGCTCCAGCAATGGCGTGAAGGTCCTTGACACCAGCACCAAGGCCGGCGACGGCTGCATTCAGTTCGCCCGCTCCTCGTCTGCGAAGAGCTCCTCGTCTCCCACGGGCTACACCTGGATCCCCTTCGCCAAGGACGCCGTGACCTTCGCGGTCCGCTCGGACGGCCAGGTCGCCAAGTCACTCTCGGTCGCCGAGCTCACTGCGATCTACAAGTGCGAGAACACCAGCATCGTGCCGGTGCTCCCGCAGGCCGGCTCGGGCACGCGCTCGTACTGGCTCGCCCGCTTCGGCATCACCGAGGACCAGATCACCGCGGGCACCTACCCCTGCCTCAAGCCCAAGTCGGCGGGTGGCACCGGGGCTGAGTACGAGCAGGAGCACGATGGTCGTACGCTCAAGGCCAACGAGATCCAGCCCTACTCGATCGCCGTGTGGCAGGCCCAGGCCAGTGGCGCCGCTCCTGATCGCCGCGGGATGACCGTCCTCGGTGTGCTGGGCGACCAGGCTCCCACGCTGCTCAACACGTCCAGTGTCTACAGCCGCGATGTCTTCAACGTCGTCCCGACCACGAAGGTCACTGACACGGCGTCGAAGGAATACCAGGTCTTCGTCGGCAAGGACTCGCTGGTGTGCAAGCAGTCCGCAGTCATCGCTCAGCAGGGCTTCGGCGTGCTGGCGACCACCTGTGGCGACACCTCGAGCCGCAGCTAACCCCGACGCGCAGACGAAGGAGAACATGACATGAGCATTAAAATCATGCGCGCGGGCGCAGCTGCCCTGGCTGCTTCCGCACTCGCAATGGCAGGGGTCGCCCTCGTGGCACCTGCGGCGAGTGCGAGCACCACGGGCACGCTGAAGCTCGAGCCGTCGACGGGCACCGGGGCGAGTCCCATCGCGGTGGTCACGTCGGCGGGTTGTGGCAGCGTCAACGCGACCCACTTCGTGGTCACGCTGACCGGCACCGGCGTGCAGCGCGCCGTGCCGGGCTCAGGGTCCACGGGTCCGACGTACGAGAGTGTGAACTACATGGTGGGCAACACGGCGCTCAGTGCCGCGGGGTCCTCCGGTGAGTCCACCTCGCCGATCCGCACGCCGGTGAGCAAGCTCTTCAGCACAGTGAAGGCCGAGAACAAGGATGCCAAGCTGCCCAGCGGGGCCTACACCCTCACGCTGGAGTGCCGCAGCAAGCTCGACCCGAAGCCGATCTCGACCTTCTCGACGACGGTGACGATCATCGACGGGGCCACCCTCACCTTCAAGGAGGGCGCTCCCGATCCCATCACCAACGTCACGACGCCGAAGATCACTGGCATGGCCAAGGCCGGAGTGACCCTCAAGGTCAGCAACGGCACGTGGTCGACGACGCCCACCTCCTACGCCTACTCGTGGAAGGTCGGCACCAAGGTGGTCAGCACCAAGAGCACCTACAAGGTGGCGGCTGCTGACAAGGGCAAGAAGGTCACCGTCACGGTCACGGCCAAGGCGGATGGCTACACCGATGGCACCGCTTCGGCGAGTGTCACCATCGCCAAGAAGTAGTTCCACAGGGTGGGACCGGGGCATCGATGCCCCGGTCCCACCCGCACTACGAGGAGTCCAGGATGAGAAAGGCAGTAGCGGCCGCGATCGCGGGCTTTGCGCTGCTCACCTGGGCTTCGCCTGCTCAGGCTGCAGATGCGGGGACGCTGGCGATCGTGCCCGCCCAAGGCACCCTGGACACCCCCATGGACGTGGTCACCTCTGGCGTGTGCTCGCGGGGAGTCACCTTCGTGGTGGCTGTCCGTGGGGCGGGGATCGACCCTGTCACTTCGGGCAACGCCGTCGGCAATACCGAACTCGCGGTGCTCGAGCCGGCGATCTACCCGGGGCACCACGCCGTGCCCCTTGCCCGCAATCTGCGGGAATTCTTCGTCTCCAACGGCGTGACCACCCCCAAGGGTGCCTACGACCTGGTTTTCGCCTGCCGCAATCGCCTCGACCTGCAGGACCTGCAGACCTTCACGGGTGCGCTGCGCATCAAGGGCGATGGTTATGTGGCTGTGGGTGCCGCCGCCACGCCGATAGCGGAATTCGTGTCGACTCCCGATCCAGCCCAGGAGCCCACGGCGACCGGTCCGGGCGATCCGGGGTCCGATTCGACAACGGATGCGACCGAGGAGCCCGCGGGCGCGGGAGCGCAGGGTCAAGACGGCGATCAGGCAGGCGGCGATCAAGCAGAGGGCGATCAGGCCGCTGACGCTGGGCCCGGCGTCGCGGGTGAAGGTATCCCCGCTCAGGAAGCGACCGGCAGCGACCCGACAGCCGTCGCGCTAGCCGAGACGGCCTCTTCGAGTGCGATGACCTCCTCAGGAGAGTCCTCGTGGCGGGTGATCGCTCTCGTGGTGGGTGCCCTTCTCCTCCTCGGCGCTGCCTACGCCTACTGGCGCGGGCGGCGTAATGGAGTCTCGTCCGACGAATCGGTGAGCGTGGGATCATGAGCGTGATGGATCGCGAGCCTGAGGTCATTGAAGGCGGATCGGCCGAGAAGCCCGAGCCGTCGACCCTAGCCATCGTCCAATCGCCGAAGTTCCTCGTCATCAGCGCGTTGCTCACCTTCGCGATCCTGTGCCTCGGTTTCCTTGCCAACCTCCTCATCGTCAGCCAGCTCGTGCATGCGCGCGACCAGGAGGTCCTCTACTCCGACTTCCGCAGCGAGCTCGCCAACGCGATCGCACCCGTGGGTCAGACGGACGTCAACGGCGCGCTTCTGCGGCCGGGTGCGCCGGTAGCGATCCTCGAGATCCCCGATCTGGGCATGAAGGAAGTCGTCGTCGAGGGCACGACCTCGACCGTTACCCAGAGCGGCCCGGGCCACAAGCGCGACACCGTGCTCCCCGGCCAGCCGGGCACGTCAGTGATCTATGGCCGGCAGGCCGCCTTCGGTGGCCCCTTCGGACAACTCGAGATCCTCCAGCCGGGCATGACCATCGTCGCGACGACCGGGCAAGGCCCCGCCGAGTACCGCGTCGTGGACGTACGCCGCCCGGGTGATCCGCTCCCCGCACCAGTCGAGGCAGGCCAGGGCCGGCTCACACTCGTGACGGCCATGGGGCCTCGCTTTATGCCCACGGACCTGCTGCGCGTCGACGCCGACCTGGTGACGCCGGCCCAGCCCGCTCCGGCGCGCGTCCTCACCGCGGCTTCGCTCGACCCGGCTGAGCAAGCGATGGCTGGTGATCCCGCAGGTCTGGTCCCGCTACTGCTCTGGCTGCAGCTGCTGCTCATCGTCGCCGTGGCCACCGTGTGGCTCGTCATCCGCTGGGGTAAGTGGCAGGCCTGGCTCGTGGCTGCCCCTATCGTGTTCTTCGCGGGGATCATGGCATCGATGAGCGCCCTACGACTCCTGCCCAACCTCCTCTGAACGGAAGACTGCCATGACGATGACGATCGACGACACCTCCACGGCGGCGGCTCCCCAACTCTTCTCGCTGAACGCCATCGACATCTCATGCTGGTTCGGCACCCACCTCGTGCTGGACCGCGTCTCGCTCAACATGCCCGCGGGGGAGGTCACCGCTCTCATCGGACCCTCGGGCTGCGGCAAGTCCACCTTCCTCCGGTCCCTCAATCGCATGCACGAGCTCGTCATCAGTGCTCGCATCGCAGGAGAGGTGCTCCTGGACGGTGAGGACATCTATGCGCCCAGTGTCCGCATCACCGATGCCCGCCGTCAGATCGGCATGGTCTTCCAGAAGCCCAACCCCTTCCCGGCGATGAGCATCTACGACAACGTCATCGCGGGGCTCAAGCTCAACGGCGTTCACGCCAACGGTGACGAGAAGGACGATCTCGTCGAGCACTGCCTCAGCAAGGCTGGCCTGTGGAAAGAGGTCAAGGATCGCCTCCGCGCTCCGGGCGGCGGGCTGTCCGGAGGACAGCAGCAGCGCCTGTGCATCGCTCGATCCCTGGCCATCAAGCCGAAGGTCCTGCTCATGGACGAGCCGTGCTCTGCCCTGGACCCCACGTCGACGCGGCGCATCGAGGAGACGATCGGGGAGCTGCGCGAGGAGGTCACCATCGTCATCGTGACCCACAACATGCAGCAGGCACAGCGTGTCTCACAGTCGTGCGCCTTCTTCCTGGCTGAGCAAGGCCAGCCGGGCCACATCGTGGAGCATGGCCCGACAGACCTCATGTTCAGCGAGCCGCAGGACCCGCGGACCTTCGACTACGTCAACGGCCGTTTCGGCTGATCAACCCAAGGTGAACATTCGGCGACTACGGTGAATGTTCGGTTCATATCCTGGCCTGTCATCTTCACGCTTCCTATGGTGTCGCCGTGAGCGACGTGAAGGCCATTCCCCTCGGCAAGGCGCTGGATCAGGCACGCATGACGCGCCTGCACAAGAAGTTCTGGCTCCTTGCCGGCCTTGGCATCATGCTCGACGGGTTCGACTTCTTCATCATCGGTGTGGCGAATCCCCTCATCGCCCAGGACCTAGGCGCGAACGCCTGGCAAAAAGGCCTCATCTCGGCTGCCGCCATCGTCGGGGCGATGTTCGGGGCAGCGGTGCTCGGGCCCCTCGGCGACAAGCTCGGCAGAAGGCGCATCTTCAAGTACGACCTGTGGATGTTCGTCGTCTTCTCCATTGGCTGCATGGTCGCCTGGGACACCTGGTCCCTCATCGCCTTCCGGTTCCTGCTCGGTATCGCTATCGGCCTGGACTATCCGATCGCCGCGTCCTATCTCGCGGAGGTCCTGCCGCAGAAGAACCGTGGCCGCTGGCTGGTGTCCGCTTTCTCATTGCAGGCCGTGGGCATGCTGCTCGGCGCCCTGGTCGGGGTCGGCGTGCTGCTGATCCTGCCGGAGGAAACCTCATGGCGATGGATGCTCGGCTTCGGTGTCATCCCCGCTCTCATCATCATCCTGCTCAGACGAAAAGTCCCCGAGAGTCCGCGATGGCTTGCCCAGAATGGGCATGAAGAAGAAGCAATCAAGGTCGTCGAGGAACTCACCAACGTGCCTGTCGTGGTCACGGACAAGGACCGCGAGAAGGCCGAGCAGTCATCCGAGGGGATTCAGGCGCTGTGGCAGCCGCAGCTCTTCAAACCCGACATGATCAGACGCACGATCTTCACGTCAGTCCCGTGGTTCCTCATGGATATCGCGACCTATGGTGTCGGGATCTTCACGCCAACCCTCATCGCCGCGCTCGCCTTCGGTGGCAACAAGGACCAGTCCAACACCAACTTCATCGCCGATGACATCGCATCGACGGAGTGGACGGCGGTCTTGGATATCTTCCTTGTGCTCGGCTTCGCCGCCGCGATCTTCCTCGTTGAGCGCTGGGGCCGTATTCGATTGCAAACGACCGGATTCATCTTCATGGCTGTGGGCCTTGTGATCCTCGGGATCTCATCGCTCCTGCAAGGGCCTGACGGCACGGGCTATCTCGGCCTGGTCTTCCTTGGCTTCGCGATCTTCAACTTCTTCATGAACGCCGGACCCAATGCGACGACGTACGCCCTGCCGGCCGAGATCTTCCCCTCCGATATCAGGGCGGCCGGTCATGGCTTTGCCGCCGGGGCCGCCAAACTCGGTGCTGCGATCGGCGTCTTCTTCTTCCCGATCCTGCAGGAGGCGATCGGCATCCCTGCGCTGGTCTTCGGCATGGCCGGCATCTGCATCCTGGCGCTTGTGATCACCCAGATCTTCAAGATCGAGCCCGCGGGCAAATCCCTGGATGAGATTTCGGGCCGCCAGCTCTCCGGGCTCAAGGCCCGCCCGACACCTCCGTAACCCCCAGCCGAACACGCACTCGCTGCCCACTCTTCGCCGAGTGTGCAGTTGCGTGCGCGAATCCGACCGATTCCCTGCACGCAAGTGCACACTCGGCGGCCGTAACGGCGTAAGCGGCCTACGCCGGGGGCACGAGCGTGCCGGCGAAGACCTGCCAGGCCAGCGCCGACTTGGCGACGAGGCTCAGCACGATGTAGGCCTTCTCTCCACGCAGGTAGTTCGCCCACTTCCCGACCGGCTTGTACTGCAGGTACTGCACGAGCGCGAAGCAGTTGAAGAGGATGAAGAGCGAGATGATGATGCCGTAGACAAAGGCGGGAGTCTCATTGGCGCTCGTCGATCCGGGGGAAATGACGAAGATCACGATGATGATCCACGGCACGATTCCGGCGATGCAGCCAAACCAGAAGGGCAGCAGTCCACCACCGGGCTCGACGTACTTCTCCTGCAGCCAGCCGAAGAGGATCATTGAGACGTTGACGCCGAAGATCGCGACAATGGCGGCGACATCGAAGATGCCGACGATCTGCGCGATGAGCACGATCATGATGGACGAGCTGAGCGAATACTCCACCCAGCGGAAGTAGTTGTGCCGCTCGAGCAGTCCGGCGACGTAGCGGCCGTAGAAGAGCGGGCTTGCCACTAGGAAGTGGAAAAGCGCCGACAGACCGAAGAACGCCGCAACGCCCCAGGCCACCCTGACATCGACCAGCGTCACCGGAGCCGAGGGGAGCGTGCCGGGGGGGCCCTCGACGTACGCCGCCGTGATCGGGAGCGCAAAGTCGGTCGCCAGGATGAGGATGAGGATCATCTGGACCAAGTGCGCGAAGCCAGCGATGACATTGAGTCGGCGCAGGCCGCGCATCTGCTTGGAAACCTCAGGGCTGAGTTCGACGGCGATGGTCATGGCGCCAGTGTGGAGGTCGGGGGGCGATCCGGCACGGGGGCGCGCTGAGCCGTCAGATATTCCAGCGCAAAATGACCGCCTGGGTCCGCTCCCAGCCCAGGACGGACAATCCGCCCGCGCTGAGCGCCCAGAGCCGACCGTCCCGAGCGGGCAGGCCGAGCCACGTGGCGGTGAGCATCCGCAGCAGATGGCCGTGCGCCACGAGCAGGCAGTCCCGGCCGGCGATGATGTCGGGCATGCAGCGATCGATGACGCGTTGTGCGCGTACGCCGACCTGGTCGGTGGTCTCCCCGGCAGTGTCACCCGGTCGCACCAGGTCGTCCCACACCGTCCAGTCCGGATCGCCGAGCTGCTCGCGGATCTCGGCGGTCGTCAGGCCCTCCCAGGCGCCGTAATCCCACTCGATGAGGTCGGGGTCGATGGCGTCGACGTCGAGCCCCGCGAGCTCGGCCGTGCGCCGGGCCCGCGACAGCGGCGAACTGAGCACGAGAGCGAAGTCGTGACCCGCCAGATCCTTCGCCCGTGCCCGCGCTGCGGCCTCCCCTGCAGGACTGAGTGGGATGTCGGTCCAACCCGTGTGCTTGCCCGCAGACGCCCACTCCGTGTCACCGTGGCGTAGCAGCCAGAGTTGACCCCGGGGCGCTGTCATGCGCAGAGACTAGCGAGTCGTTCGACACGGCGGCTGTAGTTACTGACCTAGGCTGCGCGCATGCGACCGCAGACAATCACGCCCGGCATCTACATGCTGACGGCGGCGTGCGGCCTCATCGATGCGGCCACGTTCCTGGCGCTCGGCGGTGTCTTCGCGGAGATCATGACCGGCAACATCATGTTCCTGGCCTTCGACATTGGCCAGGGCGGTGGTTGGGAGGTCCTCCCGCGCTTCCTGGTGCCCCTCGTCACCTTCAGTCTCGGGGCGGTGGTGTGCGGTTTCTTGCTCATGAGCCCTAGGTTCGGGACCCGGCGGAGGCATCCATTTGTGGTGATCGCCGTTTTCGTCGCTATCGCGACGCTGCTCGCGCTGCTCTGGAATCCGGGGTCCGAGAGCAACGAGGCCATGATCGTCGTCGGGATCCTGTCGTTCGCCATGGGTATGCAGAATGCCGTGGTCCTCTATCACGCCGTTCCCGATGTGGCGACGAATGTCATGACGCTCACCCTGGTGCGGCTGCTGTCCAACTGGTCTGTCGTCGGCGGGAGCAACCAGCGGTGGAAGTATCGGGCCGCGTCGCTCAGCGTGTTCTTCGTCGCGGCCCTCGTGGGAGCGGTGCTCGTGCGAATCAGTGCCGGCGCTGCCTTGGTGGCAGCCGTTGTCGTTTACCTGACTGCGCTGCCCTTCCTCCTGCGTGGGCGCTCCCCGGCCGATAAGCCAGTCGCGTGAAGGCGCGGCGGGCCGGCGAAGCCACCCCGGTCGGTCTCATCCGGGCGCGGCGCCCGCGAGGACTTGGGTAGCCTGCAGGGATGTCCCTCACGCTCACCGAGCATGAGCAGGCAATGCTGGAGGGGGAGCAGGGCCCTGCCGTTGCCCTCTCTATGCGGATCATCACCGAGTTGGGCCGCATCCGCGGTGCCACCGAACTCGTCGATATCGACTCGGTCCACATCGACGGGTGCATCTTCTATGGCCAGGCGGGCCTGGACTTCGCCCAGAAGCTCGTGGCCCTCGGGGGTCAGGTCCGCGTGCCGACGACCGTCAACGTCGGCTCGGTCGACCTCATTCACCCGCACCTGATCCTGCAGAACACCGAGCGTGAGCGCTGGGTCGCCCAGGGTGGCCGCGACCTCATGCAGGCCTACGTCGACCTCGGCTGCCGTCAGACCTGGACCTGCGCGCCGTATCAGATGGACTCCCGCCCTGACGTCGGTCGCCATATCGCCTGGGCGGAGTCCAATGCCATCGTCTTCGCCAACTCCGTGCTCGGTGCGCGCACCGATCGCTACGGCGACTTCGTCGATATCGCCGC
>JBMOIL010000085.1:0-10307 GCA_049317345.1 Candidatus Nanopelagicales bacterium
GCGTACCTCTCGGGCACATCTTCGGGTGTGCCACCCATGAAGGTGTCGATGGCACCGTCACCAAGGTGCTCGCGACTTCCGAGCGCCAGGCATGCGACGGGCGCGTGGAGCACGACGAGATCGAAGGCAGCGGCATGCGGGTCCGCCCCCAGGGCGTCATCGGGGAGGGAGCGGCGCGAGGTAGCCCATGCAGCGAGCCCCCCGCCCGCGGAGTGGCCGAGGAGTGCGCGGCGGGAAGTGTCGATGCCATGGCGAGCGGCTTCGGTCAGTCCCTGGTCGACCGCAGTGACCACGTCACGCATCGTCGTGGGCCAGGGGAATTCGTAGGTGCGGTATTCGATGCTCCACACGGCAAAGCCATGCGCGGCGAGGTCGAGAGAGGTCGCTTCCTCGAGATCGAGTCGCCACACGGGGCGCCAGTAGCCCCCGTGGATCACGATGACGAGCGGCGGTCGCTCGGTGTCCGGGACGAACCACTCGCCGAACTGTCGCGCGTGCTCGCCGTACGGCTCGATGAAGCGGCGCATCGCTACGCCAATCGCCGGGCCAGTGCCTCCGCGACCCGCCAGCAGTCCTCGTACGTCGAGTAGAGCGGCACGGGCGCGAATCGGATGATGTCGGGATTGCGCGTGTCCGCGATGACGCCGTCAAGGTCACGCAGAATCGCGGCGATCTCGTGAATATCGCGCGTGAAGCGCACCGAGATCTGGCAGCCGTGACGCGCGGAGTCGGCGGGTGTGACGATCTCCAGGGCGCCCGGCGGCGCGGACTCGGCGACCTCGGCGAGGAGCTCGCGAAGGTATCCGGTGAGGCGCAGGCTGCGCGCGCGCAGGGAATCCATGCCCACGTCGTCGAAGACCTCCAGCGACACCTGGACCGGAGCCATCGCGAAGATCGGGGGGTTCGAGACCTGCCAGGCGTCGGCCGTCGGCGGGGGATCGAACTCGCGCTCCATGCGGAAGCGCAGATCCGAGCGCGTGCCCCACCACCCGGCGAGCCGGGGCAGTGACGTGTCGCGGGCGTGCCGCTCGTGGATGAAGCAACCGGCAAGGGAGCCGGGCCCGGAGTTGAGGTACTTATAGGAGCACCAGGCCGCGAAGTCGACGTCCCAGTCGTGGAGGGTCATGGGCACATTGCCGGCGGCATGTGCGAGGTCCCAGCCGACGTAGGCGCCGACCTCATGCCCCGCGGCAGTGATGGCGGGCATGTCCATCCATTCGCCCGTGAGGTAATTGACCGCACTGAAGAACACGACGGCCACCTCGTCGCCGAGTTCGCGAATCTTGGCCACGACGTCCTCGGTGCGCAGGATGTCCTCGCCCTCGCGTGGGCGCATGCGGATGACGTGCTCGTCCGGATCGAGGCCGTGCCAGCGCACCTGCGAAGCGATGGCGTAGCCATCGGAGGGGAAGACGATGTCCTCCATAATCACCTTGGTGCGCGCGCCGCTCGGTCGGTAGAAGGTCGCGAACATCAGGTGGATGTTGACGGTCAGGGAATTCATCACGACGACCTCGTGCGGGAGCGCACCCACGAGTCGCGCGGTGGGCTCGGTGAGAGCCTCGTGATAGTCCTTCCACGGCCGCGGCCCGGTGAGCTGTCCCTCGACTCCCCACGCGGCCCATCGCTCGAACTCCACGAGCAGTGCCTCGCGCGTGCCCCTGGGCTTGAGTCCGAGTGAATTCCCGGCCATGTAGGCCACCTCGGGGTACGCCGATCCGGGGGCGTCGGGGTAGTCCAGCGGCGGCACGAACGGGGGAATGAGGAACCTGTCGCGCCAGCCGGGGTCAGCCGCGTCGAGCGCGGGGTCAGGGGGGCGCATGCGTCAGATTCTCGTCCGTGCGGACCAGAGTTCGGGGAAGGCCTGCCGCTGCAGGCTCTTCTCGAGCCAGGTCAGGCCCGCGGACCCGCCCGTGCCGCCCTTGGCACCCATGGCCCTTCGCACGGCGATGAGATGCCAGTAGCGCCAGGTGCTGAACTCCTCGGCGATGTCGGTGAGCGCCTCGGCCAGTTGGCGTAGCGGCTCGCCGTGACCGGTGTCCTCGTAGACCTTCACCCACACGTCTTCGACACCCTCGTCCCACTCATGCGTGCGGGTGATCTCAGCATCGAGCACCTCCTGTGGCACGGCGTAGCCCTGTCGCGAGAGATAGGCGAGCGCATCGTCGTAGAGGCTCGGCGCCTCGAAGGCTGCTACGAGTTCGGCGTAGTGATTGCCGGCGACATGCTTGTGCGGGCGCATGAGCGCGGGATCCTTGAAGCCCAAGAGGAATTCCATGTGTCGGTAGAGGAACGACTGGAATCCGGATGCCTCACCGAGTGCGTCGCGGAAGGCGTTGAAGTCGGTGGGCGTCATCCACTTGAAGCTGCCCCACGATGCATTCAGTCCGCGGAAGTGGTCGTTGCTACGCCGTAGTGCAATGAGTGCCTCGGACAGGTCATCGTCGCGCAGGGCGCGCTGTGCGGTGCGCCACTCGAAGGCGATCAGGTTGAAGTAGAGCTCCATGATCTGGGAGAGGACGAGGAACATGTACTCGCCGGGCTCGTCGGTCATGGTCCGCTGCAGGGTCGCCAGGGTCGAGGAGCGGACGTAGGCGTCGTAGGGCGTGGTTTCCTCGAACTCCACCTTCGGTGCCTGGGCCAGGGTCTGCGGGGTGCCTTCGGCAGTCCCGTCCGCGGGGCGGCCCGACTGCCGATTCGAGGGGTTGCGGCGGCTGGTCATGGGGTCAGTGTGGTCCCTGCGAGGGCTCATCCACCAGGGACCTTCGGTATCTGCCGGGTCACGCAGGGAGGGCACGCCTACCTCCCGCGCGAGCATCATCCGAACGGTTGAGGAACCATGGGTCTCGCCCATCCGTCAGCATGGGTGAGAGCCGGACGGCTCAGCCCCTCGCCAGGGGCAGACAGGAAGCAGGAATTCATGCGCTCGAACACCCGTCGCGGCCTCAGCATCGCGGCTGCCAGCATCATCGCCCTGGGTGGAGCCGGTGTGCTCACCGCCTGTGGCGGTTCATCCGAGAGTACGACGTCCAGCTCTGCTGCGGCGCCGTCGGAATCCACGGGAGGGGATGCCGGCATGATCGGTCCCGTCATCGTTGAACCCGGCCAGACCACCGCAGAGGTGGCCGTGGGTCGCGTCATCACCTTCAATGTCGACGACGTCATGGCCTGGACGATTTCCTCCAGCGATGAGGCCGTCCTCGCAGTCACCGCGGGGAAGGACGACGGCTCAGCCCAGTTCCTCCCGGGCGGCGAGGCGCTTGCCCCCGGCACCGCCGAGGTCACCCTCACCAACATGGACAACACGGATGAGACGTGGGTCGTCACGGTGACCGTGACCGAGTAGGGCCACTCTCACCGCGATCCCCCGGCCGACACCCGATGGTGTGACCGGGGGATCGCTGTCTTTTCCGGGAGATAAGGAGGACACTGGGGCCATGTTGTGGCTCCTCATCATCGTCATCCTCCTGCTGGTGCTGGTCGTCGTCGGCATCGTGCAGTTCAACAAGTTGCGCCGACTCGACGTGCTGTGCACCGGGGCGATCGGCGACATCGACACCCTCCTCACCAAGCGTGCGGACCTCGTGCCCAATCTCGTCGAGACGGTCAAGGGGGCGCGTGACTTCGAGTCTTCGACGATCGAGGCCGTGACCGCGGCGCGCACGCGCAGCCAGGATGCACAGTCGATCGACGAGAAGTCCGCGGCAGACGCGTCGATGACGGGTGCACTCGGGCGCCTCTTCGCGGTGGCCGAGGCCTATCCGCAGCTGACGGCGACATCCAACTTCCAGACGCTGCAGGTGCAACTCGCGGACATCGAGGGTCAGTTGCAGTTCGCCCGCCAGTTCTACAACGACTCGGTTGTCCACCTCAATACTGCGCTGCGCACCATTCCGTCGATGTGGTTCGCCGGCGTCGCGGGAGTGTCGCAGCGCAAGGTCTATAGCGAACCGGACGAGAGCCGCCGCTCTGCTCCGGACGTGCAGTTCTAGGCGTCATGGCCCTTGCCGTGCACCCCGTCCTGGCGCGAGGCATCGCAAGCCTCGCCCTCGCGGGCGCAGCGGTGCTCTGGCTGGCTCCTGCTGCGCTCGCAGATTCCGAGCGCATCGGTCCCAATGAGGTAGCGGCGGTGGTCTCGCCCGAGGGCAACCTGGCGATCACCGAGACCATCACCTATCACTTCGAGGACGGCGAGCGTCACGGCATCTTCCGCCTCATCCCGATGTGGAGCGAGCTCCCTGACGGCACCCGATGGATGCATCCGGTCACGCTCGAGTCGGTGTCCATGGACGGCGCCACGGTCCCCTTCGAGACGAGCCAGGATGGCGCCCTCTTCGAGGTGAAGATCGGCGATCCCGATGTGACGATCTCCGGGACGCATGTCTACGAGATCTCTTACGACGTCCAAGGTGCCTTGCGCAGCATGACGGCCGACGAGCTGGCCGGGTCCAATCCGTACGGGTTCGCCCCGGGCGATGTCGAGTTGTACTGGGACTTCATCGGCGATGGCTGGGGCGTGGACATCTACCAGGCCCAGGTCATCGTCACAGGCCCGGGCGCTGTCCTCGCTGCCCAGTGCTTCTCCGGCTACTACGGCGAAACGGCAGGCTGCAATGACCGCATCAGCGGGGAGGCCGTCACGCTTCGCAAGGCCTCCCTCTTTCCCTACCAGGGCCTGACCGCGGTCATCGCCTATCCGGGATCGGCGTTCACGACACCACCCGTGCGACGCATCGAGGCGATGCCGCTCTCGGGAGACGCGGGCCGTGTCTTCTTCCCTGTCGCACTCACGCTCTCGCTGCTCGCGCTCGTCGCGCCGTCGCTCATCGTCCTCGGCCTGCGTCGGCGGATTCGTGGCGTCGACATCCCGGGTTCGCCCGTGCAGTTCGGCCCCCCGCGTGGCCTGCGCCCCGCGGAGATCGAGGTCAGCCTCGACGGCGAGCTCAGCTCGCGCGGCGTACTCGCCACGCTCTTGGATCTCGTGGCCCGCCGTCACATCACGCTGTCGTCGGACCCCGGCAGCTTCTTGAAGGAGAGCCGCATCGACATGGCCTGGTGGGGTGCGGGCACCGACCCGCTGCGTCCCTGGGAGGAGCAGCTCACCGGAGAAATCTTCGAGGGCCGTGACCGGGCAACCCTCCAGGGCTACGACGCGGATTTCGCCAGCGCCGTGAAGCGCGTGCGCACGGATCTCACCCAGGAGGCCGTGGCTGCGCAGCGACTGGATCCGCAGGCTGGCTCACCGCGCCGACGGGTGGGCTGCATGGCCGGGATCGGCCTGATCCTGGGCATCGCTGCCTTCGGCTTCGGCAGCGTGACGCACAACGCGATCTTCTACGCCGGTGTCGCGCCCGTCCTACTCGCGCTGACGCTCGGCCTCTTCATCGCGGCCTATCTCGTGCCCGACAGGGAGACGCGGGAGACAGCCCGCTTCGAGGCTGAGGTCGAGGGCTTCAAGCGCCTGCTCGACACCGATCCCGGGGCCGCGCGTCGTGACCTGGTGCAGCGGCTCGGGCTGCCGGACTACGCCGTCTACGCGACCTTCCTTCCGTACGCCGTGCTCTTCGATCTCGAGGATGCGTGGTCGGGTGCCTTCCCCGACCTCACCGAGGAGCAGTTGCACTCGTCCGGGCTCTTCCTCGCCAACACCGCCGCGATCCACAGCCTCATGTCGGTGGGTGCCTCGACGGTGAGCGCGGCATACACCGCACCGCAGGCCTCGGGCGGCTCCGGCTTCTCGGGCGGTGGAGGCTTCTCCGGCGGTGGCGGCGGTGGTGGTGGCGGCGGCTCCTGGTAGCCCCACGTCGTTGAGTGGCGGCTTATCGCGCGCGACACGCCGTAGCGACACGTCATAACCCGCCACTCAACGAACTAGCGTCGGATGCCGTGATGGGTTCCCCGGGTCCGTGCCCCGCCTGCGAGAAGGTCGACCTCGAGCGCCGCGGCGGCAAGGACTTCTGCCCGCAGTGCTACTACATCCAGCCGTGCTGCGACGGCGGCGAGTGCGCGGTCTGACGGTCACGCCCTAACCTGGGGTCATGCGCGCCATCCAGGTCACCCGCTTCGGCGGTCCCGAAGTCCTCGAACTCGTCGATGTCACCGATCCCGATCCGATTCCGGGCCTCGAGGTCCTCGAGGTCGACTCCGCGGGAGTCAACTACGCCGACACGCACGCGGTGGAGAACTCCTATCTGTCCGCGCAGGAGCTCCCCTTCATCCCCGGGGCCGAGGTGGTCGGCCGCACGGCGGACGGCCGTCGACTCTGCGGGTTCACGGCGTCAGGCTCGGGCGGGTACGCCGAGCGCGCGCTCATTGCGCCCGCGGCGGCCTTCGAGGTGCCCGATGGCGTGAGCGATGCGGCCGCTCTCGGTCTGCTCGTGCAGGGGCTCACCGCGTGGCACCTGCTGCGCACGTCGGCACGCATGGTGACGGGTGAATCGGTCGTGGTGCACGCGGCCGCGGGTGGTGTGGGATCCCTGGTGATCCAGCTCGCCAAGCTCTGGGGAGCGGGGCGTGTCATCGCCGTGGCATCGAGTGAGGAGAAGCGACAGCTTGCGCTCGATCTCGGTGCCGATGTCGCCATCGACGCCGATCCCGCAGGCCTCACCGCGGCTATCCGCGAGGCCAACGGCGGCAAGCGCGTCGACATCATCCTCGAGATGGTGGGCGGAGCGACCACGGATGCATCGCTACGCGCACTGGCGCCCTTCGGCCGCCTCGTTGTCTACGGCATGGCCTCACGCGAGGCAGCGACACCCATTGCTCCGTCGTCACTCATGACCGGATCGCTCAGCGTCATCGGCTTCTGGCTGGTCGACTGCATGAAGGTCGATCCCATCGGCATGGTCGCGCAGCCGCTCGCCGATCTCGTGCGCTTGGTGGCATCGGGCGAGCTGCGACCGCTGCCGGGCTCGGCGTACCCCCTCGCGGACGCCACACGTGCACACGAGGACATGCGCGCGCGCAAGACGACCGGCAAGGTGACTCTCACCGCACGGTGATCACGCGCCGTTGGCGCGCACGGCGATCTCGAGTCGTGAGGCCGACAGATCGAGGTTGCGGCTCTGGGCGTAGAGCCCGACGCCACCGAGGATCCCGGCGACACCGATCGCGAGCATGATCTCAAGGCTCTCGAGGATCGAGATGTCCCAGCCGATCCACGCGATGAGGCAGGCCGCGATGACGGCCCAGCCGGTCCACCAGGAGGCAGCCGCGCAGATCCAGACGCGCCTCGCGGTGCGGCGCGCTCGCGCGATCTCAGCGACGTACTCCTCTGCATGCACACCCATGCCGTGAGCATAAGGCGGCAACGTCGCGCGGCTGGCCCGGTAGCGTCGGCGACGTGACCTCACCCGAAGGACTCGACCTCGACGCCGTCGGCCGCTGGCTGGCTGCGCGGAGATTGGTCGATCCCGGCCCTATCGAGGCCGTGCGGCTAGCGGGTGGCTTGTCCAACGTGACCTATCTCGTCACGCAGGGTGACCGCTCGCTCGTCATCCGCCGGCCGCCGCTCGGTCATGTGATGCCGACCGCGCACGACATGGGCAGGGAATTCACGGTGCTCAGCGGCGTCACACAGGGAGGCTTCCCGGCGCCTCTGCCCCTGGCCTATTGCGATGACGACAGTGTCATCGGTGCGCGCTTCCTCGTCATGGAGTATGTCGCAGGCCGCATCATCAGCAGCGACGCGGCAGCGGAGGGGCTCACCGCAGCTGATGCCTCCGCACTATCGGCCGAGCTCGTCGACGTGCTCGCCTCGCTGCATGCCATTGATGCGCGCGCGGTCGGGCTCGGCGATCTGGGGCGCCCCGAAGGTTTCCTCACCCGTCAGGTGTCGCGCTGGGCCCAGCAGTGGGAGCTGAGCAAGACGCGCGAGCTGCCCGCGATCGACGAACTCCTGGTCTGGCTCCAGGAGCGCGTCGCCGCGCTGCCCACTGATCTGCCGTGGTCGATCGTGCACGGCGACTACCGACTCGACAACGCGATCGTCGACCCGGTCGCTCCGCGCGTCCGCGCCGTCCTCGACTGGGAGATGGCCACACTGGGGGATCCGCTCATGGATCTCGCGACCATGCTCGTCTACTGGTCGCGACCCGGTGACGAGTTGAGGCATCAGATCCGGTTCGCTGCCTTCGTCACCGACCGTGACGGCTTCTGGGAGCGTCCGCAGCTCGTCGAGCGGTACGCCGCGCGCAGCGGGCTCGACGTTGGTCATCTCGACGTCTGCGTCGTGCTGTCGGGCCTCAAGCTCGCCGTGATCATGGAGTCGATCCGCAAGCGCACACTCGCGGGCCAGCAGCTCGGCGCAGACACGTCGCTGGCCGATGGCATGGCGATGGCGACCGACGCACTGGCGGAGATGGGTCTCGCCGTGGCTTCCGGCGGGGGAGTCGACGCACTCAGTCGATGATCACGCCATGCGCGAGGTGAAGTCGTACGACGTCACGCGCAGATCGCTGATGCGGATGGCCACCTCGGAGTCCACGCGCGACATGAGCCAACTGGCGAGTGGACTGGGCTCATCGCCCAGGTAGCGGGAGATGAGGCGCGGGAGGACTGTGGCCGCGCGCTCGGGCAGGAGCTCGGCCCGCCCGGTCCCGCGCACCCCTCGGTAGGGCGGGAGGTCGCCGGCGATCTCGAATCCGCAGCGCGGGTCGGCGCGCAGGCGACGGGTGAGCACGGACTCCACCTGAGAGGCGCACCAGAGCGCGTCGTCGTCGTAGAGGAACCACAGCGATTGCACGAGTGGTGAGGTGCGGCCAGATGAGGCGATGCGGATCGGGATCACCGTGTCGTCGAGGAAGGCCTGGATCTGTGACCTATCCCACGGGCCGCTCGTGATCTCCACGCATCGATCGTAGGAGGTCTCTGGGAATGCGCGTGGCGAGTTGCCTGATCGACGGGGGCCTACGTACCGTCGAAGGTGATGCGTCGTCTCCTCATCCTCCTTATCGCTGCCGGCGTCGCCGTGGTGGCGATCTTCGGCTTCGACTCCGTGCGCAATGCGACCGAGACGGCTTTGGACGTCGGTCAGGGTGTCGTCGACGCCGGATCGGCGGCCATAGATGCGGGATCAGCCGCGATCGAGGCGGGTCAGGATGTCGTGGGCACAGCATCGGACACCGCGGATGCCGCCCGCCAGTTGAACGGCGCCTGCGACCTTGTGCGCGAGGCAGTACAACCAGGCACGCCCCCTGAGGAGTCCGCGTCCCTGATCCAGCAGGCGGTGTCCATCGTGGGCGGCGTCGTCGTTGCCTACCCCGATGTCCCGGGGATGGGCGATCTCGAGGGCGCGCTGGGCGCGGCCAAGCAGGCGCTCGCCGCGGATCCGTCCGGCCAGTCGCTCGGCCTGAGCAGCGGTGCGGTGGAGTCGGCGTGCGCGCAGATCCCGTCGCTCCCCTAGTCCTCTAGTCGAGGACGATGACGTCGTCGCCGACTCGGATCTCACCGGGCACCACGCACCGGGCGTAGGTGCCGAAGTTGAAGCCCATCCCGAAGACCGAGTCCTGGCGTCCGCGGTACTCCCCGATGAGGGCGAGTGTCTTCAGGTCGATGACCCCGGTGTCGGGGTGGCGCGTGGTGCCGGCGCAGCGCTGCACAGGGCCGCCGCCGACCAGGGTGGCGTCGCCAATCTGGATGCTCTTGCCGAGCCAGGTGTCCTCGATGTGCGGCTCGCCCCCGTCGAATTCGATGAGCATGCGGAACCGACGTGAGTCGACCGGCTGACCGGCGATCTCGCTCAGCTTGTCAATGGATCCTTGGCCGAGGAGGGTGAGCGGCTCGACGTCGTGGCCGCGAAGTGAGTCGGTGCCCTGGACGAGCTCGAGCGGCCGCCCCGCCCGCTCACTGAGGATTGCGGCGAAGGGGCCGTTGACGATCCGCCCAGGCGCCGTGCGGAAGTCGAAGAAGTCCGCATCGACGTCATCCCCGAGGCGGACCTCGTCGTCGGTGAGCACCCTCTCGCCTTCGCGCAGGATGAGTCGTCGCGCGGTGGCGTCGTACTCGGCCGTGATGCCCACGAGTGCTCCGCTCTTGGCGACGGAGACGAGCGACGGCTTCGGGTCTGCGAGGAAGAAGATGCGGTCCCCGACGGCACCCGTCTCATCGACCCGGATGGACTCGGGGTGATGAAGCGCCAGTCCCTTGACGGGCGTGGTGGATAGACGGGTTACGCGCATGACCACAGCCTGGCAGCCCGGGCGACTGGAGGGCGAATCGGGGACACCGACTCCGCGCGCCCTCTGTGGAGGACGGGTGGGCTCGCCTTATGGTGCAAGCATGCCAAGATTCCTGCTGGGCTGGATCCT
>JBMOIL010000086.1:0-10214 GCA_049317345.1 Candidatus Nanopelagicales bacterium
GATGTCGCTCAGCTCCTGCGCGCAGCGTTGCAGCACCTGGACCGGCGATGACGCGCGAGGAGCACGGAGACCTGGGCGAGCCAGAGGGGGAGCGTCTCGTTGACGCGCGGGCAGACGACAGCGAGCGCGCGCTCGAGGGCGCGCTTCGGCCGCGCCAGCTCGACGAGTTCATCGGACAGTCGCGGGTGTGCGCCCAACTCGATGTCGTCCTGCAGGCGGCGAGGCGCCGGGAGCGTCCCGCGGACCACGTCCTCCTCTCCGGCCCACCCGGCCTCGGGAAGACGACCCTCGCCGTGATCGTCGCCGAGGAGATGGCGGCCCCGCTGCGCATCACGAGTGGGCCGGCCCTGCAGCACGCCGGTGACCTGGCCGCGATCCTGTCGAGCCTGCAGCCGGGTGAGGTGCTCTTCATTGACGAGATCCATCGGATCGCGCGCACCGCGGAGGAGATGCTCTACGTCGCCATGGAGGACTTCCGTGTCGACGTCATCGTGGGCAAGGGACCCGGGGCGACCGCGCTACCGCTCGACCTCGCTCCCTTCACCCTCGTGGGTGCGACCACGCGTGTGGGCCTGCTCCCCGGGCCCCTTCGTGATCGTTTCGGCTTCACCGCTCATCTGGACTTCTACGACGAGTCCGACCTGCGGTCGATCCTCGAGAGATCAGCGCACCTCCTCGCCGTCAAGATCGACGACGACGGCATCTCGGAGATCGCCCGCCGATCCCGTGGCACGCCGCGCATCGCCAACCGACTGTTGCGTCGCGTACGCGATTGGGCACAGGTGCACGGCACCGGCGATGTCGATCGCGCTGCCGCGCGAGCCGCACTCGACCTGTACGAGGTAGATGCCCTGGGATTGGATCGCCTGGACCGCTCGGTGCTCGATGCACTCGTACGCCGCTTCGGCGGCGGTCCCGTGGGCCTGTCGACGCTCGCGGTGGCCGTGGGTGAGGAGTCGGAGACGGTGGAGACGGTGGCTGAGCCCTTCCTCGTGCGCCACGGCCTGCTTGCCCGCACCCCACGGGGCCGCGTCGCCACGAGTGCGGCCTATGCCCACCTCGGCGTAACCCCTCCGGCGGGCACCTGGGCCGCCCAGGGGCTGTTGGGCTTCTCAGACGCCACCGGCGACGCCTCGCCGGGCGCCTCCGGCTAGGCTCTTGGCTCCACGCGCCACCGTCGGCGCGGCCGGTCATTGAGGGGTGTATTCGTGGAAAGTCTGGGCACGCTGCTGCCGATTCTCCTCATCGGAGTGGTCTTCTATCTCCTCATCATGCGTCCGGCCCGCAATCGCCAGCGCAAGCAGGCCGAGATGATGTCCGCTCTCGACCCGGGCGCTCAGATCATGACGACGGCGGGCGTGTACGGCACCGTCGTGGCCATCGACGGGGACGATGCCGAGATCGAGATCGCTCCGGGTGTGGTGATCCGTGTGGTTAAGGCAGCGATCGCCAAGGTCATCGAGCCGGTGCCTTCTGAGTCCACGCCTCCTGCGGAGTTGAACGACCGGGGGGCCTCCTCCGAACCTCCGAACCCCAACGCCTGAGTCGGACGCTTCGCCCGCCCTGCCACGTCCACGTTGAAAAGGAAGACACGTGCCTCCCGCCAATCGCAGCAGCCGCACCGGCTCGCAGACGCATCCCGGCCGCCTGCTCCTCATCATGGCGCTCGTCACGGCGGCCTTGGCAGTGTGGGCGTTCTGGCCGGGCCAGGACAACGCCGTGCGCCTTGGTCTCGACCTGCGCGGTGGTACCCAGGTGATCCTGCAGCCCAAGGCTGTCCAGGAGGGCGCGACGATTACTGACGATCAGCTGGCCCAGACCGTGGCAATCATCCGCCAGCGAGTGGACGGGGTGGGTGTCGCCGAAGCTGAGGTCACTGTGCAGGGGTCCGGCGAAGGGGCCGCGATCGTGGTTTCGGTGCCTGACGTGAGCCAGGAGCGACTCGTGGAGCTCGTCGGCCGCACGGCACTCCTCGACTTCCGACCCGTCTGGTCGATCTCCGGTCCCGCACCGGAGTCACTCGACGACACGGCTAACCCCGCACCCGCACCCACGGGTGATGACACTGCGACCTCTGCCCAGATCGTGCAGGCCGCGGACAACACTCCGGAGTACCAGGCCGAGGTAGCGGCTCTGGACTGCCTCAACCCCGTCAATCAGGCGGGTGGAAGCCCGGACGATCCCAAGCTGTGGCTCGGGACGTGCGACAAGGACGGCGCCGCGAAATACTCTCTCCAGCCCGCCTTCATCGAAGGCACCAACGTCACGGATGCGGTCGCGCAGTTACCCCAGCAGGGCGTAGGTGGCTGGGTGGTGAGCCTCACCTTCGACAGCGAGGGTGCGCGCGCCCTCGCCACGGCATCGCAGGAGCTCTACGCACTGCCCGACTGCGCGCCGGGTGGTGCCAGCCCGTGTAATGCCTTCGCCATCGTGCTCGACGGAGTCGTGGTCTCGGCACCGCGATTCAACGAGCCCATTATCGGCGGTCAGGCGCAGATCGAGGGCGACTTCACGGCCACGGAGGCCCAGGACCTCGCCAATGTCCTCAGCTACGGCGCGCTGCCCGTCACACTTGATGTTGTCGAGGTGACGAGCGTGTCTGCCACGGTCGGCGGCGATCAGCTCCGTGCCGGTCTCATCGCCGGTGCCGTCGGTGCGTTGCTCATCGTGCTCTTCTTTATCTTCTACTACCGCGTGCTGGGCGTCGTCGCCATCCTGAGTCTCGTGCTCGCGGGTGGCCTGACCTACATGTCCTTTGTCGCCCTCGGCAAGACGGTGGGCTTCACGCTGACCCTGGCGGGAGTCGCCGGTGCCATCGTCTCGATTGGCATCACGGCGGATTCCTTCATCATCTATTACGAACGCATCCGCGATGCCTTACGTGAAGGCAAGACGATGCGGCAGGCAGCGGAGGTGGGTTGGTCTGCCACGCGGCGCACACTGCTGGCGGCTGACTTCGTGACGCTCCTCGCCGCGGTCGTTCTTTACATCATCTCCGTGGGCAACGTGAAGGGCTTCGCCTTCACCCTCGGCCTCATCACCCTCATCGATATCTTCGTCGCGTTCCTCTTCACCTATCCCTTGACGGTGCTCGTCTGCCGCTCCGCCTGGATGCAGAAGGCCACCTGGCTGACGGGACTGCGCGTCAAGGGCTCCGGCCGCGACGCCGGAGGCGATGCCGCTGCAGATGACCGCACGACCGTAGGAGTGGAGTCCTAATGGCGCGTCGAGCCTCCCTTGGGGACCGTCTCTATCGCGGAGAGACCGGCATCAACTTCGTTGGTCGCTGGCGCACCTGGTTCATCATCTCCGGCATCCTCGTCCTCATCTCGCTAGCAGCGCTGGGCTTGCGCGGCCTCAACCTCGGTGTCGAGTTCCAGGGCGGCGCAGTCTTCTCCGTGCCCAATGCCACGTGCTCGATCGAGGGCGCTCGTGAGGCGACCAGCCAGTCGACCGGCGAAGAAGCGATCGTGACCGAGACGGGCGCCGGGATCATCCGGGTGCAGACGCCTCCGGTGGATGCTGCGCAGAGCCAGGAGATCTCCCGCGTCCTGGCCGACACCTGCGGCGTCGCCGCAACGGACATCAGCGTGCAGGTGGTCGGGCCCACCTGGGGTGCCGAGATCACGGCCAAGGGCATCCAGGCGCTCATCGTCTTCCTCGTCCTGGTGACGATCTTCCTCGCGATCTACTTCGAGTGGCGATTTGCCGTCGCGGCGCTCGTGGCGCTGGTTCACGACATCGTCCTGACGGTGGGCATCTACGCAATCACGGGCCTCCCCGTGACGCCGGCAACCCTGATCGGCTTCCTGACAATCCTGGGCTACTCGCTCTACGACACGGTGGTCGTCTTCGACAAGGTCAAGGAAGACACCAAGGGCATCACCGCACAGTCGGTGATGAGCTACCCGGAGGCGGCCAACCGATCGGTCAATCAGGTGCTGGTGCGATCGATCAACACCACGATCACATCGCTCCTCCCGGTGCTCGCGATCATCGTCGTGGGAGCGGGGCTCCTCGGTGCCGGAACGCTCCTCGACCTTGCGGTGGCGTTGGGGGTGGGCATGTTCGTCGGCGTCTACTCCTCACTCTTCATCGCCACGCCCGTCGCGGTCCTCCTCAAGATGCGCCAGCCGGATATCAAGGCGCTCGACGCTCGGGTAGCTGCTCGTCGCTCCGGTGCGGGCAAGCGAGCGGCGGAGTCGCAGGAGGCTGCGGCGGCGGCCGTCGGCGTCGTCGACTCAGCGGCGATCGGCACGGCTTTGGGTGCGGCGGAGCGTCAGCAGCCCAAGCGGCAGCCGCGTTCCAAACGCGGCAAGAAGTAGCCGCCACCATCCTGAGATCCGCAATACTCGTACACTGACCGCTACAGCAGCGGGAGGTGCGGGTGACGCAGGAGGCGGTGCGCGAGGTGCCGGCCGAGGCCGGAGCCACCGGCCTGCGCTCGAGGCTCGCTCGTCTCACCGGGTCCCGCGCCGGTCCCTCCGAGCTCGACCCGCTGATTCGGACGCTTCGCCAGTACCACCCGAAGTCCGATGTGCGCATGCTTCAGCGCGCCTACGAGACCGCCGCCTACCTGCACCGGGACCAGAAGCGTCGCTCCGGTGATCCCTACATCACGCACCCCCTTGCCGTGGCGACGATCCTGGCCGAACTCGGCATGACGGCACCGACCCTGTCGGCTGCGCTCCTGCACGACACGGTCGAGGACACCGGCTATTCCCTCGAGGAGTTGCGCGAGGACTTCGGCGACGAGGTGGCCGACCTCGTCGATGGCGTGACCAAGCTCGATCGCGTCACGTACGGCGAGGCATCCGCTGCCGAAACCGTGCGCAAGATGGTGGTCGCCATGGCGCGCGACATTCGCGTACTCGTCATCAAGCTCGCCGACCGCCTTCACAACATGCGCACCCTGTCGTTTATGCCTCCGGAGAAGCAGGAGAAGAAGGCCCGCGAAACCCTTGAGATCTACGCCCCCCTGGCGCACCGCCTGGGTATGAACACCATGAAGTGGGAACTTGAGGATCTCGCCTTCGCGACCCTCTATCCCAAGGTGTACGACGAGATCGAACGCCTGGTGACCCAACGGGCGCCCTCGCGGGATCAGTACCTCACGAGTGTCATCGACGAGCTTGAGAGCGACATCCGAGGCGCTCGCATCAAGGCGTCGGTCACTGGGCGCCCCAAGCACCTCTACTCGGTCTACCAAAAGATGGTGGTCAGGGGCCGGGAGTTCGCTGACATTTATGACCTCGTCGGCGTGCGGATTCTGGTGGAGTCCATTCGAGACTGCTATGCGGTGCTGGGCATCGTCCACGCGCGCTGGAGCCCCGTACCAGGTCGCTTCAAGGACTTCATCGCCATGCCGAAGTTCACCATGTACCAATCTCTGCACACGACTGTCATCGGTCCCGGAGGCAAGCCGGTCGAGCTTCAAATCCGGACCTGGGACATGCACCGGGCCGCGGAGTTCGGAGTCGCTGCTCACTGGCGCTACAAGCAGCGCGACGTGGGCGGCAAGCAGGGACCGGATGACTTCGGCTGGCTGCGCCAGCTCCTGGAGTGGCAGCGAGAGACCGAGGATCCTGACGAGTTCTTGGATTCACTCCGCTACGACCTGTCCTCGTCCGAGGTGTTCGTCTTCACGCCGAAGGGCGACGTGGTCGCGCTTCCCCAGGGCAGTACGCCGGTCGACTTCGCCTACAGCGTCCACACGGAGGTGGGTCATCGCTGCGTGGGGGCCCGGGTCAACGGCAAGCTCGTCCCGCTGGAGTCTGAGCTCTCCAACGGGGATGTCATCGAGGTCTTCACGTCCAAGGCAGACGGGGCAGGCCCCAGCCGTGACTGGCTCATCTTCGTCAAGTCCCCGCGGGCGAAGTCGAAGATCAAGGCGTGGTTCAGCAAGGAGCGTCGCGAGGAGGCAATCGAGCAGGGCAAGGACTCCATCGTGCGCGCCATGCGCAAGGAGGGCCTCCCGCTCCAGCGGCTCATGAGCAACCAGGCGCTCTCGACTATCTCGTCCGAGCTTCACCAGGGCGATGTCTCCGCCCTCTATGCGGCGGTGGGGGAGGGCCGGATCTCGGCTGCGAGCATCGTTCGGCGACTGGTCGCAGCTGCCGGTGGGGTGGATGGTGCGGCCGACGATGTCGCGGAGGGCTTCACGCCATCATCGTCGACGCGGACGGTCGCCTCGGGTGATCCCGGTGTCCTCGTCAAGGGGGCCACGGACGTGTGGGTGAAGTTGGCCCGATGCTGCACGCCCGTGCCCGGCGACGACATCGTCGGCTTCGTGACCCGCGGCTCGGGGGTGTCCGTGCATCGGCGCACCTGCGTCAACGTCCCCGGCCTGGAGGCGCAGCAGGAAGCAGGCGCACGATTCGTGGATGTCTCGTGGGCGCCGTCGTCGGGAAGTGTGTTTCTCGTCAACATCCAGGTGGAGGCGCTCGACCGCGCGCGTCTGCTGTCGGATGTCACCCGAGCCCTATCGGATCAGCACGTGAACATCCTCAGTGCTTCGGTGACGACCACTCGAGAGCGCATCGCACTGTCGCGGTTCACCTTCGAGATGGCCGACCCCAAGCACCTCGGCGCCGCACTCAAAGCGGTGCGCCAGGTCGACGGCGTCTTCGACGCCTACCGCGTCTAGACGCCTGCAGCGTCTAACTGCCGCCAGGTCCTGCGAACTCCGAGACCGTCCCCTCGACAGCGGCCAGAAGCGCCCGTGTCGAGTCCACGCTCGCCTGGGCCGCCTCGATCCGCCGGAGATCGCCAGTGACCTGCGCTGCCGCCAGATCCTGCTCAGCCCGCGCGAGCGCCGCGCGGAACCGCTCGGCGGTGTCCTCCGCGCGAGCACGTCGTGCCGGATCCGTGGCTGCCCAGCGCTTGTCGTCAGCCTGGCGCACGGCATCCTCCACGGCGCGGAAGCGTCGATCGATGCGGTCCTTGTCGGCGCGTGGGACGTGGCCGACAGCTTCCCAGCGTTCCTGGATACCGCGCAGCGCGCGCTTGGCCGTGCCTACGTCGGTCACCGGCAGAAGCGCCTCCGCCTCGACAACGAGAGCCTGCTTGCGCTCGAGGTTGCCGCGGTGCTCCACGTCGCGCTCGGCGTTGACGGCATCACGGGAGGCGAAGAAGGCATCCTGGGCCGCCCGGAATCGAGTCCACAGACGATCCTCGTCCTGGCGGCTGCCGCGTGGAGCCGCCTTCCACCGATCCATGAGAGTCCGGTAGGCACGCGTGGTGCCCGCCCAGTCGGTCGACGTGGAAAGGGACTCAGCCTCGCGAATGAGGGCCTCCTTGGCGGCCAGCGAGTCCTTGCGCTCGGCATCGCGCGCAGCGAAGTGCTGGCGACGTCGGCGATCAAAGGTCGTGCGCGCTGCACTGAAGCGCTTCCACAGTGCCTGCTCGCGGCCGCGGTCGATGCGCGGTGCGGCCTTCCACGCATCGAGGAGGGCGGTGAAGCGTTCGCCGGTGGCCTTCCACTGGGTCGACTCCGCTAGGGCCTCTGCCTCGACGGTGATGGCCTCGCGTGCAGCAAGCGCCTCCTCGCGCTGGCGGGTGCGTGCAGCTTCGCGCTTCTCCCGCGCGGCAGCCATGAGGGTCTCCACCTCGGCACATGCACGCTCAAGCTCGGTGACGTCGCCGAGGAAGGTCGGAGAGGCGAGGGCCTCGCGGGCGTGCGCGAGAGCGGTCGGTGCCGAATCCATGCCCCGGCCATCCTTGAGGCGGTGGGCGGCGAGATCGACCTCGACGAGGATGTCGTCGTACTTGCGCCCGAAGAACGCGAGGCCTTCCTCGATGGTGCCGGCCGCCCAGCTCCCCACAGCCACCTCGCCGGTGGGGGTGCGCAGCCATGCTGTGCCTTCGCCGTCAATGCGACCGAAGAGGGACGGGTCCGTGCGTCGCACGGGGGGCGCTGATGACACTGCGACGGGACGTGAGGGGCGCTTGAGCGCAGTGGGTCGCGGCGCAACTGGTGTGGGAGTGGCAGGAGAAGGGGTGGGAGTCGGTCCCGGCATGGCAATCGCCTGCACGGTCATGGCCTCGACGACCACCGTGCCCTCGTCGTTGGTCACCACCGTCGTCGAGGTCTCGATCGCCTGGACGACGGGGGGCGGCGTGAGTGCGGGCGCGGGTTCACGAGCTTCGATCACGCCGAAGGGTGCCGCAGGGGCCTCCTCGACGATCTCGACCGCGGTCTCCTCGGAGACTTCGGCATCCCCCTCGGGCTGCCCCGGGAAGTTCTCGCTCATCGACCCTCCTAGTTTGCCGGCGACGTGGTCAGCGTCGCCTTCTCGATGACAACCCGCTGGGCAGGTGGCCCATCGGTGCCGCCGCCTTCAACTCCAGCTGCCGCAATGCCCTGCACGACGTCGAGACCCTCGGACACGGCGCCCCAGATGGTGTAGCCGGAGGGCAGGGACGTGTCCTCGTAGACGATGAAGAACTGGCTGCCTCCCGTGCCGGGTCCGGCGTTAGCCATGGCCACGGTGCCGGCGGGGTAGTTGGCCGCACCCTCGGCCGGGAGGTTCTCATCGGGGATCGAGTAGCCCGGGCCACCGGTGCCGTTGCCGGCGGGGTCTCCGCACTGGAGCACGAAGATCCCCTCGGTGGTGAGGCGATGGCAGGCAGTGAGGTCGAAGTAGCCCTCCTCCGTGAGGAAGGCCATCGAGGCGACCGTGGCAGGCGCCTCGGCCGGGAGGGTGTCGATGACGATGTCGCCACAGTTGGTGGCCAGCGTCATCGTGTACGCCGTATCGGGCTTGACCGCCTCCTCGGGCGCCTTGGGCCATGTGAGGTCATCGGGTCGAGGCTCGGGTGCGGGTGCGCAGTTGGCGTCGGGCTGGGTCGTGCTCGTGGCAGAGGGTTCAGGGGAGGCAGACGCCTCGGGGCTGGGCGAGGTGTCCGCGGATGCGGATGCGTCGGGCGCAGCGGACTCCGTGGGAATGGCGGTCTCCGCGGGCGCGGCAACGTCGGATGAATCCGACGAGCGGTTGAGGAGGGCCCAGGCGAGTACGCCGCCCACGACGACGACGACAGCGACGACGGCGATGATGCGATTGCGGGTCGCCCGATGTTGCGCGGCGTCGGCTCTGCGACTGGCCTGCCGTTCGGCCTTAGCCCGAGCCACCTCGCGCCTGCGCTTGCTCGACGTCACCGTCGCCCTCCCTTTCGCGGTCATCCAGGTCGACGCGTGAGTCTATGGCCTGGCTTCGGGGCGGGTAGGCTCATGGGGCGCCCAGCCACCCCGGAGGTCCTTCATGCCCGCCCGCAGGCAATCGTGTTCGTAACGGGCTTCCCCGCGGGCGCCTGGGGCACGAATTGTTACGCGGTCGCAACCGCGGAGGGGGAGGACTGCCTCATCGTCGATCCGGGGCAGGCCAGCATGGGCCCACTCACGGACCTTCTCGAGCGTCATCGCCTCCGGCCCGTAGCCGTGCTCCTGACGCACGGCCACCTGGACCACGTGTGGTCCGTGGCCCCGCTTACCGCGGGGCGTGACATCCCGGCGTACATCCACACCGACGATCGCTATCGCCTCGCGGACATCATCGGCACGACGTTCAGCATGTCGCGTGAGCAGATGCTTTCCATGACGCAGGGCGCGCTTGAGCTCACGGAGCCGGAAGACGTGCGGGTCCTTGCCGACGCAGATGCTCTTGAGATCGCCGGGGTGACGCTGACCGTTGCCCATGCCCCCGGCCACACGGAGGGATCCGTCGCGTTCGTTGCCGACCGCGACGCCGAGCGACCCCCGGTGATGTTGAGTGGCGACCTGCTTTTCGCGGGATCGATCGGTCGCACGGACCTCCCCGGCGGTGATCCGCGCGCGATGACCGAGAGCCTGCGCCGAGTGGTCCTCCCACTCGCGGACGACACCGTGGTGCTTCCCGGCCACGGTGAGGCCACCACGATCGGCAGGGAGCGCGCGAGCAATCCCTTCCTGGCCGACCTGGGCTCGGTACCGCCCCCCAGGGGGCTCTGATGGCGCGCTCGACCGGCCTCTCCGGCTTTCCCGAGTGGCTGCCCGAGGGGCGACTGGTGGAACTCGAGGTGCTCGACACCGTGCGCCGGGTCTTCGAGCTCCACGGCTTCACCCCGCTGGAGACCCGCAGTGTCGAGCCAGTCGATGTGCTTCTGCGCAAGGGCGAGATCGACAAGGAGGTCTACGCCGTCCGCCGCCTCCACGCGGATGCCGCCGATGACGACACACT
>JBMOIL010000087.1:0-10077 GCA_049317345.1 Candidatus Nanopelagicales bacterium
CCGCCGCCTACGAGGTGCTCAGTGATCCCGAGAAGCGTCAGATGTACGACCTCGGCGGGGATCCCCTGCGGGCCGGGGGCGGTGGATTCGGCGCTCCCTTCGACTTCGGCGATCTCATGGACGCCTTCTTCGGCGGCGGACAGCGCCGCGGCCCACGTCCGCGCATGCGCCGGGGGCAAGACGCCCTCATCCGCCTTCAGGTCGACCTCGCGGAGACGATGACCGGGGCGACGCGCGAGGTGCAGGTCGACACTGCCGTGTGCTGCGAGGCATGCCAAGGCGCGGGCACCGCCCCCGACACCCAGCCAGCAACATGCCCCATGTGCAAGGGCAATGGTGAAATCCAAAACGTCCAGCGCTCGTTCCTCGGGCAGGTGATGACCGCTCGTCCCTGCCCGCAGTGCCAGGGCTTCGGTACGACGATCCCGCACCCCTGCGTGGAGTGCGCCGGAGACGGCCGCGTGCGCACGCGCACGACGATCGGCGTGCGCATCCCGCCCGGCGTCGACACGGGCACGCGTATCCAGCTCGCGGGGCAGGGGGAGGTGGGTCCGGGTGGCGGTGAGCCCGGGGATCTCTTCGTCGAGATCGTCCAGACGGAGCATCCCGTCTTCGAGCGCCGCGGCGATGACCTCGTGTGCACCGTCGAGGTGCCGATGACAGCCGCGGCACTGGGCACCGGAATCGAACTCGAGACACTCGATGGCGTCGAGCAGGTCGAGGTGCGGCCGGGCACGCAGCCCGGCGCAGTGCTCACACTGCGCGCGCGCGGCGTACCCCATCTGCGCGGCTCAGGACGTGGTGACCTGCACATCCAGCTCGACGTGCGCACCCCCACTCGCCTCGACGCCGAGCAGGAGGGGTTCCTGCGCAGTCTGGCGCGTGCTCGTGGTGAGGAGGGTGTCACCCTGCGTGCCACGGAGCAGGTCGCCGATGAGACGGGTGGGTTCTTCTCGCGCCTGCGCGGCGCCTTCAGCGGACGCTAGGACATGGCGGCGCCGGTCTTCTTCATCGATCCGGGAAGTGCCCCGGACTCTGAGGGAATCGTCCGCGTGACGGGTGAAGAAGCACGTCACGCCACGCAGGTCATGCGCCTGCGCGCGGGGGAGCGCGTCGACCTCGTCGATGGCGAGGGCCGCCGACTCGAGGGCACAGTCTGCGCCGTCTCACGGGATCAGCTCGACGTCGCGATCGCGCGCATCACGGAGGAGCCCGACCCCGCACCGCGCATCATCGTGATCCAGGCGCTGGCCAAGGGCGATCGCGGCGAGCAGGCGGTGGCCGCCATGACCGAGGTGGGAGTAGACGAGATCGTGCCCTGGTCGGCCGAACACTGCATCACGCGATGGACCGGCGACCGCGCTCAGCGGGGGGTGAGCAAGTGGCGCGCGACGGCGCGTGCGTCAGCCAAGCAGTCACGTCGATCGCGCGTGCCCGCCGTACACGACGTGCACACCCTGTCGGAGCTTGATGCGTGGACTGCGCAGGCCGCCCTTGTCCTCTGCCTGGACGAATCCGCCGAGGAGTCGCTCGCCGGGATCGATATCCCCGACAGTGGCGACATCGTGCTCGTCGTCGGACCGGAGGGTGGTCTCTCCGATGCCGAGCGCGCGCACCTCGTGGGACTCGGTGCCCGGCTCGCACGACTGGGTCCGACAGTGCTGCGCACCTCGACAGCCGGACCCGTCGGCGCTGCGGTGGTCCTCGCGCGGAGTCCGCGCTGGGGAGCGACCCCATGACTCGTGAGTGCATGCCAGGATGACCGCGTGACCGACTGCCTCTTCTGCCGCATCTCCACGGGCGAGATCCCGGCCGACATCGTCGCGCGCAGCGACCGCGCGCTGGCCTTCCGCGACATCCAGCCGCAGGCGCCCGTGCATGTCCTCGTGATCCCCGTGGATCACTACGCCGACGTGCCCTCCGTGGTCGAGGCCGATCCGTCCCTTGCGTCCGAGATGCTCGCCTTGGCGGCGCAGGTCGCTCGGCAGGAGGGGGTGGCGGAGTCAGGGCACCGACTCGTGGCCAACACCGGTCTCGAGGGCGGCCAATCCGTGGGGCATGCCCACATCCACGTGCTGGGCGGTCGTCCGCTGGGCTGGCCCCCCGGCTGACGCTAGGATTCCCCCTACATGAGCACCTCCTCTCAGGCCACCATCACCATCCCGGCATCCCAGCCGATGGTCGCCCTCCTCGGTCCGGGCGACGAGCTGTTGCGCGTCATGGAAGCGGCCTTCCCCGATGCCGACATCCACGTGCGTGGCAATGAGGTCCGCATCGCGGGCTCAGCCGATGACGTCGGCCTGGTCGAAATCCTCGTGGCAGAGATGCTCGCCGTCCTTCGCACCGGCCAGGCACTCACTACGGAGTCCGTGGAGCGCAGCATCGCGCTGCTGCGCGCAGGCACCAGGCCCGCCGAGGTCCTCTCCACCAACATCCTCAGTTCGCGTGGCCGCACCATCCGCGCCAAGTCGCTCAACCAGAAGCGCTACGTCGAGGCGATCGACACGCACACCGTCACGTTCGGGATCGGCCCTGCGGGCACCGGCAAGACTTACCTGGCGGTTGCCAAGGCTGTGCAAGCGCTCCAGGCCAAGAAGGTCTCGCGCATCATCCTCACCCGACCCGCGGTCGAGGCGGGGGAGCGTCTGGGCTTCCTCCCCGGCACCTTGTCGGAGAAGATCGATCCCTACCTGCGTCCGCTGTACGACGCCCTGCACGACATGCTCGATCCCGATTCCATTCCGCGCCTCATCACCGGGGGCACCATCGAGATCGCTCCGCTGGCCTACATGCGCGGGCGCACGCTTAATGACGCGTTCATCATCCTTGACGAAGCCCAAAACACCACCGCCGAGCAGATGAAGATGTTCCTGACGCGTCTTGGGTTCGGCTCGACCATGGTGGTGACGGGTGACGTGACGCAGGTCGACCTGCCGTCGTCGACGACCTCGGGCCTCATGGTGGTCCAGGAGATCATCGGCGACCTCGACGATGTGGCGTTCTGCACCCTGACTTCAGCCGACGTCGTCCGTCATCGCCTCGTGGGGCAGATCGTCGAGGCGTACGGACGCTACGACGCCACTGTGGGCCTGCGCCCCGCTGCGCCGCATCGCGGCCCGCGCAGGGCGTGAGCCGTGGCCATCGATATCGACGACTCTTCTGGCGTTGCCTGGGTCGACAATTCGCGCATTGAGGCGCAGGCGGCGTACCTGCTCGATCGGCTCCACCTCTCTCCTGATGCCGACCTGTCCATCCTGCTGGTCGACGAGGAGGAGATGGCGCGTTTGCATGTCGAGTGGATGGACGAGGCCGGCCCCACTGATGTGCTGTCCTTCCCGATGGATGACCTGCGCGCCGGCGACCCCTCCGGCCCCCGAGTCGAGGGAATCCTCGGCGACATCGTGCTCTGTCCGACCGTGGCTGCCCGTCAGGGCGGGGCCGCGGGCCACGCGGCTGACGTCGAGCTCTCGCTCCTGCTCACGCACGGGGTGCTCCACCTGCTCGGCCACGATCATGCCGAGCCCGAGGAGCATGAGCGCATGTTCGCGCTGCAGGCCGAGCTGCTCCAGGGCTGGCTGGAGGTGTCGGGATGACGACCGACCTCCTCCTCGTGATCATCGCGGTCGTCCTCGTCTTGGTGGCCGCGCTTCTCGTCATGGCCGAGACGGCTATCGGTCGTGTCTCGCGTGGGCGAGTCGAGGACCTCGAGCGCGAGGGCGTGCGGGGGAGCGCGCGACTGCTCGACATCGTCGCCGACAGGCCCCGCTACGTGAACGTCCTGCTGTTCCTGTCGACCGTGGCTTCGGTCACCGCGATCTCACTGGTGTCCTACGTCGGTATCGCCACCCTCCAAGAGGTGCGCGGGTGGCCCGTGTGGCTCGCGCTGCTCGTCGTTGTCGCACTGATGGTGGTCGTCAACTACGTCGTTCTCGGCGTCGCTGCCCGCACCCTGGGGCGCCAGCATGCGGATCGCATCGCGCTGCGCTCGGCGGGGACGGCCAGCCTGCTCGCGGGCGTCCTCGGACCGCTGGCCACGCTCCTCATCATCCTGGGCAACGCCCTCACCCCTGGTCGTGGCTACCGCGAGGGTCCCTTCGCGACCCAGGCGGAACTGCGCGAGCTCGTGGACTTCGCGGAGGCTGAAGACCTCATCGAGGACGACGAGCGTCAGATGATCCACTCCGTGTTCGAGCTCGGTGACACCTTCGCGCGAGAGGTGATGGTGCCGCGCACGGAGATGATCTACATCGAGCGCCACAAGACACTGCGTCAGGCACTCTCCCTGGGACTGCGGTCGGGCTTTTCACGTATCCCGGTGATCGGTGAGAACTCCGACGATGTGATCGGCATTGTCTTTCTCAAGGACATCGTGCGCCGTGTCTTCGACCGCCGTGACGCTGAGCAGACTGAGACGGTCGAATCCCTCATGCGTCCTGCGTTCATGGTGCCCGACAGCAAGCAGGTCGACGAGCTCCTTAAGGACATGCAGGCCGCCCGCACGCACATGGCCATCGTCGTAGACGAGTACGGCGGCACCGCGGGAATCGTCACCATCGAGGACGTCCTCGAGGAGATCGTGGGCGAGATCGACGACGAATACGACACCGCGGCTCCTGAAGTAGCCAAGCTTGAGAATGGATCCGTGCGAGTGAGCGCTCGCATGCACGTCGATGACTTCGCCGATCTCATCGATGTCGACGTGGAGTCTGAAGACGAGGGCGTCGACACCGTCCTCGGCCTCATGGGCAAGCGGCTCGGTCGCGTGCCGATTCCGGGGGCCACGATCGACGTCGACGGCTGGCGCCTCACCGCCGAGCAGGGGATGGGTCGTCGCAATCGCATCGGGAGTGTCCTGGCCGTGCGGGTGGAGCCTGCTGTGGCTTCCTCATCGTCCGCGCACGAGCATGAGGCAAGTGATGGTGGCTGAGCCTCTGTCCGACGAGGACGCCAAACTCGTCACCCTGGCGCGGGGTGCACGCGGTCGAGTCGGTGCGCCGCAGGGAGCGGCGGTACGCGACGAGACGGGTCGCACGTACTCGGCTGCCGACGTCGCCCTGCCGTCACTATCGATCAGTGCGCTGCAACTCGCGGTGGCCCAGGCTGTCGCCGCGGGCGCGCGTGGTGCGGAAGCCGCCGTGGTCATCGGCGATGATCCCGCCGACGATGCCGGACGCAAGGCGCTGGCTGAGCTCGGCGGCAGTGATGTGATCGTGCATCTGTGCGCGTCCGACGGCACGGTCGTGGCCACCCTGGCCGCAGGCGCATGAGTGCGACGGTCGCCACGGCGTCCGAGCGCCGTGTGGCCGCCGGTGCCGTCCTTGGCTCTGCGGCGCTCTTCGGCACCTCAGGCACCGCTCGCGTCCTCCTGCAGCCCACCGCTCCGGCGGCGGGTGCTGCTGCGGCACGGCTCATCGTCGGCGCCGCCGGCCTGGTCGCCTGGGCTTCGCGCACGCCGGAGGGACGTGAGGCCCTGCTGCGCCTCTGGCGTCAACCGATCATCTGGATCATGGGCGTCACGGTGGCGGCGTACCAGATCTTCTTCTTCCTCTCCATGAGTCGCACGGGCGTCGCCGTGGGCACGCTCGCGAGCCTGGCACTCACTCCCTTCATGGCCGGAATCCTCGGCTGGATCATGCGCGAGGGGGCTCCGGGCTATGTCTGGCTCGCCTCGACGGTCCTCGCGATCGTCGGCGTCACCCTGCTCACCATCGGTGCGGGCGATGGCCGCGATGTGCTCGGTATCGCTTTCGGCCTGGCCGCGGGCGCGTCGTACGCGTTCTACACCGTCTTTGGCGTGCGATTCACGCGCCAGGGCGAGCAGCCGACGCATGTGCTCGCCGCGTCGTTTGCTATCTCGGGTGTGCTGCTCGTGCCGGTCTTCCTCATGTCGGGCACGTGGTGGATGTCGTGGTCGTCGTTGCTGCTCATCCTGTGGCTCGGCTTGGCGACGACGACGGTGGCCTACATCCTCTTCGGCATGGGCTTTCGTGCCTTGCAGCCGGGGCATATCGCCACCCTCAACCTTGCCGAGCCGGTCTTTGCGACACTCCTCGGAGTCTTCGTGCTCGGTGAGGTGCTGGGACCGCTGGGTGTGGTGGGATGTGCCCTCGTCATCGTGGGCCTGGGAGTGCTCGGCCTCGCTGAGGGCAGGAGCACATCATGACCGTGCATCGTTCGGGGCTTGCCTGCCTGGTCGGGCGCCCCAATGCGGGGAAGTCGACGCTCACCAATGCCCTCGTCGGCACCAAGGTCGCGATTACGTCGAAGCGCCCTCAGACGACGCGGCACGTCGTGCGCGGCATCGTCACGCGCCCGGACGCGCAGTTGGTTGTCCTCGACACCCCGGGTCTGCACAAGCCCAAGACCCTGCTCGGCGAGCGCCTCAACGACCTCGTGCGCGAAGCATGGTCGAGCGTCGATGTCGCGGCCCTGTGCCTGCCAGCGACCGAGAAGGTCGGGCCCGGTGACGCCTACATCGCTTCGGAGCTCGCCAAGGCGCGCAGGGGAGGGGGGCGCACCACCTTCGCCATCATCACCAAGACGGACGCGGCATCGCCGGCCCAGATCGCTGAACGGCTCGCCGAGGCAGCGGCTCTCGGCGAGCGGACACAACTGGACTGGGCTGAGATCGTCCCCGTGTCTGCTGTCACCGGGGACAACGTCGGTCTTCTCGCCGATCTCCTCATCTCGCGCCTTCCGGAGGGTCCTGCGCTCTACCCCGACGGTGAAGCGACCGATGAGCCCGAGGAGACGCTGGTGGCCGAGCTCATCCGCGAGGCCGCGCTCGAGGGACTCTCCGATGAGTTGCCGCACTCACTCGCCGTGGTGGTCGACGAGATGGAGTTGCGTGAGGACCGACCCGAGGATCGGCCTCTGTTGGATATCCACGCCATCGTCTATGTCGAGCGCGACAGTCAGAAGGCCATCGTCATCGGCAAGGGCGGCTCGCGGCTCAAGGATGTCGGCACCAAGTCGCGCCGCGGCATCGAGGCTCTGCTCGGCACACCGGTCTATCTCGACCTGCGCGTCAAGGTGGCCAAGGACTGGCAGCGCGACCCGCGCCAGTTGCGACGCCTGGGCTTCTAGTCCTGCGAGGATGCTCGAGTGCCGACCTACCGTGACGAAGCCATCGTGCTGCGCACCCAGCGCCTGGGTGAGGCCGATCGCATCGTCACGCTCCTCACCCGCGCGCACGGGCGCGTCCGCGCCGTAGCCAAGGGCGTACGCCGCACGGGAAGTCGCTTCGGCGCACGACTCGAGCCCTTCGGCCACATCGATGTCCAGCTGCACGAGGGTCGCTCACTCGACACGGTGACGCAGGTGGAGTCCCTCGGCGCCCACGGGGCGACGCTCTCCGCTGACTATCCGCGGTGGACCTCGGGTACGGCGATGCTCGAGGCAGCCGAGCGGCTCACGCCCATCGAGCGCGAGCCTTCGGTGCAGCAGTACCTCCTGCTCATCGGTGGCCTACGCACGCTCGTGACCGGCACCCATGACCCCTCGCTCATCCTCGACGCGTTCCTTGTGCGCTCGCTGGCGATCGCGGGATGGTCGCCGTCGTTCTCCGAGTGCGCGCGCTGTGGAGCACCCGGTCCGCAGCGCGCCTTTGCCGTGAGCGGGGGAGGTGCTCTGTGCGACGACTGCCGCACTCCCGGCAGTGCGCGCCCCGCCGCCGAGACCCTTGAGCTTCTTGGTGCGCTGCTCTCCGGGGATTGGGCCACGGCTGATGCCAGTGATCCGCGTCATCGCCGCGAGGCGAGCGGCCTTGCTGCTGCACTGATCACCTGGCATATCGAGCGTGGCCTGCGCTCGCTGCCCCTCGTCGACCGCGGCTAGACCACCTGCCCGTTTGTCCTGCTCAGCGGGCGAAATGGGGAGTGCCAAGATGGGGGGGTGCCGACGTACGCCGCCCCGACCCCGCATCCCAGCGGCGCGCGCCCGCCGGCGATCCCCGCTGATCTAGTGCCCCGGCACGTCGCGCTCGTCATGGACGGCAACGGACGATGGGCCAAGGAGCGCGGCCTGCCGCGCACGGCCGGCCACGAGGCCGGTGAATTCGCCCTCCTCGACTGCGTCCACGGGGCGATCGAGATGGGTGTGCGCTGGCTCTCGGCCTACGCCTTCTCGACCGAGAACTGGAAGCGCTCGCCGGACGAGGTGAAGTTCCTCATGGGCTTCAATCGCGATGTCGTCCACCGGCGACGCGACGAAATGCACGCCATGGGCGTGCGCGTGCGCTGGGCCGGCCGGCCGAGACGACTCTGGAAGTCCGTGATCTCCGAGCTCGAGTACGCCGAGCAGCTCACCAAGGACAACGACGTGCTCACCCTCACCATGTGCGTCAATTACGGCGGTCGCGCCGAGATCGCCGATGCGGCCGCTGCCATCGCCCGAGGAGTAGCCGAGGGGCGCATCGATCCGGGCAAGGTGGATGAGCGCATGATCGCCCGCCATCTCTATGAGCCCGACATGCCCGACGTCGATCTCTTCGTGCGCTCCTCCGGCGAGCAGCGCACCAGCAATTTCCTGCTGTGGGAATCCGCCTACGCCGAGATGGTGTTCCTCGACACTCTCTGGCCGGACTTCGACAGGCGTCACCTGTGGCAGGCGTGTGAGACCTACGCGGCCAGGGATCGGCGTTACGGTGGAGCGGTCCCCAATGCAGTCGAGGAGTCATGAGCACACCGTCCACCAAGGAGTCCAAGGGCTACCGCCCGGGAAGTTTGGAAATCCTTGCCATCGGACTCGTGATCCTCATCATCGGTCAACGCTGGTTCGTCGGCCTCTTCGACGATCCCGCGCTCCAAACGGGTGCGACGATCTTCATCTCGATCATCGTCCAGGCGCTGCCCTTCCTCGTGCTCGGCGTTGTGCTCTCCGGCGCGATCGCCGCCTTCGTGCCAGCCTCGTTCTGGAAGAAGGCACTCCCGAAAAACCCGGCGCTGGCTGTCCCCGTTGCCGGTGCAGCAGGCGCGGTGCTGCCTGGCTGCGAGTGCGCCTCGGTGCCAGTGGCCAACGGCCTGATGTCGCGTGGCGTGGCACCGGCCGCGGCTCTGGCCTTCCTGCTCTCAGCCCCCGCCATCAACCCCATCGTCCTCGTATCCACGTTTGTCGCCTTCCCGGGTGAGCCGATGATGGTCGCGGCACGGTTCATCGCGTCCTTGGCGACCGCGGTGATCATGGGCTGGCTGTGGCTTCGCTTCGGCAAGGCGAAGTGGCTGCGCATCGGCCCACGCGACCACCTCGTCGGATCCAGCTCCTGGCACACCTTCCGGCTCACGGCCACGCATGACTTCCTTCACGCGGGAGGCTTCCTCGTCATCGGCGGCCTGGCGGCTGCGGCACTCAACGTGCTCGTGCCGCAGGAGTGGCTGCTCGCTGTTGCGGACCAGCCCATCCTCTCGGTCCTCGTCCTCGCGGGCCTGGCCGTGCTCCTGTCGATTTGCTCCGAAGCCGATGCCTTCGTCGCGGCAAGCCTCACGGAGTTTTCCCTCACCGCGAAGCTGGCCTTCCTCGTCGTGGGTCCGATGGTCGATCTCAAGCTCATCTCACTTCAGGTGGGGACCTTCAGCAGCAAGTTCGCGACTCGCTTCGCGCCGGCGACCTTCATCCTCGCTGTGCTCTTCAGCATGCTGGTCGGTTGGTGGTTGCTGACATGAGGCGCGACGTTCAGGCGATCATCCTCATCCTCGTCGGTGGTGCCGTGCTGAGGATCACCATCGGTGACACCTTCCTCAACTACGTCCAAGAGGCCATGCGCCCCTGGCTCCTCCTCTCCGGCGGCATCCTCGTAGTCCTCGGCGTGCTCGCTCTCATCGACGTGCTGCGCAAGGGGCGTGCCGCTGACGACGAGCAGACACCGCATGACGAGCCGCACGAGCACGATGACGGTCACGGCCACGGTCACGGTGGGCCGCGCGCTGCGTGGCTGCTACTCCTGCCGGTGCTTGCGATCTTCCTCATTGCGCCCCCCGCACTCGGTGCTTACGCCGCGGCCCGCGATGTGAACAACTCCGCACCGACGGGCGAAGCCAAGGCACCACCCTTGCCCCCGGGTGATCCCGCGCCGGTCACCGT
>JBMOIL010000088.1:0-9900 GCA_049317345.1 Candidatus Nanopelagicales bacterium
GGGGCAGGCCGCCAGCAAAGGTGATGTAGCGACCGTGGTCGGCTGAATGCATGCCCACGAGATCACCACCCGGCGCCACAGCGTCGGAGAGCTCGTCGGTGGCGGTGCGATGGGCGACCGCGGTGTAGGCCTTGTCAGGAGCGAGCACCGGACCAGCGATCTCCGCGCCATCCATGCGCTCGAATGCGATGAGGTGGCCGCCGGCGTCGACGATGGCAACCGACACGAGGATGCCCTGGCTCGCCGCGGAACTCAGTGCTGCCGCGCACATACCCCGCGCGAGAGCCAGATCCACCTCGAAGCGATTCATCCGTGCCATGCCCCGACCGCCTCTCGCACTCGTCCGTGGAAGCCGACTGGCCGTGACATGCCGAGGGGTGCGCCCCCGAGTGGCGCACCCCTCGACTAGGTCAGACGCGCTCGTGCGCCTCTTCAACCGTGGTGCGACCGATCTCAGCGTAGAGATCGGGTCGCTTGGCCCGCACCCAGGCCGCATATCCGAAGCCGAGGACTAGCAGGCCGATGACATAGACCGGCATGAGAGTGAACACCAGGCTGTCGGCTGCGAGACCCGCAGCGAAGTTGCGATTCGACCACAGGAGCCAGAGGGCGTAGAGCATGCCGATGGCGCCCAGGATGGGACAAATCAGCGTCGCAATCACATTGCCCTTGTGGACCTTCTTGACCCAGAAGAACGAAATCACGGCAAAGGAGGTGATCGTCTGGACGATGAGGATCATCGCCGTGCCGATAAGGGCGAGGAGTCCGTAGACGTTGACGTAGGGGACGAGCTCCGGGACAGCCTCGCCCTCGACGTACACGTTGGTGAAGAGGAGGAAGAGGATGCACAGCACCAGGGTGATGGCGCTCTGTACGAACGAGGCCGTCGCGGGTGATCCATGCTTGACGTTGACCGCCCCGACGCTGCGCCGCAGGAAGCCCGACGCGCTCTCGCGCCCCATCGCGTAGATGTAGCGCGAAGCTGCGTTGTGGAAGGCCATGGCGCAGGCAAAGGATCCGACGACGAGCAGGATCTTGTAGGCCAGGACCATGAAGCCGCCGAGATTGGCGTCGACCAGCCCCAGCCACAGATCCACCGGCGCTGTCCCAGCGGAGACCTCGACCGACTTCGCCGCACCATTGCCGACGACGACCATCCAGGACATGAAGGTGTAGAACAAGCCGAGGCCGATGACCGCGATCATCGTGGCGATCGGGACATTGCGCTTGGGGTTCTTGGACTCCTCGCCGTAGACGGCGGTCGTCTCGAAGCCGACCCACGACCAGAAGGCGAAGAAGATACCGATCGCGGCAACACCCGCGGCAACACCCGTGCCGAAGGCGTCTTCAGGCAGGCTCGTGAATGCGTTCTGCGGAGGCACGACCTCACTGAACATGTAGCCGTCCGGCCCGCCCTTGAAGAGCACGCTCAGTCCGAGAGCTCCCAGCAGGAGCACCTCGAGCACAAGGGTCACGCCGAGGACGCCCGCCGCGAGGGTCACCGAGTAGTAGGTGAGGACCGCGATGATGACGATGCCGATGGCCGCGATGATCATCCAGTTGACGTTGATGCCCGCGGGCTTCAGGACGTACTCGGATGCGAAGTAGGAGAATCCGCCGACGAGTGATGCCTCGAAGATGATGTAGGCCACGGCCGCGATGAGGCCCGACGCCATGCCCCACAACTGGCCGAGGCCCTGGGTGATGAAGCCATAGAAGGCACCGGCTGTCGTGATGTAGCGCGCCATGGAGACGAATCCGACAGCGAAGATCGTCAGGACGATTGTGGCAAAGAGGAAGCCGGCAGAGGCGCTGATGCCATTGCCGTAGCCGATGGCAATCGGCACGTTGAAGCTCATGGCCGTGATCGGGGCGGCGTTGGCGACCGCCATCAGGAGGACACCGACCAGGCCTACGGCGCCCGCCTTGAGCCGGGCGGAGTCCGCTGAACTGATCTGGTGGTCTCCCGGCATGGCCGTCGGGCCGGCGGGGTTACTCGACATATGTCCTCCGGGGGGGCGCGAAACGCTGCGTGACCCACGTCACACCGACCGCAGTATCCCGATGCCACCGCGCCACCACAAGGACATTCGGTGTTTTTCTTCCGTAGCCTTACTGGGAATTTGGTCCCTATTCGGTCTTGATTCGGTATGGTAATTCGGTATTATTCAACCGTGACCGACACGGCCGCCGCCCCCGAGTACGACTACGGGGTCTTCTCCTTCTCCTCCAAGGCCGAGGTGCTCGACAAGGCCAAGGAGTACTGGAATCCCGGCAAGACGCAGTTCTGGATCGACTCCGGGGTCCCCCTCGTCATCGACCGTCGCGAGGAGTACTACCTCTGGGATATGTCAGGCAAGCGCCTGATCGACCTGCACCTCAACGGAGGCACCTACAACCTCGGACACCGCAACCCCGAGGTGGTGCAGGCGCTCACGGTGGCCATGCAGCACTTCGACATCGGCAACCACCACTTCCCCGCCCTGGCCCGCACCGCACTCGCAGAGGCCCTGGTGACGTCAGCTCCCGCGGGCCTGACCAAGGTGATGTACGGCTCCGGTGGCGGCGAGGCGATCGACATCGCGCTCAAGACAGCCCGCCACGCCACGCAGAAGCGCAAGATCGTGTCGATCCTCAAGGCTTACCACGGTCACACCGGCCTGGCCGTCGGCACCGGCGACGACCGCTTCTCCAAGCTCTTCCTCGCCGATCAGCCCGAGGACTTCCCGCACGTCCCCTTCAACGACCTCGACGCGATGGAGGACGCCCTCCGGGGTCGCGACGTCGCGGCGGTCATTATGGAGACGATCCCCGCGACCTACGGATTCCCGCTTCCCGACCCCGGGTACCTCCACGCGGTCAAGAAGCTGTGCGAGGAGTACGACGCCCTCTATATCGCCGACGAGGTGCAGACCGGCCTCATGCGCACGGGCGAGCTCTGGGGCATCGCCAAGGCCGGGATCCAGCCGGACATCATGGTCACGGGCAAGGGGATCTCCGGCGGCATGTATCCCATCGCGTGCGTCCTTGCACGTGAAGAATGCGCCGGCTGGCTCACCGAGGACGGCTTCGGTCACATCTCGACATTCGGCGGAGCGGAGCTCGGCTGCATCGCTGCCATCAAGGCGCTGGAGATCTGCTCGCGCCCCGAGACCCGGTCGATGGTGCACTACATCGCCGACCGTGTGGGCCAGGGCCTGCGCGCTATCCAGGCGGAGTATCCCGACTGGTTCGTGGGCATTCGCCAGGACGGCGTCATCCTCGGCCTGGAATTCAACGACCCGCAGGGCGCGAAGTACGTCATGCGTCATCTCTACGAGAACGGCGTGTGGGCGATCTTCTCCACGCTGGATCCCCGGGTGCTGCAGTTCAAGCCGGGCATCCTGCTCAAGCCCGAGGTCGTCGACGAGGTACTCGATCGCGCCGAGGTGGCCATCGGACGTGCCTACCGCGAGGTGCGCGGCATCCGGGGAGCCCGCCCATGACCGCCGTACTCGCCGACATCCCCCTCGAGCCGGCCGGAGTGCCTCGCGGACGTGCCATGGTCGAGCGGGCCGAGTGGGCAGCGCGCAGCTTCGCGACCTACGACATCGAGTCGGTACGCCGCATCGCCAAGGCCGCGGCTGAGGCCGGTGAGCAGATCGCCGGCGGACTCGGTGAGGCCGCCGTCGCGGAGACGGGCTTCGGAGTCGCCGAGCACAAGAAGCTCAAGAACGTCGCCTGCTCGATCGGCATCTGGAACACCTACGGCGACCATGACTACGTCACACCGACCGTGCACGCCGACCGCGGGATCGTCGAGGTGCCACGCCCGGCAGGCGTCGTCCTCGCCCTCACGCCATCCACTAACCCCGTCGCGACGGTCTTCTTCAAGATCATGCTGGCGCTGCTCACTCGCAATGCGATCATCATCAGCCCGCACCCCTTCGCCAAGAAGGTCTGCACCGAGGCAGCACGGGCGATGGCCGAGGCGGCCGTAGCCGCCGGGGCTCCCGACGGGTGCATCCAGGTCGTCGAAGAGCCTTCGATTCCGCTCATCAATGCGCTCATGACCGATGAGCGCGTCGATGTCATCGTCGCCACGGGTGGCAGCGCCATGGTGCGCGCGGCCTACCGCAGCGGCAATCCCGCCATCGGAGTGGGACCGGGCAATGTCCCCGTCGTCGTAGACGCCACCGCCGACCTCATCGCTGCGGCCCGCAGGATCGTCGCGAGCAAGTCCTTCGACAACTCCATCCTGTGCACCAACGAATCGGTCCTCATCGTCGAGGAGCGCGCCGCGGAGGCCCTCGCTACATCACTGCGTCGTGAGGGTGCCTACATCCTCGAGGGCGAGGAGATCGACCGGGTGCGCGAGGTCGTCTTCCAGGGAACGGCGTTCAACACCGCCTGGGTCGGCAAGTCCGCGCGTGAGATCGCTGAGGCGGCCGGAGTCAAGATCCCTGCGTCGACCCGGATCCTCGTCGCGCCGTTCCCCCTCGTCGTGCCCGAGGAAGCGTTCGCCCACGAGAAGCTCTGCCCCGTGCTCGGCCTGGTCACCGCGCCCAGCGCCACACGCGCCATCGACGCTGCGCGCGCTGTGCTGCGCATCAGCGGCGCGGGGCACAGCGCGGCCATCCACAGCGAGGATCCCGCGACCATCATGTCCTTCGCCGCCGCGGTGCCCGTGCTGCGCGTCTCGGTCAATGTCGGCAACAGCCTCGGCAGCGCGGGCATCGAGACCAATCTTGCGCCCACCATGACGATCGGCACGGGGTTCTTCGGTCGCTCTTCGGTGGGGGAGAACCTCGAACCCAAGCACCTCGTCAACCTGACGCGCATCGCCTACGCATCGGATGCACCCATGCCCGACTTCACCTCGTTGGATCCCTGGCGCGCTCCCGCGGGAGTGGTCCCGCCGTATCCGCTGGCATCCAACATGGAAGGGGCACCCGTGCTCGCGCGTCCCGCGCCACCCGAGGCCGAGTTGGAGCTCCGAGAAGAGATCCGGCGCCTGGTCGTCGAGGAACTTCGAGAGATCATCAAGGGCTGATGATGGCTGAGTTGCGATCTTTCATCTTTCTCGACCGGCTGCAGCCGCAGACGATGTGCTACCTCGGCTCGTGGGTGCGCGGTGCCCTTCCGCGCGCCGGATACGCCGCGCAGATCATCGAGGTAGCACCCGGCCTGGACATCGAGCCCCTCACCGACGTCGCGCTCAAGCACGCGGACGTGGGTGCAGGCATTCTCTTCGTCGAGCGACAGTTCGGCTACCTCGAGATCCACGGTCCGACAAGCGCCGTGCGCAGCGCGGCCGGAGCGGTGCTCGACCAACTCGGCAAGAGTGCCGCGGATGCGACGTCTCCCCAGATCCTGGCCTCGCGCGTCGTACCCAAGATCGACCGTCAGCACGCGTTCCTCATCAACCGCAACAAGGTCGGCTCCATGGCGCTGCCGGGACAGTCGCTCTTCGTCCTGGAGATGCAGCCGGCGAGCTACGCCATCCTCGCCACGAACGAGGCCGAGAAGGCTGCGCGCATCACCGTGGTCGACTACCGCATGGTGGGTGCCACCGGTCGCGTCTACCTCACCGGCACCGAGTCCGAGGTCCGCGCCGCAGCCGAGGCAGCCGAGGCGGCCCTGCGGAGCGTGGCGTCATGACCCAGACCCCCGAGGCGCTGCGGGAGATGATCCGCGAAATCGTGCGTGAGGTCATCCGTGAGGTCGTGGTCGAGGAGATGGCCCTGGGCCGCGCCACTCAGCGTGGAGCCACCACACCACGTCGTCCCGAGCCCCGGCCCGCAAGCAAGCCGGCGGAATCCGTGCCCGCGGATGCCCTGCACGTGGCGAGCGGAGCCCTCACCGAGCGTCATCTGCGGGCACTCGGCGATGCCCAGGCCGTGCGCATCGGGCGGCGGGTCGTGATCACCCCGCTGGCGCGTGACTGGGCACGGTCGCGAGGTATCGACATCATCAGGATCGACGGCTAGGACCGAGGGAAGGACAAGCCATGCTTCGTGCACGAGTGATCCAGAGCATCTGGTCGACCAAGAAGATCGACTCGATCCCCAACGGCGCCTTCCTCGAGGTCGAGGTGGAACCGGGAGGGACCCGACTCGTGGCCTTCGATGTCCTCGGCTCAGGCGTGGGCGAGGCCGTCCTCGTCACCACCGGATCGGTCGCGGCCGCTTGGCTCCCGGGCGACACGCCCCCCATCGACGCACTCATCATCGGTTCGATCGATGAGGAGCGGACCTGAGCGAGGTCCACACCCCGCTCAACCCACCACGAAAGGAACAGCAATGTCCAACTTCGCGATCGGCATGATCGAGACAAAGGGATACGTGGCTGCACTCGCCGCCGCCGATGCCATGGTCAAGGCAGCCAACGTCACCATCGTCAGCCGTGAGCAGGTCGGCGACGGCCTCGTTGCGGTCACCATCCAGGGCGACGTCGGCGCGGTCAAGGCGGCAACGGACGCGGGATCCGAGGCGGCCAGCCAGGTCGGCGAGCTCGTGAGCGTCCACGTCATCCCCCGTCCCCACTCCGAGCTGTCGAAGACCTTCGGGGTCACGGCCCAGTGACCGGGGGCGGTGTGTCCGCCTCTGCAGCACCGGAGCTCCGGGTCTACCTGAAGCTCCTCGACCTGCAGCCTCAGTTCGCGGCCTACCTCGGCACTCCGACGCGAGCGCGCGGCTACCCGCCGTATGCGGGTCAGCACGCGCTCATCGTCGAGGTTGCCCCCGGGCTCGCGATCGAGCGCGTCACCGACCTCGCATTGAGGTCGGCACCTGCCGCAGAGCCAGGCATTCTCTTTGTCGAGCGTCAGTTCGGAGTGCTCGAGGTCCACGCGGACTCGATCGAGGAGGTCGACCGCGCGGGCACAGCCATCCTCGCCGGGCTCGATGCACGTGCGGAGGATCAACTGCGCCCGCAGGTCCTCTTCCACGATGTCATCCACGACATCACCGACCAGCACGCCGTCATCCTCAACCGTGTGCGCCAGGCCTCGATGATCCTGCCCGGCCAGAGCCTGCTCGTCTTCGAGATGACTCCCGCGCTGTTCGCGGCCGTGGCGGCCAACGAGGCCGAGAAGGCCGCGCCGGACATCACGCTGGTCGACGTCCAGATGATCGGCGCTGCCGGACGCGTCTACATGGCCGGGGAGCCCGAGGCGGTGGAGAGGGCACGCGAGGCCATCAGTGAGGCTCTGGCTGCGGTCATCGGCCGGGATCAGTAGCGTCTGGCGCGAGGAGGGCACATGACCGACCCCGTGGCATCGTTCGAGGAGTTCGCACTCGCTGCCCTCCCCGCCTACGGCCTCGATCCAGGGACGCACCTCACCCTGCTCAATGTGTCCGAGAACGGCACCTTCCGGGTCGATACCGCCGATGGCCATGTCTCGGTCCTGCGCATTCATCGCACCGGCTACCACTCGCGCGAGGCGATCCTGAGCGAACTCGCCTGGATCTCCGCTTTGCGCGACGAAGGCGTCGTCTCCACTCCGGCGTACCTCCCGGCCCTGAACGGCGAGTCGGTCGTCACTGCGCGGACAGACGATGGGCGGGAGCGTTACGTCGTGCGCTTCGCCTGGGTGGAGGGCCAGGAGCCGACCGAGGATCGCCTGGCCCAGGACTTCGAGGAGCTCGGTGCGATCACCGCGCGACTGCACCATCACGCGAAGTCATGGCAGCGGCCCACTGGCTTCACGAGGTTCATTTGGGACTACGACACCGCACTTGGTCCGGACGGCCACTGGGGAAAGTGGCAGGACGGCCTGGGAGTGGGAGCCGAGGAGACCCGGATCCTGGGGCAATGCTCCGAACTCCTTCGCGCGCGTCTCACTGACTACGGCAAAGGACCCGACCGCTTCGGGCTCGTCCACGCTGACATGCGCCTGGCAAACCTGCTGGTCCACGGTCCCGCCGTCAACGTCATCGACTTCGACGACTGCGGTCTGAGCTGGTTCATGTACGACCTCGGTTCGTCACTATCCTTCATCGAGCACGAGCCCTACGTGCCCGAGCTCGTCGACTCCTGGGTGCGCGGCTACCGGACGGTGGCCACCATGACCCCCGAGGAGGAAGCCGAGCTGCCGACATTCATCATGTTGCGGCGCTTGCTCCTCGTCGCCTGGATCGGTTCCCACTCGGAGACCGAGACCGCTCAGGCCATGGGGCCCGAGTACGCCGTCACCAGTTGCCGTCTTGCCGATGAGTACCTCACCCGGATGACCTAGGAGGAATCGTGTTCGGATCGATCGCTGGCCGCTCGGCCGTCGTCACCGGTGCCACCAAGGGCATCGGCAAGGGAATCGCGGGCGTCTTGGCATCCGCAGGAGTCAATGTGCTCATCACCGGCCGCAACGAGGACGATGCGAAGCGCACGGTCGACGAGCTCTCTGCTCTTGATGGCGGCTCGGTTGCCTACGTCCTAGGCAACGTCGCCGACGCCGCTTCCTGTGCCGAGATGGCCGCAGCCGCCGTCGCCACGCACGGCGGCATCGACATCCTCTGCGCCAACGCCGGCATCTTCCCCGACTCCAAGCTGGCCTCCATGTCGGTCGCCGACATGGAGCTCGTCCTGGACACCAACATCAAGGGAACCCTTCTCAGCGTGCAGGCGTGCATCCCCGAACTGGCCAAGAGCACGCGCGGGCGAGTGATCCTCACGTCGTCGATCACCGGACCCATCACCGGCTACCCCGGCTGGTCACACTACGGAGCGAGCAAGGCTGCACAGCTGGGATTCATGCGCACAGCCGCGATCGAGCTTGCTCCGATGGGCATCACTGTCAACGCTGTGCTCCCGGGCAATGTCATGACGGAGGGCCTCGCGGATCTCGGCGAGGATTACATCCGTTCGATGGAGATGTCGATCCCGCAGCGCCGACTCGGCAGCGTGCAGGACATCGGCAACGCCGCCCTCTTCTTCGCGTCCGATGAGGCCGCCTACATCACCGGGCAGGCACTGGTGGTCGACGGCGGCCAGATCCTCCCCGAGTCGCTCGCGGCACTTGAGGCGATGTAGTCCACGTGACCCAGCCCGACATCCCCCCCTCGATGGGATCGACCGCAGAGGCAGCGAAGCTCCGCATCGTCACGATGGTGGAGCGGGGGGCACTCAAGCCAGGTGAGCGTCTCGGTGCCGAGCGCGACCTGGCCGCCACCCTGGGGGTCAGCAGGTCCACGCTGCGCCAGGCCCTCGCATCTCTCGAGGCCGAGGGAGTCATCCGGCGCGTACCCGGACGCGGCGGAGGCACATTCATCGCACCCACGAAGGTCGATCGCGACCTTTCGCGCATCGTCGGCGTACCCGCTCTGCTGCGAGATCAGGGATTCACGGCCGGATCGCGCGTGGTCAGCGTGGGCGTCACGGTCGCGGGGCCTGACGCGGCGGACGCTCTCGGGCTCGCCCCTGACGACTTCGTCGTCGACCTGGTCCGCATCCGCCTCGCCGACGGCTCGCCGATCTCCCTGGAGCATGCGCGCTTCCCCGCAGAACTCGTGCCCGGACTGCCCGAGCACGACATCAGCGGCTCGATCTACGAACTCATCGACTCTGCCTACGGCCTGCGGCCCGCAGAGGCGCTGGAGCACATAGAGGTCGTCGCCGCCTCAGCCCTTGAGGCGTCGATCCTGTCCGTCCCACTGGGCGCACCACTCCTATCCATCACGCGGCGAACCCAGGATCAGCAGGGGCGCACATTCGAATACTCCCGCGATCTCTTCCGGTCGGATCGCATGCGGATCACCGTGCGCGTGCAGGGAGCACCCTCGTCCGAGAGCGCGCGACTACGCGGCCGGCGCGTCGAATTAGTAGCCCCGACCGACTAGCGCAAGCGCTCGAAGAACTCCCTGACAATGGCGCCGCACTCCTCGGCGAGCACTCCGCCCGCGACCTCCGGTCGATGCGAGAGGC
>JBMOIL010000089.1:0-9891 GCA_049317345.1 Candidatus Nanopelagicales bacterium
TTCGCCACCGCCGAGCGGCTCAGCGACCGATACGCCGGTGTCGTGGGCATCCGCGGTCTCCTCGCCGCCCTGCACGGCCAGCGAGTCGCGGCGGAGCGCGTCGCAGCGGCAGCACCGACGACCCCTGCCGTGGCGCTGCTCACCGCACACCTCGCGGTGGGGCGCCGCTGGGGGCATGTCGTCATCGTGGGCGCGCAGGAAGGGGCCTGGCCGCCTCCTCTCGGCGGATCGTCAGCACTGCGGCTTCCGGAGTGGGAGTCGATTGTCGCGGGCGGCGGTGCGACGGATGCCCGGGTTGCCCTGCGGGCGGCAGTGGCGGACCGGATGGCACAGGAGCGTCGGCTCTTCGTGCTCGCGGTGTCGCGCGCGCGCACCAGCCTCACGATCGCGACGGTGTCTTCGGATGCCGAGCATCCGAGCCGCTTCGTCGACGATCTCGGCATCGAGGCCCGGCATCGCTCGGGGCGCCCAGCCCGACCGATAACGATCGACGGCCTCATCGCGCGGCTGCGGTCCGTGGCGCAGGATCCCGACCAGTCGCCGGGGCTGCGCCGTGCGGCAGTCGAGCGACTTGCGGTCCTCGCAGAGGCGGTCGACGACTCGGGTGTGTCCCTGGCTCCGCGCGCCGACCCGGCCACGTGGTGGGGGTTAGCCGAGCCTTCACCCGGCATCGCGCCGGTGCGTGCAGTCGATCGTCCGGTCGCGCTCTCGGGCTCGGGGCTCGCCACACTCCAGAGTTGCCCCTTGCGCTGGTTCCTCTCCCGCGTCGTGCGGGCTGAAGGTCCGCGGGGCCGGGCGCTGGCGATCGGAAGCCTCGTCCACGCGATGGCCGAGCGCGCCGCTCGGGGTGAGCTCGCCGCGGATCCCGAGGTCATGCTGGGCGAGATCGACCGCGTGTGGGCCGAGCTGCCCTTTGATGCGCCCTGGGAGGCACAGGCCGAGCGCGCAGAGGTGTCAGGAGCGCTCGCGCGCCTGTGCGCCTATCTGCGCGACGCCGATGAAGCCATCGCTGTCGAGCACGAGTTCGTCGTGGCGATCCCCCTTGCCCGCGATGCGGAGGCCGGTGGCGACGATGAGTTCGTCGTCCGTGGAGCCATCGATCGAGTCGAGATCAGCATCGATGGGCGCGTGCGTCTGATTGATTTCAAGACCGCGCGCACCCCGCCGAGTGGCCCTGCGGTGGAGTCCGACACACAGTTGGGCACCTATCAGCTCGCCGTGCAGCACGGAGCCCTCGGCGATCTCGTCACCGACCCCGACGTCGGCGGAGCGGCACTCGTCCAACTGCGTACCGATGCGAGCGGAGATCCTGGCCGGCCGCGTATCCAAGGGCAGTCGGCACTGGGCGATGGCGCATGGCTGATCGATGAGATCTCTACCGCGATCGCACGCGTTCGCGCGGAGGACTTCCCCGCGGTGATCTCCAGTGACTGCCGCACGTGCCCGTATGCCGTGGCATGCCCTGCGCAGCCGGCCGGCCGCGAGGTGCTCACATGAGTGAGAGTCGTGCAGCCGTCGAGTCAGTCCTGGGTCATCCCCTCAGCGATGAGCAGTGGGCTGCGGTGAGCAGCCCCGCAGAGCCATCAGCCATCGTCGCCGGAGCGGGCTCAGGCAAGACCACGGTCATGTCGGCGCGGGTGCTGTGGCTCGTGATGGAGGGCCTTGCGCTTCCTGATGAGGTGCTCGGCCTCACCTTCACCACCAAGGCCGCCGGAGAGTTGCTCACGCGCACACGCCGTCTACTCCTACGCGCCGACCGCGAGGGCTTGCTCCCCGAGGGCCTTGCCGATTCTGGCGCGATTGAGCCCGCGATCTCGACGTACCACTCCTTCGCCAGTCGCCTGCTACGCGATCACGGCGTACGCCTGGGTCTTGAGCCCGACGCGGTCGTCCTGGCCGATGGTGCTCGTCAGGTCCTCGCGGCGCGCGTCGTGCGGTCGTCGGCGCTCCCTCTGGCGGGCCTCGGTCGTTCCCCGGTGTCCCTGATCGAGTCTGTCCTCGCACTCGACGATGCACTCGCCGAACTCGATCTCGAGCCCGAAGGACTCCTGGCCCACTCCACGGACCTCATCGACTGGCTGGAGTCGCTGCCGAGCCTGCAGGCGATCGGTCGGGACATGCTCGCCGCGGCGCGCCTGCGCGCGGCGCTGTGCGGCCTCGTCGAGGAATTTCGCGAAGCCAAGCTTGCTGAGCACTGCGTCGACTTCGCCGACCAGGTGCGCCTCGCACTCGCCATCGTTCGCATGGCACCCGACGTCCGCGACGAACTCCGCCAGCGCTATCGCTTCGTACTCCTCGACGAATACCAGGACACCTCAGCCGCTCAGCGAGTGCTCCTGCAGCAGGTGTTCGCCGAGGGCCACCCGGTTACGGCCGTGGGCGATCCCTGCCAGGCCATCTACGAGTGGCGCGGGGCGAGCGTGGCCAACATCGATCACTTCCCTCACCACTTCCCCCGGGCGGATGGCGCAGGACCGGCTCGGCGCTATCCCCTCGTCGACAATCGGCGCTCCGCCCCGCGCATCCTCGCCCTGGCCAACGATGTCGCGGGCCCACTGCGTGCGGTGCATCCCGGGGTGGAACCCCTGCGCGCCGCCGCGGCGGGCCGAGGTCCCGGCGAGGTCGTCGTGGCCCTCCACGACACGCACGACGAAGAGGTGGCATGGGTATGCGATCGAGTCGTCGACCTGCACGGACGCCATGGCAGTTGGGAGGGAATTGCCGTGCTCGCGCGCACGGCGGCCACCCTCGTGGACGTCGATTCCGAGTTGAGGCGACGCGGCGTACCCACCCGGCTGGTCGGAGCCGCCGCCCTCCTGCAGGTCCCCGTCGTTGCCGAGCTACGCGCCCTGCTCGAGGTTCTCGACGATCCCTCCTCCGACCCGGCACTCGTGCGCCTGCTCACCGGCCCCCGCTGGCGCATCGGACTGAGGGATCTCGCCGCGCTGGGAGCCCTGTCGCCCGCATCCGCGCGCGACCCAGGCGGCACGCCTGATCTTGATGCGGCCCTGCGCCTGGCTGTGCTCGGCAGTGATCCCGTCGATCGCCCGAGTCTGGCCGAGACCATCGAGGCGGCCTTGGTAGCCGACGGTGAGGCCCGGCGGGTCGGCCAAGCCGCCCCTGTCGGGCTGCCCCGGCTCTCCGCGCCGGCCGTGCATCGCCTCACGCGACTGACCGAGGAGATCCGCCGCCTGCGCCGTCACCTCGATGAGCCGTGCGTCGACCTCATCTCGCGCGTGCTGCGCACGACGGGGCTGGGCGTCGAAGCAGGCATCGGGCCTGATGCCGCCGACAACTCCCGCGCACTCGCTGACTTCAAGGAGCTCGCTGCGCGCATGTCGCGCGGTGCGGGGGCCGGGCTGGGCGCCTTCCTTGCTCGCCTGCGCGAGGCGGAGCGCTATGACGAGTCGCCCCGGCGCGATGAGATTCCCACCGGTGACGCCGTCGTGCTCATGACGGCCCATCGCGCCAAGGGCCTGGAATTCCCGCATGTCGTCATCCCCGGCATGTGCCAGGCGGTCTTCCCGAGCGGTCGCGGCCGCGACCGATGGCCGGCGAGTGCCGCGGTGGTGCCATGGGCGCTCCATCCCGATGCTCCCGCGCACCTCGCGGCGTTCCCCGATCGTGATTCCGAGCCGCGTGCCAAGGATCACCGCGAGTTCGTCGCGCGCTCAAGCGATGCGGAGCTGCTCGAGGAGCGGAGGCTCGCCTACGTCGCCCTGACGCGGGCCGAGCACAGCCTCACCGTGAGCGGCCACTGGTGGGGACCCTCGCAGCAGCGCCCGCGCGGCCCCGGCCCCTTCCTCCAGGAGATCCGGGATTGGTGTGACGGGCACGGCGGACATGTGGCTGTGTGGGCTCCCGAGCCGCCCGATGGCGCGACCAACCCTTCCCTCGACGCGCGGGTGACGCCCTGGCCCGCGGAGCAGGATCCCGATCGCACCCGGATCCTGCGTGACGTCGCCCGCGAGGTGAGGGCGGCGCGCGAAGCGCCGGTCGCCGTCGAGTGTGCAGTTGCGGGCACCAAAGAGGCTCAGATCCCGTCCGCAAGTGCGCAGTCGGCGCGGGAGACTCACGCGCAGGTGCCCGATCCCCTGGGTGAAGACGAGCGCGCGCTCGTCAACTCCTGGGATTCCCACATCGTCGCGCTGCTGGAGGAAGCTCGTCGCGCACGTGCCCCCATCGCGGTGCGCGTGCCCGACGACCTCTCCGCGACCGCCCTGGTGCAACTCGCTCAGGACCCAGACGCGTATGCACTCGATCTTGCGCGGCCCATGCCGAAGCGACCGCACCCCGCGGCGCGACTGGGCACAGAGTTGCACTCCTGGATCGAGGGCCAGTACGCCGTCCAGACGCTCTTCGACCTCGAGGAGCTCGATGCTGCAGACGATCTCGACACCGACCTCGATCTCGCCGCGCTGCGCGCGGCCTTCCGGCGCACGCCCTATGCCGCACGAGCGCCGCTTGCCGTGGAGGAGCCCTTCGCTCTCGCGATCGGCGGTCGTGTGGTGCGCGGTCGCATCGACGCCGTCTTCGCTTCCGCTGACGGGGGAGTAGAGGTCGTCGACTGGAAGTCGGGTGGGAGGGGCAGCCTGAGCGACCTTCAGCTGGCGATTTATCGGCTGGCGTGGTCCCAGATCGCCGCCGTTCCCCTCGAGCAGATCGACGCGGCCTTCGTGCTCGTGCGCACCGGTGAGGTCGTCAGGCCCGAGCGACTGCTCGACCGCGCGGACGTGGAGCGTCTGCTCAGCGGTCCGTGATCTCTCGGCGCGCGTCGGGATCCGCCGTAGTCTCCTCCGGGGCGACGGCCTTCACCCCGACGAGCTTGCGCAACCAGCGGCGGCAGGGCTCCTCGACGATGCGCCACATGAGCCAGGCGATGACGAAGGACCCGGCGATGGCGAGGACCACCGACAAGGCGTAGATCGGGCCCGACTCGATTCCGACGGCGTTCATGCCGGCGCGCCAGACCCCGAACCACACGAGGTGCGTCATGTAGAGCGAGTAGGAAACGACGCCGCCGAGGATCAGGGTGTCGGTGCCCAGCCACCGCGCCTGACCGTGACGCGACAGGGCAAGTGCACCGATCCAGATGATGAGCGGGGGCACGAGCCACAGGTGGAAGAAGGGCGGCAGCGGTTCGGCATCGGGGTCGTTGAGAGTCAGCGGTGACTGAGCGGCCGTCCAGCGGCCAAGGAAGACGGCGGCGGCGACGACGATCGCCGGCATGAGCCACGTAACAGCGGTCGCCACGCGCTCCACGCGCGGACTCGGGTCGCTTGCGCCCGCAGGGATCAGTCGCAGCACGATGAGATAGGTGATCGCTCCCGCGGTGAACTCCGTGAGCACGCGGATGATGGAGCCCCACAGATCGGTGTAGTAGGGATCGATCGTGAGACTGCCGCGCCAGAGCAGCGGCGCCATCGCAGCCAGCCATGCCAGCAGTAGGACGGGTGTCGGCACGCGCTTGTGGAGGAGGTAGAGGAGCAGCACCAGCAGCGGGAAGAACAGATAGGCGAGCCACTCCATCGAGAGCGACCACGCGACGACGTTCCAACCGCGATCCGGGTGCGGGCCCCACTCCTGAATGAGGAGGAGGTTGCGCACGTAGTCCCAGGCATTGAGCCAGGGGCGGTCCTTCTCCACGCCGGTGATCCACACCTGCGCGATGACGGCGAGCCCCGCGATGTTGAGCATGACGAAGTGCACCGGATAGATGCGTGCGAGGCGCAGCCACCAGAAGTTCGCGGCGGAGCCGAGGGAGAGCCGCGGCCCCATGCGGGTGAGGTAGGTGTGGGCGATGATGAAGCCCGAGAGTGCGAAGAACAGATCCACGCCCAGACGCCCGACTCGGATCACGTCGCTGAGCACCGGGATATCCATGACGCCGATGCGATCCAGCGGATCCTGGAGGTGGTAGAGCAACACCCAAAAGGCGGCGACGAAGCGAATACCGGTGAGCTGCCGGATGAAAATCGCCATGTCACCTCTCGCCTCGTGAGTGAAGGCCCCATCGTCCCACGCACGGGCAGGGCTACCCTCGGGCCATGCCGCAGCCCATGACCGATTCCGCCCTTCTCGCGGACCTGGCCCTCGCCCGCGGCGGCATCGATCGCCGCGCGGAGTTTCGATCCGACGATGAATGGCTGGCACAGGCCTGGGCGGATGAGCGCACGCGGGTGCTTCCCGTCCACGACGGGATGATCGCGGTGGACTCCCCACCGGCGCGCCTGCGTCCGATACGCACATCCGACGTGGCCGCTGATGCCGAGCGGCTCCTCCTCGGCACCGACTCCGCCGGGACCACCTGGTTTGCAGCGCGCATGCCCGTCGAGGGTCCGCAGGCGGGCCTTCGCGAAGTGGGCGCCGAGTTGAGCGGCGACGAGGTGGCCCTGGCGACGACGGCCATCGCACTCGACAACTGGCACGGGGCGCACGCGCGGTGCTCGCGGTGCGGGGCGATCACCGTCCCGGCGCAGGCCGGTTGGGTACGCCGGTGCCCGGAGGAGGGCAGTGAGCACTACCCGCGCACGGATCCGGCCGTGATCGTGCTCGTGCTCGACGAGGATGATCGCGCGCTGCTGGGCCGGCAGGGCCGCTGGCAGCCGTCGTGGTTCTCCACGCTCGCGGGCTTCGTCGAGCCGGGCGAGTCCGCCGAGGCCGCCGTGCGTCGGGAGATCTTCGAAGAAGCCGGGGTCACGGTCGGTGCGATGACATATCTGGGCAGTCAGCCCTGGCCCTTCCCGTGCTCGCTGATGCTGGGGTATCACGCCTGGGCCACGAGCACGGACATCGTCGTCGATGGCGAGGAGATCGTGGAAGCGCGCTGGTTCTCTCGGGAGGAGCTCGCGGCGGCGTGCGAATCAGGAGGGGTAGCGCTGCCTCCCGCCGTCTCCATCGCGCGGCGACTGATCGAGCGCTGGTACGGCGAACCGATGAGCGGAGACTGGATCCGCCCCTAGGCGGTGCGTGCGAGGAGCGTCAGAGCCCGAGTTGCGCCTTGACCTGTCCCAGTGACGGGTTGGTCAGGGTGGTGCCGTCGGCGAAGACCAGGGTCGGCACGGTCTGACTGCCGCCGTTGACCCCCTCCACGAATGCCGCAGCCTCGGGATCGGCTTCGATGTCGACCTCGACGACCTCGATGCCTTCGCGGCCGAGCTGGGCCTTGAGGCGCTGGCAGAAGCCGCACCAGACCGTGGTGTACATCGTGACGGGCGCTGAGTCGGTCGACATGGGGAGAGCCTTCCGTGCCCCGGCCGGCTTGGCAACTCGGCCACCCCGGCAACGCGCGAGCGTCGAAGTCGGACCAGGGTGCGACGATTCCCCCGTGACATCCGACCTCCTCGATGCGCTCGATCCCGAGCAGCGCGCGGTCGCGGAGTCTGTGGATGGTCCCGTAGTGGTCTGGGCGGGGGCCGGCACCGGCAAGACACGCGCGGTCACCTACCGCATTGCCCATGCGGTGAGTGTCGGTGCACACGACCCGAGGCGCGGGCTGGCGGTCACGTTCACCACGCGTGCTGCGGGTGAGATGCGCGAGCGCCTGATGCGGCTCGGCGTCGAAGGCATGCAGGTGCGCACCTTCCACGCCGCTGCCCTCCGGCAACTCCGGCACTTCTGGCCGCGGGCCATCGGCGGGCAGCCGCACGATGTCCTCGCCAAGACGACCCCCCTTGTCGCGGAGGCTGCTTCGCGGTGCGCGGTGGCGACCGACACGGCCACCGTCCGCGACCTCGTGGCGGAGATCGCCTGGGCCAAGCAGGTGGAGGTCGACCCGGAGCACTATGCGGAGCGATCCGTCCAGCGCACCCCGCCGCTCTCCCCGGCCGACGTGGCGCGTGTCTACGCCGCCTACGACGAGATCAAGTCCGATCGCGGGGTCATGGACTTCGACGACGTCCTGCTCATGACCGTCGGCCTCATGGGGGAGCGGCCCGACATCCTCGACGAAGTCCGGGCGGCCTACCGGTGGTTCACCGTCGATGAGTTCCAGGACGTCAGTCCCCTGCAGCATCGGCTCCTCGATCTGTGGCTCGGGGACCGCAACGACATCTGCGTCGTGGGCGATGCGGCTCAGACGATCTATTCCTTCGCGGGCGCCACCGACCGCTTCCTGCGCGACTTCCCACGCCGTTTCCCTGGCGCCACTGAGGTGCGGCTGGTCCGCGACTACCGCAGCACGGAGCCCGTCGTTGCGCTGGCCAATGCGCTGCTGGTGGATGCGGGTGATGGCGCTGGCCGCCTCATCTCGCAGTGCGGTCCGGGTCCTGAGCCCGAGGTGCGCGACTTCGACGACGAGGTCGCCGAGGCTCAGGCCGTCGCCGCTCACATCGCGCGCCTCATCGGCGAGGGAGTGCCTCCGGAGGGCATCGCGATTCTTGTGCGCATCAACGCGCTCATGCCCGCCTTCGAGGAGTCGCTGTCAGCGCTTGGCATCCCACTGGTGCTTCGCGGGGGCGAGCGCTTCTTCGAGCGTCGCGAGGTGCGTGAGGCTCTCACCAGGCTGCGGGGTGCCGCTCGCAGCGGTGAGGGCGAGGGCAGCGCACTGCCCGAGCAGGTGGCATCCGTCCTCAGCGCCATGGGGTGGAGCGCAGAGGCTCCGCGCACGACCGGAGCCGTGCGCGAGCGCTGGGAGTCGCTGGCCTCGATCGTTGATCTGGCGAGTGCGCACGGGGCCGAGGGCGGGGACCTCACGAGTCTCGTCGCCGAGCTGGATAGGCGGGCCGCTGCGCAGCACGCGCCGGTGGCCCGCGGAGTCACGCTTGCCACGATCCACGCGGCCAAGGGGCTGGAGTGGGAGGCCGTGGTGGTGGCCGGTTGCGCCGAGGGCTCCATTCCGCACGCGCAGTCCGTGTCTCCCGAGGCCCTCGCCGAGGAGCGCCGCCTCTTCTACGTCGCTGTCACGCGCGCGCGCCGACATCTCCTGCTCACGTGGTCGCGGTCGCGCCAGCCCGGTGGCAGGGCCACGCGGCAGCCCAGCCGATTCCTGGACGCCCTGGTCGCTGATTCCGGTGGCGATGGGGTGGCACCGCGATCCAGTGTGCGCCGGGGCCGTGGCAGCCGGCCTGCGACGCGACGTGAGCCAGCGTCTTGTCGCTCATGTGGGCGCAGCCTCGTCACCGGTGCGGAGCGTGCACGCATGCGTTGTCGCACGTGTCCGCCGACAGCGAGCGAGGTGACGGTCGATCTCTTGCGCACGTGGCGTCTCGAGCGCGCACGCGAGCGTGAGGTGCCTGCCTATGTCATCTTCACCGACGCCACCATGGAGGCACTTGCGGAGGCACTGCCACGCGACACGGATGAGTTGCTTGCCATCAGTGGCATCGGCCCCGACAAGATCGATCGCTACGGAGACCTTCTGCTCGCCCTGCTCGCGGAGGCCCGTGAGGCCTCTGCGGAGACCCCCTAGGCCCCCGCCAGCTTCGCGCGCGGTGCCTTGCCGCTGCCCGTCTCCGGCCATAGGCACCCGCACAGCGGGTGAGGCGGCCGCGGCTCCAGGGTGAAGCCCGCATCGGGGAGTCCGACGATCAGTGCGCCGTCCATGACGGGCACGTGCACCTGCGCCGGGCCTGCATCCACGACGGCGAGCACCTGAAGTGCCGCCCAGGCTCCTGACAGGTGGGCGAGTCCCGCGGCCACCGGCCCGGGCGTGCGCGTGGCCCACTGCACAGCGGCGCGGGGCCATGACGGATCTGCGTCGGACATATGCAGGTCCCGGCATCGCAGACAGGAGGTGCGCCCGGGGATCACGAGCGGACCGATGACCGCGCGCGCACCGGTGGCCGCCACGGCAAGGTGCGGGATGTCCAGCGCCATGGCGTCCTGATCAGCGGCCGCATCAGGGTGCGCGACATCGCACAGCACGTGGCAGGCACGGTCCCGTGCCCCGCG
>JBMOIL010000090.1:0-9828 GCA_049317345.1 Candidatus Nanopelagicales bacterium
GTGAAGTCCAAGGTCTCCACCGGCACACCGATCATCACGGTGCGCCCCAACTCCGTCGCCCCGGAGGCCGCCTCAGCGTCGGCCACGCGCGTTGATGTGAGTGCGGACGTCTCCGCTGCAGCGAAGTCGGCGCGCGTCACGGGGCGCACCGTGGCACGCAAGGGCGGTCGCCCCGAGCTGAGCGAGGCGGCGATCGTCGTCTCGGGCGGACGCGGTGTCGGCGGAGCCGAGGGATTCGGCGTGGTGGAGGCACTCGCAGACACCCTGGGCGCAGCCGTGGGCGCGTCTCGCGCCGCGACCGACGCGGGTTGGTACCCCCACCAGTTCCAGGTCGGCCAGACGGGCAAGACCGTGTCCCCGCAGCTCTACATCGCCAACGGCATCAGCGGGGCGATCCAGCATCGCGCGGGCATGCAGACGTCCAAGACCATCGTCGTGGTCAACAAGGACCCCGAGGCCCCGATCTTCGAGCTGGCCGATTTCGGCGTCGTGGGTGACCTCTTCGCGGTCGTCCCTCAGTTGACCGACGAGATCTCCAAGCGCAAGGGCTGACCCGGAGAGGGAGGTAGTCTCGCGCCGTGCAGTCCGACCGCGCCTATCTCGATCACGCGGCGACCACGGTCCTCCTCCCGGAAGCGGCCGAGGCGTGGCGCGATGCGGCATCGCGCGTGGGCAATCCCTCGTCCCTGCATACGGCTGGTCGTTCGGCCCGGCGGCTGGTCGAGGAAGCTCGGGAGTCCATCGCCGACGACCTGCACGTGCGTCCCAGTGAGGTGATCTTCACCTCCGGGGGCACCGAGGCCGACAACCTTGCGGTCAAGGGACTGGCCTGGGCGCATCCGGAGCGCCCGCGCATCCTCTGCTCTGCCATCGAGCACCACGCTGTCTTGGACCCCGTCGTGTGGCTGGGGGAGCAGGGACGCGAGATTGACTGGCTGGGCGTCGATGCGCTGGGCCGTGTCGATCCCTCCCTCGTGCGCGAGCGCCTCGGCACCGATGTCGCGCTGTGCACCGTCATGTGGGCCAACAACGAGGTCGGCACCGTGCAGCCCATCGTGGAGATCGCCGCCGAGTGCGCAGAGGCCGGCGTGCCTTTCCACACCGATGCCGTGCAGGCACTGGGCCAACTTCCCATCGACGGATCACTGCCCGGGCTCACCTCGATGGCCCTGAGCGGTCATAAGGTCGGCGCACCCGTCGGCACGGGAGCGCTCATCCTGCGCCGTGATGCGCGCGTCGTCCCCGTGGTGCACGGCGGCGGTCAGGAGCGCGAGGTGCGCTCCGGCACGTTGGATGCTGCGGGAGTGGCGGCCTTCGGGGTAGCTGTGCACCACGCCGTCCAGGCTCAGGCCGCTCACGCTGCGCGACTGGTAGCCCTGCGCCAGGACCTCATGGACGGAATCATGCGCCTCGCTCCGGATGCCATCGTCAACGGTGATCCGGTCGAGCGCCTGCCCGCTAACGTCCACGTGTCCTTCCCCGGATGCGAGGGCGACACCCTCCTCATGCTCCTCGACGCCGCCGGGGTGGAGTGCTCCACCGGGTCCGCATGCACGGCGGGGGTCCCCGAGCCCTCGCATGTCCTGGAGGCAATGGGTGTCGACCCGGGCCTCGCCCGCGGCTCCCTGCGCTTCTCCCTTGGCTGCATCAGCACATCCGACGACGTCGATCGCGTCATCGAGGTGCTTCCGGGGGCACTCGAGCGCGCCTCGCGCGCCGCGACCCCGCGCCTGCGGCGCACCCGCTGACATGCGCGTCATCGCTGCGCTCTCGGGCGGCGTCGACTCCGCCGTGGCGGCCGCCCGCGCCGTCGACGCGGGCCATGAGGTCGTGGGAGTGCACCTTGCGCTGAGCCGCGCCGAGTCCACGACCGGACGATCCAAGGGATGCTGCTCCATCGCCGATGCCCAGGACGCGCGGCGTATCGCCGACATGCTCGACATTCCCTACTACGTCTGGGACCTCTCCGAAACCTTCGCACGCGCCGTGATCGACGACTTCGTCGAGGCCTATCGCGACGGACTCACGCCCAATCCGTGCCTGCGCTGCAATGAGACGATCAAGTTCGCCGCCGTCCTCGACCGAGCGCTCGCCCTCGACTTCGATGCGGTGTGCACCGGGCACTACGCGCGCATCATCGACGGGCCGGCGGGTCCGGAGCTCCACCGCGCGCTCGACATGACCAAGGACCAGTCGTATGTGCTCTCGGTGCTCACCCCGGACCAGATCGCTGCCAGCATCCTGCCGCTCGGAGAGAGTCTGAAGTCCGAGGTGCGCGCTGAGGCCGCGGAGCGCGGCCTGCGGGTGGCGGACAAGCCCGACAGTCACGACATCTGCTTCATCCCCGATGGCGACACCAGCGAGTGGCTTCGGGGGCACCTCGGCGATGCTCCCGGTGAGATCGTCGATGCCACGACTGGTGCTGTCCTCGGAGAGCACACGGGCGCCTACGCCTTCACCATCGGTCAGCGCCGCGGTCTCGACCTGCGTGAGCCTGCACCGTCCGGCAGTCGACGCTACGTGGTCGATATCGATCCCGTCGAGAGGCGCGTCTTCGTGGGCGAGGAGCAACTGCTCGCCACGACCACGATCGAGGCGCGCGATCCCCTGTGGTGCGGCCCATCGCCGCGAGAGGGCGCGCGCGTGAGCGTGCAGATCCGCGCGCACGGTGAGGCGATCGACGCCACGATCGAGTCCGAAGTCGACCGGGTGATTGCACGCCTCGACGAGCCCGCGCGCGGTGTCGCGCCCGGCCAGGCGATGGCGATGTACGACGGCACGCGTGTCATCGGCTCGGCCACCATCGTGCGTCGATGAGTGACATGGACATCGCTCCCGCGGCGGCCACGGGAATCGGCAGTCTGCCCGGCACCGACTCGCATGAGTGGTCCCTCACGATCGCGGGTGAGCTCCCTGACCTCCCGCACGTGCCGGAGCTGCCTGCGCGTGGACCCGGCGCCGACTTCATCGGGCGCACGATGGCGCTCCTGGCCGAGGTGGCCCCCGACATGGCGGTGGAGACCACTCCCGTCGGCTGGCGCTTCTCCGACGCCCCCGGCCGGGCGATGGCGCGGGCACGATCCTGGCTGTCCGAGGATCTCGACGGCATAGAGCAGGCACTGGCGGGCCGTCGTGGGCCGCTGAAGGCGCAACTGGCGGGCCCGTGGACCCTCGCCTCTGCCGTGGAGATGCGCAGGGGAGAGCGGGCGGTGCGCGATCACGGAGCCTGTCGCGATATCGCGGAGGCACTGGCCGAGGCGGCCGCGGGCCATGTCGCGGAGATCCGCCGGCGCTTGCCGGGCGTGCAGGTGGTGCTCCAACTCGATGAGCCGTCCCTTCCCTCGGTCCTTGCCGGTGGAGTCACCACGGCGAGTGGCCTCGCGACGTACCGCTCGGTTGATGTGGCGCGTGCGCAGGCCCATCTCGGCTGGGTCATCGACGCTGTCGCCGCGCAGGGCGCACTGCCCGGGGTGCACTGCTGCCATCCCCGTGTCCCTATCGACCTGCTGCGGCGTGCCGGTGCGCGCATGCTCTCCGTCGATCCGGCCGTTCTGGAGACCGAGCTCGAGGAACCACTCGGCGAGGCACTCGATGCGGGACTGCATCTGCTCCTGGGCTACGCCCCTTCATTGCCGCAGTCGGTGCCGGGGCCCCAGGCTCTAGCCGAGATCGTCGCCGGGCGGACGCTGGAGCAGTACTCCCGCTGGGGCATCCCCGCCGATGCCGCCAATGCCCGCGTCGCCCTCACGCCCAGTTGCGGCCTCGCGGGCGCTGATCCGTCGTGGGCCCGACTCGTCTACGCCGCGCTCGGCATCGCCGGCCGGCTCGTGCGGGATGATGCGCCGGTGGAGCAGGACCCGTCATGAGCGTCCCCGCCAAGGCGCGCAATCGCTGGGGCGAGATCGTCGACGCCATCAACGACGCACGCGATCGCTACTACCAGCACGATGCACCCACGATCTCCGACGAGGAGTACGACGCGCTCTACCGTGAGCTCGTCGCGCTCGAAGCCCAGCATCCCGAACTCGTCTCGGGGGAGTCGCCGACACAGACGGTGGGCGGATCGCGCGCAGAGATGTTCGAGCCTGTTGAGCATCTGGCGCGGATGTACAGCCTCGACAATGCCTTCTCGCTGGAGGAGGTCCAGGCATGGGCCGCCCGAGTGGACAAGGGCGTGGGGCAACTCCCCGCGCTGCTGTGCGAACTCAAGGTCGATGGCCTCGCCGTGGATCTGGTCTACATCGAGGGGCGCTTGCGCACGGTGGCCACGCGCGGCGACGGTCGCGTGGGAGAAGACGTCACCTACAACGCGTCCTTCATCCCCGGCATCCCCAGGACCCTCGCGGGTGCGCAGCCGCCCGCGCTGCTTGAGGTCCGTGGGGAGATCTACTTCCCGCTCGATGAGTTCGAGCGCATCAACGCCGAGCAGCTCGCCCTCGGGGGCTCGCCCTTTGCCAACCCCCGCAACGCCGCGGCGGGCAGCCTGCGCCAGCGCATCGACCGCCGCCAGGACGAGCTGGCCGACGTCGAGTCCCGCTCCCGCGGGACCGATCGCGAGGCGGCGCGCGTGGCACGTCTGCGCGATGAACTCGCACTCGCCACGGGTCGTCTCGAGGCACTCCGGCTCGTCGTGCACGGCATCGGTGCGCACGAGGGTGTGGCGTTCGCGACGCTGAGTGAGGCATACGACGTCCTCGCACATCTGGGCCTGCCCACCAGCGATCGCATCCGCCTGGTGCCTGACCTCGCCGGCGTCGAGGACTACATCACCTACTACGGCGATCATCGCCACGACGTCGAGCATGAGATTGACGGGGTCGTCATCAAGGTCGATGACCTCGCCATCCAGGACAGGCTCGGGGCGACCTCGCGGGCACCCCGCTGGGCTATCGCCTACAAGTACCCGCCCGAGGTGGTGCGCACGCGGCTGCTCGACATCCAGGTCAACGTCGGCCGCACGGGCCGCGTGACGCCCTTCGCGGTGATGGAGCCCGCGCGCGTCGCTGGCTCGACCGTGTCCATGGCGACACTGCACAACGCCCAGGAGGTCGCACGCAAGGGCGTGCTCATCGGCGACATGGTCTTCCTCCGCAAGGCCGGCGACGTCATCCCGGAGGTCCTCGGCCCGGTCGTAGAGGTGCGCGACGGCAGCGAGCGCGCGTTCGTCATGCCTTCGGCATGCCCGGAGTGCGGCAGCGCGCTCGCTCCCGAGAAGGAGGGCGACATCGACATCCGCTGCCCCAACACTCGGTCGTGCCCCGCGCAGATGCGCGAGCGGCTCTTCCATGTGGCTTCACGCGGAGCGATGGATATCGAGGGACTGGGCTACAAGGCCGCGATCGCACTGCTCGACTGCGGTCTCGTGCACGATGAGGGCGACCTCTTTTCTCTCACGGCGGACGACCTGCTGCGCTGCCCCTTCTTCACCCGAGAGCCGAGCAAGGGCGAAGAAGGCCCGCAGCTCACCGAGAACGCCAAGGGCATGCTCGCCCAGATCGATGCGGCCAAGGACAGGCCGCTGTGGCGTGCGCTCGTGGCGCTGTCCATCCGCCATGTCGGTCCCACCGCTGCGCAGGCCCTCGCACGCGACCTCGGAAGCATCGACGCCATCGCCGAGGCTGATCCCGAGCGTCTCGCCGAGGTCGAAGGCGTGGGTGGAGTGATCGCCGAAGCGCTCACCGAGTGGTTTGCCGAACCCTGGCATCGCGAGGTCGTCGACAAGTGGCGTGCGGCAGGGGTGCGACTGGCCGACGAGCGGGTGGCATCCGGGCCCGGGATCCTCGACGGCGTCACCGTCGTCATCACCGGATCGCTCGAGGGCTTCACGCGCGACGAGGCCACGGCCGCGGTGCAGGAGCGCGGCGGCAAGGTCTCGGGTTCGGTGTCGAAGAAGACCGACTTCCTTGTCGCCGCGGGTGCATCGACCTCGTCGAAGTACGAGAAGGCGGTCGCCCTCGGGGTACCCGTCCTCGGCGTCGCGGGCTTCCGTGCGCTCCTCGACGACGGGGCCGGCGCCGCCCGTGCGATGGCCTCGTCGACCTAGCCTTCCCTCACCATTCGCCCTCCGCACTTCACCCTCTGCGCCGAGTGGTCAGTTGTCGGACAGCCCCATGAGGAAGGGGGACCCGACAACTGACCACTCGGTGCGGGACGGGGTCGATGCCGCCCGTGCGATGGCCTCGTCGGGGGAGTGAGCCCGGTCCCTAGACTGGCCCCATGTCCGCGATCACCCGCGCGGAGGTCGCGCACCTCGCCCGCCTCGCCCGCCTCGACTTGGCTGAGGATGAGCTCGACCATTACGCCGAGCAGCTCGACGTCATTCTCACCTCGGTCGCGCGCGTCTCGGAGGTCGCCGCCGACGACATCCCGCCCACGTCGCACCCCGTGCCCCTGGTCAACGTCACGCGCCCTGATCGGGTGGCGCCGAGCCTCACGCGCGATGAGGCACTCGCGGCTGCCCCCTCGTTGGAGGACGATCGCTTCCGCGTCCCGCGCATCCTCGAGGAGCAGGAGTGAGCACCCCGCTGGAGCGCGATCTCATCCGCCAGAGCGCGGCCACGCTTGCCGAGGCCATTGCCGAGGGTGAAGTGAGCGCACGCGAGGTTACCCAGGCGCACCTCGACCGCATCGCCGAGGTCGACGATCGGGTTCACGCCTTCCTCCATGTCGATGCTGAGGGCGCGCTGGCGACCGCGGATGATGTCGATGCGCGTCGCGCCGCGGGGGATCCAATCGGTCCGCTCGCCGGCGTGCCCCTCGCCCTGAAGGACATCGTCGCGATGAAGGGCGTGCCCACCACCTGCGGCTCGCGCATCCTCGAGGGGTGGCGACCGCCCTACGACGCGACCGTGGTCGAGCGCCTGCGCGCGGCTGGGATCCCGATCCTGGGCAAGACCAATATGGACGAGTTCGCGATGGGTTCCTCGACCGAGCACTCGGCGTACGGGCCCACGCACAATCCCTGGGATCTCGAACGCATTCCCGGCGGGTCCGGTGGTGGCTCCGCCGCTGCAGTCGCGGCTTTCGAGGCACCCCTCGCGATCGGCACCGACACCGGCGGATCGATCCGCCAGCCCGCGGCCGTCACCGGCACGGTCGGCGTCAAGCCGACGTACGGCGGAGTCTCGCGCTACGGCCTCGTGGCGTTGGCTTCGAGCCTCGACCAGGCTGGCCCCTGCGCCCGCACCGTCATGGACACCGCGCTGCTGCATGCGGCCATCGGCGGGCACGACCCGCGTGACTCCACGTCGATCCCCGACCCCATGCCCGATGTCGTCGCCGCCGCTGAGCGCGCCGATGTGCGCGGCATGCGCATCGGGCTCGTGCGCGAGCTCACGGGCGAGGGCTATCAGGCGGGAGTGGAGCAGCGCTTCCGCGAGGCAGTGGAGATCCTCGAGCATCTCGGTGCCGAGGTCGTCGAGGTTTCGTGCCCGCACTTCGAATACGCACTGGGCGCCTACTACCTCATCCTGCCGAGCGAGTGCTCCTCCAATCTCGCTCGCTTCGACGGCATGCGCTACGGCCTGCGCGTCGGTGACGACGGCAACGCTTCCGTCGAAGACGTCATGTCGCTCACACGCGAGGCGGGTTTCGGCCCCGAGGTGAAGCGACGCATCATGCTGGGTACCTACGCGCTCTCCAGCGGCTACTACGACGCCTACTACGGTCAGGCACAAAAGGTCCGCACACTCATCCAGCGTGACTTCGACGCCGCCTTCGCGCAGTGCGACGTACTCGTGTCACCCACTGCGCCCACCACGGCATTCCGCATCGGAGAGAAGGTCGACGACCCGCTCGCGATGTACCTCAATGATGTCGCGACCATTCCCGTCAACATGGCAGGCAACTGTGCAATGTCCCTGCCCGTTGGCCTCGCCCCCGAGGACTCCCTCCCCGTGGGTCTGCAGGTCATGGCGCCGCCCATGGCCGATGACCGGCTCTACCTCGTCGGTGGAGCGCTCGAGGGAGCGCTGCGCGACCGATGGGGCCACCTGCTCATCGAGGAGGTGCCGTCGCTGTGACCGCCACCATTCCCTTCGCCGAAGCCGTCGCGGAGTTCGAGCCCGTCATCGGCATGGAGGTCCACGTCGAACTCGGCACGGAATCCAAGATCTTCTGCGGGTGCCCCACCGCTTTCGGTGCGCCACCCAACACGCAGGTGTGCCCCGTCTGCCTCGGACTGCCTGGGTCGATGCCGGTGATGAACGCCATGGCGATCGAGTCGACGATCCGAATCGGTCTCGCACTCAACTGCTCCATCGCCGAGTGGTGCCGCATGGCACGCAAGAACTACTTCTACCCCGACATGCCCAAGGACTACCAGGTCAGCCAGTATGACGAGCCCCTATGCGTCGACGGCTACCTCGACGTCACGGTGCCCACGGATGATGGTCCGATGGTCGTCCGTGTGGGGATCGAGCGGGTGCACCTGGAGGAGGACACCGGCAAGCTCACGCACGCCGGCGGTGCGACGGGACGCATCCACGGTGCCGACTACTCCCTGGTCGACTACAACCGTGCGGGGATCCCGCTCGTGGAGATCGTCACGAAGCCGGTGACCGGCACGGGCGCTCTCGCGCCCGAGGTCGCTCGCGCCTATGTCACCGAGTTGCGCGACATCATGCGCGGTCTCGGCGTATCCGACGTCAAGATGGAGGAGGGCTCGCTGCGCTGCGATGCCAATCTCTCCCTCAACCTCCCCGGCGCCCCCTGGGGCACGCGTTCGGAGACCAAGAACGTCAACTCCCTGCGCTCGGTGGAGCGTGCCGTGCGATCGGAGATCGAGCGCCAGGCGGCCGTCCTCTCATCCGGTGGGCGCGTCGTGCAGGAAACGCGTCACTTCCACGAGGACACGGGCGTGACCACGCCCGGCCGATCCAAGGAGCATGCCGAGGACTACCGCTACTTCCCTGAGCCCGATCTCGTCCCCATCGCCCCGTCGCGCGAATGGGTCGAGGAGCTCCGCGGGACCCTGCCCGAGCAGCCGTCCGTGCGACGCGCTCGGTTGGCGCAGGAGTGGGGGATCGGCGACTTCGAGATGGCCACCCTCGTCAATGCCGGCGTACTCGCACTCGTCGAGGAGGCGGTCGCAGCAGGAGTCGCGCCCGACGCCGCGCGCAAGTGGTGGGCGGGGGAGTTCACCCGCATCGCCAACGAGTCTGGCGTCGAGCCGGCCTCGCTTGCGGTGACGCCCGCCGACATCGCCCGAGTCGAGCAGCTCATCGCGACCGGTGCGCTCAACGACAAGCTCGCCCGTCAGGTCTTCGAGGGAGTCATCGCGGGCGAGGGCTCACCCGATGAGGTCGTGGCCGCGCGCGGGCTCGCCGTCGTCTCCGATGACGCTGCACTGCTGGCGGCTATCGACGAGGCCCTCGCCGCGCAGCCCGATGTCGCGGAGAAGATCCGCGGCGGCAAGGTGCAGGCAGCCGGTGCCATCGTCGGCGCGGTCATGAAGGCGACACGTGGACAGGCCGATGCGGGCAAGGTGCGCGAGCTGCTGCTCGAGCGGCTCGGCGTCAGCGAGATCTAGGCGGTCAGCCGGAGGACGACGATCCGATCATCGCGGTCGCGCGGGTCGCCCCGGCCGTCCGTGTTGGACGTCATGAGCCACAGCGATCCGTCGGGCAGGGTCTCCACGGTGCGCAGGCGACCGAGGTCGCCCAGATCGAGGGCCACGGGTGTTGCGGCGCGATCCCCCACGAGCGGCACCTGCCAGAGCACTTCGCCGCGCAGGGAGGCGACGTATGCCACGTCGTCCACGATCGCCAGACCGCTGGGCGAGGCGAGGGATGTGGGAGTCCACTGTGCCTGGGGGTTGGTGTACGCCGG
>JBMOIL010000091.1:0-9622 GCA_049317345.1 Candidatus Nanopelagicales bacterium
CGGCGCGGGCGCGCCTTGACGTGTAGGTGAACTCCTGACCCGGCAGCGGCGGCACAGGGTAGCCACCCGCGTAGGGGTCGAAGGGCTTGGCGGCCTGTGCTGCCGACTCCTCGAGATCGCGCTTCTCCTGGCGTGCGGTGCGGATCTGGAGGACCCACGATCCGACCACGATCACGATGAGCGCGCCCGCACCCAGCAGCAGGAGCTCCTGGGTGGTGACGGAGAACTCATTGCGGACGACGCGGGCAGCCGCCACGATGACGATCCACACCAGCGATGCCGGGATGAGTACCTTCCATCCGAATCGCATGAACTGGTCGTAGCGCAATCGCGGCAGGGTGCCGCGCAGCCAGATGAAGACGAAGATGAAGAGCTGGACCTTGATGAGCCACCACAGCAGTGGCCACCAGCCGGTGTTGGCGCTCTCCCACAGCGAGATGGGCCACGGTGCGCGCCAGCCGCCAAGGAAAAGCGTCGCCGCCAGCGCGGAGACGGTGACCATGTTGATGTACTCCGCGAGGAAGAACATCGCGAACTTCAGCGAGGAGTATTCCGTGTGGAATCCGCCGACGAGCTCGCCCTCCGCCTCGGGCAGATCGAACGGTGCGCGGTTGGTCTCGCCCACCATCGCCGTCACATAGATGAGGAAGGACGGCAGCAGGATCACGGCGTACCAGATCGGCTCCTGGGCGGCCACAATCGCCGAGGTGGACATCGAGCCGGCGTACAGGAACACCGCAACGAAGGACATGGACATCGCGAGCTCGTAGGAAATCATCTGCGCCGACGAGCGCAGGCCGCCGAGCAGCGGGTACGTCGATCCCGAAGACCAGCCGGCGAGCACGATTCCGTAGATGCCGATGGAAGCTACGGCGAGGACGTAGAGCACCGAGACGGGGAAGTCGGTCAACTGGAGCGGGGTCTCGACGCCGAAGATGCTCACCATCGGACCGAAGGGAATCACCGCGAAGGCGATGAAGGCCATCGTCGCCGAGATCACCGGCGCGATCCAGTAGACGGCCCGATGGGCCGTCTTGGGGATGATCTCCTCCTTCAGCGCCAGTTTGAAGCCGTCCATCAGGGACTGCAGCAGGCCGAAGGGGCCGACACGGTTCGGGCCGACGCGCGACTGCATGCGTGCCACGACACGGCGCTCCCACCAGATGGTGAAGAGGGTGAGGAGCACGAGCATGACGAAGATCGCGAGGACCTTGAGCAGCACCAGCCACCAGGGGTCGTTGAAGGTCATCCCGCTCATGCCCTACCTCCCGTGACGCGCACCCGTGATCCGTGCGATGCGCCGATGGCGAGGGCTCGCGAGCCCTCGGAGGTCATCGGGATCCACACCGCGCCTTCGACGACGTCGGCGATGCGCAGGGGGAGTTCGATCGATCCCTCGTCCGTGGACACGACCACGCTGGCGGCCTCGGTGAGGCCAAGCGCCCGCGCGGTCTCAGCTCCCATGAGCGCCTCGGTCGGCCGCGCGGTGGCCGCCAGGTGCGGCTCGCCCTCCTGCATCGCGCCGGCGTCGAGGAGGAGTCGCCACGTGGCCAGAGCCGTCGTGCCTGGGGCCTCATCGAGCGCGGGCGTCACGGAGGGTGCCGCGGGGCGCTCACCCGACCACATGCCCAGGCGGTCCATCTCACTACGCAGGGCACTGACATCGCCGGTGCCAAAGGGCACATCCATGACATCGGCGACCATGGCGAGGACTCGCCCGTCGGAGATGGACTGCGCTCCGTGGATGGCAGCGGAGAACGGCTTGTTGCGGCCCTCCCAATCGGTGAATGAGCCGGCCTTCTCGGCCACGACGGCGACGGGGAAAACCACGTCGGCCGCCTCGGTGACCTCGTTGTGGTGCGTGGAGAGTGCGACGACGAAGGGAACCGCGGCGATCGCGCGTCGCAGGTCCTCGGCACGCGGATGGTCCGCCACCTCGAGTCCCGCAACGAGCAGCGCGTCAATGCTCCGGTGTTCGTCGCGCCCCCCGTCACCGAGAATCCCGTCGACAACGGCCTGGCTCGCGCGACCGCCCGTGGGGAGGCTGCTGGGGTCCACGCCCCAGACGACGGCGACTTCTTCGCGCGCGCGAGCGTCGTTCGCCGGGCGGCCACCGGGAAGGAGACCCGCGAGCGCACCCGCATCGAGCGCACCGCGCTCGCCCGCACGGCGGGGAACCCAGCCCAGGCGCGCTCCCGTAGTGGATGCAAGTTCCGCGGCCGCCGAGAGGGCTCCGGGGACACCCGCCATGCGCTCACCCACGAGGATGACCGCTCCGGGCTGCCGCAATGCGGCCAGCGTGTCGGCAGCCTGCTCCCCACCCATCAGACTGCGCAGGGCGACGGCCTCGCCGCCGGGCGCGACGGCCCACCACTCGGCCTTCATCTTGTCCACGCCGCGCGTGCGCACGGGGGACAGGGAGACGACGCGGGGACCGCCCTTGCGCGTGGCAGCGCGCATGCGCAGGAAGATAATCGGCGACTCGTCCTCGGGCTCCAGGCCGACGAGCAGGACGGCGGGAGCCTTGTCGAGATCGGCGTACGTCGGCCCGAGCGGCTTGCCGGCGACCGACGAGGCGAGGAACTGCGCCTCTTCATCGCTGGCGACGCGAGCGCGGAAGTCAATGTCCCCGGTGCCCATGGCCACTCGCGCGAACTTCGAGTAGGCGTAGGCATCCTCACGCGTGAGGCGACCACCGGTGAGGACTCCCGATCGACCGCGGGCGGCTGACAGGCCGCGAGCCGCGACATCGAGCGCCTCCGGCCACGAGGCAGGGCGTAGCTCGCCGTTTTCGCGCACGAGCGGAGAGGCGATGCGACCCTCATTCGTGTAGATGAAGGCGAAGCGGCCCTTGTCGCAGTTCCACTCCTCATTGACCTCGGGGTCATCCCACGCGAGGCGACGCGTCACGACGCCGCGGCGTACGTCGGTGCGCAGCGAGCAGCCGGATGCGCAGTGCTCGCACGTGGTCGGCGTGCTGACCAGGTCGAAGGGCCGCGCCCGGAAGCGGTAGAGGGAGCTCGTGAGCGCACCCACGGGGCAGATCTGGATGGTGTTGCCCGAGAAGTAGGAGTCGAAAGGCTGGTCGGGCGCGATGCCGACCTGCTGCTTGGCGCCGCGCTCGAGGAGCTCGAGCATGGGATCGCCCGCGATCTGTTCGGCAAAGCGCGTGCACCGCGCGCAGGAGACGCATCGCTCGCGGTCGAGCAGGATCTGCGCGCTCATGTTGATCGGCTTCTCGAAGGTGCGCTTCTCTTCTTCGAAGCGTGAGGTGCCACGGCCGGCGGTCATCGCCTGGTTCTGGAGGGGGCACTCGCCGCCCTTGTCGCACACGGGGCAGTCGAGAGGATGGTTGAGGAGCAGGAACTCCATCACCCCCTCCTGTGCCGTGTCGGCCATGGGGGACGTGCGCTGGGTGCGCACGACCATTCCGTCGGTCACGGCAATGGCGCAAGCAGGCTGAGGTTTGGCCTGGCCCTCGATCTCGATGAGGCACATGCGGCATGCGGCGACAGGATCGAGCAGCGGGTGATCGCAGAAGCGTGGGATCTCGATACCCATGAGCTCGGCGACACGGATGACGAGCATGCCCTTGGGCACGCGCACCTCGATGCCGTCGACCGTCACCGTCACGACATCGGTGGGGGCGACACCGACCGGACTCTGCGGGGCGATGGTCATCGCGCGGCCACCTCACCGAAGATGTAGGAAGCCGCCGGCGGGAAGGCCTGGTCGACGGGCGTGCGGGTCGCGGCCTCGAACTCGTCGCGGAAGTACTTCAGGGCCGCGGGATAGGGGGTCGCAGCGGCATCGCCGAGAGCGCAGAAGGAGCGACCGGCGATGTTGCCACACACCTCCACGAGCAGATCCATGTCGGCATCAGTGCCATGCCCGTGCTCGAAGCGCTCGAGGACGCCCGTGATCCAGTAGGTGCCCTCGCGGCACGGCGTGCACTTGCCGCACGACTCGTGCTTGTAGAACTCCAGCCAGCGGGTCACGGCCTTGACGACACTGATGGTGCTGTTGAAGACCATCGGCGTTCCGGTGCCGAGCATCGTGCCGGCCTCCGCCATTGCCTCGTAGGTGAGCGGGGTGTCGAGATGATCGGCGGTGAGCATGGGCACCGACGAGCCTCCGGGAATCCAGAACTTCACGGTGCCGTCACCACCGACCACGCCTCCGGCGTAGTCGAGCAGCTCGCGCATGGTGATGCCGAGGGGTGCCTCGTAGATGCCGGGGCGGGCGACATGCCCGGACACGGCGAAGACCTTGAAGCCCGGAGACTTCTCCGTGCCGAACTGCCGGAACCACTCCACACCGTTGTTGATGATCCAAGGGATGTTGGCGATCGTCTCGACGTTGTTGACCACGGTGGGCACGGCGTAGAGGCCGTGCGTGGCGGGGAACGGCGGCTTGAGGCGCGGCTGACCGCGGTATCCCTCGAGGGAGTCAAGGAGAGCCGTTTCCTCGCCACAGATGTAGGCGCCCGCACCCGAGTGCACGGTGATGCGCAGGCTGAATCCGGAGCCGAGGATGTTATCGCCGACCAGGCCCGCCTGCTCCGCCTCGCGGACGGCGGTGGCCACGCGACGGATTGCCTGTGGCACCTCGCCGCGGATGTAGATGAAGGCGTGATTGGCCCGGATGGCGTAGGAAGAAATGATGACGCCCTCGATGAGCGCATGCGGGTTGGCCATCATGATCGGGACGTCCTTGCAGGCACCCGGCTCGGATTCATCAGCATTGACAACGAGGTAGTGGGGCTTGCCGTCGTTCTGAGGGACGAAGCTCCACTTAAGGCCGGTGGGGAAGCCGGCTCCCCCGCGACCACGCAGGCCCGTGTCCTTGACCGTGCCAATGATCGCGTCGGGATCCATGCCGAGGGCCTTGGGCAGCGCGACGTAGCCGCCGTGGCGGCGATAGCCCTCGAGGGTGAAGTAGTCGGGCACATCCCAGTGGGCGGTGATGACCGGGGTTAGCGGTGTCATGCGGATCCCTCCTTCGGCACCGGTGCACTCATGCCGTGTTCGCGTGCGTAGGTAAGACCGGCGAGCATGATCGCGTCGGCCTCGCCGCCCTCGCCCGCCAGTCCGTCGACGGGAAAGGCGAGTGTGTGCTCGGTGGCCTGGAAGTCACGGATAACCGGGCCGCGCGTCGAGACAACTTCTTCTCCGCGGGCGAGCCGATCGATGACGTCAAGGGCGCTCTGGGGGGTCTGGCAGTCCATGAACTCCCAGTCGACAGTCATGACGGGGGCGTGCGTGCACGCGGCCTGGCACTCGATGCGCTCGAGCCAGAAGGTGCCATCCACGTCGCGCTCGTCGTGGCCGGCGCCGAGGCGATCCGAGATCGCGTCGTAGACGGCGTCACCACCAAGGAGCGCGCAGAGAGTGTTGGTGCATACACCAATGTGGTGATTGCCCACCGGGCGGCGCTTGTACATCGTGTAGAAGGTGGCGACCGCGGTGACCTCGGCAGTGGTGAGGCCGAGCTGTTCGGCGATGACCTGCATGGCCTCGGGCGTGATCTCATCGTCGATGCTCTGCGCAAGGTGCAGCAGGGGCATCACCGCGGACCGGGAATGGGGGTAGCGCGCGATGATCTCGCGCATCTGCGACATGACGCTCTCGTCGTAGGCCATCAGCGGTCCACCCCGCCCATGACGGGATCGATGCTCGCCACGGCGGCGATGACGTCGGAGATCATGCTGCCGTTGGACATCGCAGCCGTGGCCTGCAGGTTGTTGAACGACGCGTCCCGGAAGTGCACGCGGTAGGGGCGAGTGCCGCCATCACTCACGATGTGGACACCGAGCTCGCCACGCGGCGACTCGATCGCGGAGTAGACCTGACCCGCAGGGACATTGAAGCCCTCGGTGACCAGCTTGAAGTGATGGATGAGTGCCTCCATCGACTGGGACATGATCTCCTTGATGTGCTCCGGAGAGTTGCCCTGCCCGTCGCCGCCGATCGACAGGCGAGCCGGCCACGCGATCTTCTTGTCCTCCACCATCACGGGCCCGGGACGGAGACGATCGAGAGCCTGCTCGACGATCTTGATGCTCTCCTGCATTTCGGCGACGCGGATGAGGAAGCGGCCGTACGCATCGCAGGTGTCCTGGGTGGGCACCGCGAACTCATAGGTCTCGTAGCCGCAGTAGGGCTGAGCCTTGCGGAGGTCGTGCGGCAGACCAGTGCTGCGCAGGAGCGGGCCGGTGAGCCCGAGCGCCATGCAGCCGGCGAGGTCGAGGTAGCCCACCCCGACCGTGCGACCCATCCAGATGGCGTTATCCACCAGGAGATCGGTGGTGTCCTTCATGCGCTTGCGCAGGAGCGGCAGCGTCTCGCGGATGCGCGCGACCTGGTCGTCGGTGATGTCCTGCGCGACTCCACCCGGGCGGACGAAGGCACTGTTCATGCGCAACCCCGTCACCATCTCGAAGATGTCGAGAATGAGCTCACGCTCGCGGAAGCCGAAGGTCATCGCGGTGAGTGCGCCGAGCTCCATGCCGCCGGTGGCGAGGGCCACGAGGTGGGAAGAAATGCGGTTGAGCTCCATCATGAGGACGCGAATCGTGGTCGCGCGCTCAGGGATCTGGTCGGTGACACCGAGGAGCTTCTCGACACCCAGGCAGTACGCCGTCTCATTGAAGAAGGGTGAGAGGTAGTCCATGCGGGTCACGAAGGTCACACCCTGGGTCCAGGTGCGGTACTCCATGTTCTTCTCGATGCCCGTGTGCAGGTAGCCGATGCCGCAACGGGTGTCGATGACCGTCTCACCCTCGAGTTCGAGGATGAGACGGAGGACTCCGTGCGTGGAGGGATGCTGCGGGCCCATGTTGACCACGATGCGCTCGCGCTCGCCCTCATCGGGCGACGAAATGGAGTCCCAGTCCCCTCCGGAGACGGTGTAGACGGTGCCCTGGCCCGTCTCGTACGACAGTGCGTAGGGGTCCTCTGCGGGCAGTTCGCCTTCGTAGACGATGCCCTCGTCAGCGATGCTCTGGTCGGTCGTCATCAGGTGTACGCCCTCCGCTGGTCGGGCGGCGGGACCTCGGCGCCCTTGTATTCGACAGGAATGCCACCGAGCGGGTAGTCCTTGCGCTGCGGGTGGCCAGGCCAGTCATCCGGCATCTCGATGCGGGTCAGTGCGGGATGGCCCTCGAAGATGATGCCGAAGAAGTCGTAGGTCTCACGCTCGTGCCAGTCATTGGCCGGGTAGACCGAGGTGATCGAAGGGATATGAGGATCGGCGTCCGGGCAGGTCACCTCGACGCGGATCCGGCGATTGTGGGTCACCGACTGGAAGGGATAGACCGCGTGCAGCTCGCGACCGGCGTCTCCCGGGTAGTGGACGCCGTTGACGCCCATGCACATCTCGAAGCGCAAGGCGGGCTCGTCGCGCAGGACCGAGGCAAACGCCAGCACGTGCTCCCGACGGACGAAGAAGGTGATCTCGCCCCTGTCGACCACGACCTTCTCGACCGCGGTGGTCATCGGCAGTCCGTGATCCGCCAGGGCGAGCTCGATCTCATCGGCCGCTGCGTCGAACCACTCGCCGTAGGGGCGCTCGGTCGGTCCCGGCATGACGATAGGGGCCACCAGGCCACCGAACCCGGAGGTGTCTCCGCCATCCTGCGCTGAGAAGGCGCCATGGCGAACGCCGATGACCTCGAGCTCGCGCACACCTTCCGGCATGGTCGTCGCGCTCGAGGCGATCTCGAGACCGGCCTCGGCCGGCGACACAGGCTGCTGGTCGCTCATCGCAGCAGGCCTCGCATCTCCAGTGTCGGGCTCGCGGTGAGAGCGGCGAGTTCGGCCTGCTCCTGCTCGCGCACCGCATTGGCACCGAGCTTCATGTCCTGGATCTGATCGTGGATCTTCAGGATGGCGTCGATGAGCATCTCCGGACGCGGGGGGCAACCGGGCAGGTACATGTCCACGGGCACGACATGGTCCACGCCCTGGACGATCGCGTAGTTGTTGAACATGCCACCGCTGCTCGCGCAGACACCCATCGCGAGGACCCACTTGGGGTTCGGCATCTGGTCGTAGATCTGACGCAGCACCGGGGCCATCTTCTGGCTGACGCGGCCGGCGACGATCATGAGATCCGCCTGTCGCGGCGAGGCCCGGAAGACCTCCATGCCGAATCGGGCGATGTCATAACGCGGGCCACCGGTCGCCATCATCTCGATGGCGCAGCAGGCCAGGCCGAAGGTCGCGGGCCACAGGGAGCCCTTGCGGGCGTACCCCGCAACCTTCTCGACGGTTGTGAGCAGAACTCCGGACGGAAGCTTCTCTTCGAGGCCCATGGCGTCAGTCCCAATCCAGTCCGCCGCGACGCCATTCGTAGACGTACGGCACGGTGAGGTTGAACAGGAACAACATCATCGCCAGGAACACGAAAAGCGGCAATTGGTCGAAGGCGACGGCCCAGGGGTAGAGGAAGACGATTTCGATGTCGAAGATGATGAACATCATTGCCGTGAGGTAGTACTTCACGGGGAATCGTCCGCCGCCCATGGGCTGGGGGGTGGGGTCGATGCCGCACTCGTAGGCATCGACCTTGGCCCGGTTGTAGCGCTTAGGGCCCGTAAACGTGGTGAGCGTCACACTGAAAACGGCGAAGCCGGCTGCGAGGAGGCCGAGGACGAGGATCGGCGCGTAGGGACTCACCACACTCCTCCGAAACAGGCCCGGGACCCACCCGGGCCCCCCTGCGAGCGATCACGCGGACTTTCGTGTCCGACGCGGCCGCAGTCTATCTACGCGCTCAGGGCGTCAGCGGCGACCCCGGTGCAGGGCGACGATGCCGCCGGTCAGATTCAGCCATTCGACATCGTGCCAGCCGGAACGCCCCATGATCACCGCCAGTTCGGCCTGATCGGGCCATGCCCGGATCGACTCTGCGAGGTAGACGTAGGCGTCAGGGTTGGAGGAGGCCCGGCGCGCGATGCCGGGTAGTGCGCCCATCAGATAGCGGGAGTAGACGGTGCGGAAGGGCCCGAACGCCGGGTGCGAGAACTCGCACACCACTAGGCGCCCTCCCGGCCTCGTCACCCGGGCCATCTCGGCGAGAGCCGCCCCGGGGTCGACCGTGTTGCGCAGCCCGAAGGAGATCGTGACGGCATCGAAGGCGGCGTCTTCGAAGGGCAGGCGCAGCGCATCACCGGCCACGAAGGACAGGGCCGGCTCCCGCCGACGCCCGACCCGGAGCATGCCCAGGGAGAAGTCGCAGGGGACGACAGTCGCTCCCCTGGCGGCCAATGGGGCGCTGGAGGTGCCCGTGCCGGCCGCGAGGTCGAGGATTCGCTCCCCCGGCCTCGGGGCGACTGCGTTGACGACCGCCCGGCGCCAGAGGCGGGTCTGGCCCAGGGCGAGTACGTCGTTCGTGAGGTCGTAGCGCTCAGCCACCTCGTCGAACATCGCCGCGACCTCGGTGGGCTGCTTGTCGAGATCGGCGCGGGGCATGGGCTGATCCTCCCAGCGGGGCTCCGACACGGCATGCCGGGCCGGCCCGATTCCGGCGGTGTGGGCTCAGGCTCCACCCGAGCCGCGGCGGGAATTGTGCGGCTGCGGTGCAGTCACACTCGCTCCTAGCCGCACAATCGGCGCCGGGT
>JBMOIL010000092.1:0-9571 GCA_049317345.1 Candidatus Nanopelagicales bacterium
GCGAGCCCGTTGCCGAGGCGATTCGGGCGGCAGCGGGCCGCGGTGTCGTCCTCGATCTGCGTTCGTCGGCGTACGTCGCCCTGGGTCCCGTACCCGCTGACCTTGCCGAGCGCACCGTCGTGGCACGCGTCTTCCAGGAGAAGGGAGGTCGGCGCGTCGTCGTGAGCCACCACAACAAAGCAACGAAGGGGCGTCTCGTGCGCGCGCTCCTGGCGAAGCCGAAGCCGCGCACGGTCCCAGACCTTGCAGAGGCCGTCAGCGCATCGGGCTACCGGGTCGAGGTGGAGCCGCCGGCCGGTGACGGCAAGGCATGGACGCTCGATGTGATCGTGAAGGACCTGTGAGCTAGACGCCGAAGCCCGGGTCCACCCCGCGCAGGTGCGCGGACTCCGCGAAGCCGAAGAGCGAGGAATTGCCGTCCGCAAACCACGCAATCGTGGTGAGCGAGCAGGGGGCGAGCTCCATGCGGTAGAGACTCGATAGCGGCGCATCCACGCAGATGCCCGTCATGAGCTTGATCGGCGTCACATGCGAGATCACGGCCACGCGCTGCCCTGCGTGACGTGTGAGCAGGTCACGGCGCACGCGATCCACGCGGTCACGACATTCGGCGAAGGACTCCCCACCCGGAGGGGCCACATCAGTCGAGGCGAGCCAGGCGGCGAGCTCCACGGGCCAGCGCTCATTGACCTCAGCGAAGGTGAAGCCGTCCCACTCACCGAAGGCGCACTCGGCGATGCCCGGCTCGATGTCGATGGCTGCGCCGGTGGCGTGAGCGACGCGCTCCGCCGTCTGGAGCGTGCGCAGCAGAGGTGAGGAGACAATCGCGTCCACGCCGCCGCGAGCGGCGATCTCGCGGGCCAGCGCCTCGGCCTGCTGCTCCCCTATGGGCGCGAGTGCGGGATCGGCGCCGCCCGAGCCGGAGAAGCGCTTCTCGAGGCTGTAGGGGGTCGCGCCGTGGCGACCCAGCAGTGTCGTCGTCGGGGTGCCGAGATCAGTGGCCCAGCCGACCACCTTGTGCGGGCGGTGCGCCACACGGGCCTCCTCCGCCCGCTCCTCCAGGGCATCGCCCACCACGTCGTCAGCGGTGGGCAGTCCGGCGCCCACGCGCCGATCGATGCGCACGGTCTCCCCGCGCGACTGCGCATCGAGTGCCTCATTGACGAGGCGATCGGCAGCGGTGTTCTGCGCACGCGGAACCCAGGTGTAGGAGACGTCCCCGCCCAACCGGCGCACGGCGAGGGCGAGTTCGCGCAGGGCGGCGTTCTTGATGGCCCAGCGGCCGCTCATCTGCTCCACGATGAGTTTGGAGTCGAGGCGTGCCTCGATCCGCGCCTCCGGGTCGACCTCCAGTGCGTGCTGGATCCCGGCGAGAACGCCTCGGTACTCCGCCACGTTGTTGGTGGCCTCACCGATCGTCTCGGCCACCTCGACGAGCACCCGACCGGTCTCGCCATCGCGGACCACCGTGCCGTAGGCGGCAGGGCCGGGATTGCCGCGCGACCCGCCGTCAGCCTCGACGACGAGCAGCCGCGTCACAGGCCTGATTCCGCGGTGCGGACAAGGATGCGCCGGCATTCCTCACAGCGGATCACCTCAGCGGGCGGCGCTTCGCGAATGCGACCGAGATCCACGGGGGTGAGCTCGATACGGCAGCCCTCGCAGCGCCCCCGGTGAAGCGCCGCGGCGCCGATCCCGGCGTTGTCGGCGCGCAATTTGTCGTAGAGCCCCAGCAGATCGGCGGGGACGCGCTCGGCAGCCGCTGTCCGCGCTGCGGCGGCGATCCCCTCCTCGTCGGCGAGGTCGGCCAAGGCATTGGTTAGCGCGACCGTGGCCTCTGCGAGATCAGCCGCGACCGTGTCTCGATCGGCCAGGAGCGCGGAGTGAGACTTCTGCGCCGCCTCCAGTCGCTCCATGACCTCAAGCTCCACGTCCTCGAGTTCCGCCTGGCGGCGCGCGAGGGATTCCAACTCGTGCTGCAGGTTGGTCAGTTGCTTGGCGTCGTTGATCGTCTCGAGCAGGGCCTTGTCCTTCTCGGCGCGCTGGCGCACCAGGTCGACGTCGGCATCGGCCTTGCGCTGCTCCGCCTCGAGATCGCTCACCTCCACCGCAGCCCGGGTGATGTCGTCGCCGAGCGCCTTGGCGGTGGACTCGAGCGCGGCGACGCGCGCCGCCTCCGGGAGGGTCGCCCGGCGATGCTTCGCCCGGTCGATCTCGAGGTCATGCTGCTGCACCTCGAGCAGGGTCAACTGGTCCTGCGGATCGGCGTTCAGAGCGCACCCCTCAGGGTCATCGCCCACGGATCGGTGGGACGAGCGGACACGATGCTCACCACCGTAGACCCCTCGGCCGCCAGATCTTCCTGGAGGAGACCGGCCGCCAGATCGAGCCAGGGCCACTCGCTGGCCCAGTGCGCGACGTCGATGATGGCGCAGCCGCCGTCCTCGAGGTGCTCCAGCGCGCGATGGTGCTTGAGGTCCGCCGTCACCAGGACATCGGCACCCTGGGCGCTCGCGGCGGCGAGCAGCGAGTCGCCCGAGCCGCCGCACACCGCCACGCGGCGCACTCGCCGGGAGAGGTCACCCGCAACACGCACCCCGTGATGAGTCGATGGCAGGGCGCTGGCGACCGTCGCGGCGAAGTCCGCGAGCGTCGGTGCATCGGCGAGGTCACCGATGCGTCCCAGTCCCGTGGAACCCGACTCACCCGCAGGCATGAGCGGCTTCGGGGATGTCAGACCCAGGGCAGCCGCCAGAGCATCCGAGACACCCGGGTCGGCAACGTCCGCATTGGTGTGCGCGCAGTAGAGCGCGATGCCAGCGCCAATAAGTCGGTGGATGATCCGCCCCTTGGCAGTCGTGGCCGATACCGAGTGGACTCCGGTGAGGAAGAGCGGATGGTGGGTGATGACGAGGTCGGCATTGCAGGCAAGCGCCTCGTCGACCACGTGCTCGACCGGATCGACGGCCCACAGGATGCGCTCCACTCGCGCGGCGGGATCACCGCATACGAGACCCACGGCGTCCCAGGGCTCAGCGGTGGACGGGGGGTAGCGCCTCTCGAGCGCGGCAACCACCTGCGCGAGGGATGAGGCCGAGGTCATGCCGCGAGGCTATCGCCGCTAGCCTCATGGCCCGCGGGCCTGTAGCTCAGTTGGTAGAGCACTTCCCTTACAAGGAAGGGGTCGTCGGTTCGAGGCCGGCCGGGCCCACCAGGGATCCCTCATCTCTGGGATATCTCGCTGGGAAGATGCGGTCGGCAGGGTCTCGGGCCCCAGCCGACCGCATCCCGGACCAGTGCACACCCCTTCCCCGAAATCCGCATCTTGAAGCGACCTACCCGGCGCAGCCTCGGCTGCGCCGGCGGCGGCGCCCGTCAGTTCTGAGCCAGGTCCGCCAGGGCGCGCACATAATCCGCGGGGTCGCGGGCGAGGTCCGGGGAGGATTGCCACCGCGCCGCGACGCGCCCCTGGGTGTCGACGAGCACGCTGACCCTCCGGGCAGTGCCGTGGGCCTCATCGAGGGCGCCGTACGCGCGTGCCACTTCGCCGTGCGGCCAGAAGTCGCTGAGGAGCGGGAAGTCGAGACCCTCGGCGTCGTCGAGGGCGCGCAGGACGAACATCGAGTCGCATGAGAGCCCCCACACGTGCGCCTGCGGCGCGGCGGCGACATCGCGCAGGGCACGCAGCTCGTCGTGGCACACAGGGGTGAACGCCGCGGGGAAGAAGACGATAAGGACCGGCCCCACCTGAGCCGACAGCGATGTGGGACGGCCATGCTGGTCAGGAAGGGTGAAGTCGGGCGCGACGTCGCCGATGTGCAGGACCACCTCGGACCTCGCTCCCTGGGCTCACTCGCGGCAGGATGTCAGCGTGACGCTACTCCCCCGAGACCTTGAGCCCGAGCCGGGCGAGCGCGGCCGCGTGAGCTCAGACCTCAGCGGCACCCTCGCGGCCACCGTCGGCGCCTGGGACGACCTGCTTGCCGTCGTCGCCGACGTGGACCCTGCGGCTCCCACGCGCAAGCCCGGTCGCGACGCTGCCCGCACGCTCGTCGTCCTCGGATCATGGCCCGAGGGAAGGGCGCTCCCCGACATTCGTCGCGATGCCCTGGACGGCGTCACGACAGCGGAGCCCCTGGATGCCATCGAAGGCCGCGTGATCGCCGCCCACTCGGATGACACGCGCGACGCACTGACGCACTCCTTGCAACGAGCACGCGATGAGGTCGCCGCGTGGGCAGCATCGCCCGACGTCTCACGGGAGGCACTGCTTCCCGTGGCCGGCCCCCTCGGTGTGGTGCCACTTGGCACGCTTGTCGCGGCTACGGCGTACCAGTGCGCTGTCGCCGCGCGGGATCTCGCGCCTGCTGGAGTGCATGCGACTCCCGCACTTCTCGGCCGCGGACTCGCTGCCCTGATCGACACAGTCGGCGCGGTGGCGTCGCAGCAGCAGGCCACGCTGTCCCTCACCGGCCTCACGCCGCAGGTGAGCATCGGCACCGGTGCGCGAGGTGGCGACTGGCGCACCATCCCCGTGACCGCGTCGGAAGGCCCGACGCTCACGTGCGATGCGGGATTGCTACTCGACATCGCGGCCGGACGTGCATCCGCACCCGCCGCCTACGCGCGCGGTGACATCCGCGCACAGGATCTGCAGGGCCTTCTCGCGGTGGCACAGGTGCTGGCCCGCTCGCCGGGGCTGCCGGGCACCGACGGGTTGCGCGCGGGACTTCAGGTGTACGAAGCCTCCGCCACTGCCACACGCGCGGTAGGAGACGCGCTGGGATCGGCGTGGCGAAAGCTGCGCGGCGGCTCGTAAGGACCGCGAGCGTCAGCGGCGTCCCACGCGGGGAGCAACGAGCCGAGTGCCCTGCCAGTCGCGACCGGCACTCACCGTGGATGTCTGCTGCAGGCCCGCGGTCGGCGCGGCGTCGGAGATGTCCTCGGCTTCGACATGACCCTCGCGTCCCGGCTTGGGCGTGAGGAGCCACACGACGCCATGATCGGCCAGCGGCCCGATCGCATCCACGAGCGCATCGACGAGATCGCCGTCGTCCTCGCGCCACCAGATGAGGACCACGTCCACGACATCGTCGTAGTCCTCATCGACGAGTTCGACGCCCTCGGCCGCCCCAAGCGCCTGGCGCAGCTCTCCATCGGAGTCGCCATCAGCCCCGATCTCCCAGACGACGGCACCGGGCGCGATGCCCAAGGCGCCGAGGAGCGACGCAGTTTCGCCGCTCACGGCCGCCTCCTGACCCGTCGACCCACAGGCGTAGTTCAGCGGACCACGGGCTCCAGCGCAACCAACTCGGGCGTATTCGTGACAGCGATGTGCCCGGTATACCACCCGGACGGGGCCGCTTGGCCGTCCCGCGGGCCCCTGGGGAGCCTTATCCGCGCGGAGCCGGGCCGCGACAGCGCTCTCGGCGCTCGTGCGCGAGGATGGTCCCCATCGACCGTTGCCCGGCGACCCTGGGCACCCCGGCGAAGGGCACGACATGTCAACCGGCTTCGACCCGCTCCGTCAGCAGCCCCTCCTCGCAGGCGGCCTGCCCACGCAGTACGTCGATGTGGATCCCGAGGAGACCTCCGAGTGGACCGGCTCCCTCGACCAGGTCATCGATGGATCGGGTTCCTACCGCGCCCGCTACCTCATGCTCGCCCTGCTCCGCCGTGCGGCTGAGCGCAACCTCGGCGTCCCGAGCCTGCGCTCCACGGACTACATCAACACCATTTCACCCGAGATGGAGCCGTGGTTCCCCGGCGATGAGACCCTCGAGCGCCGCATCCGCGAATTCATCCGCTGGAACGCCGCCATCATGGTGCACCGCGCCCAGCGCCCCGGCATCAGCGTCGGTGGGCACATCTCGACGTATGCGTCCTCCGCATCGCTCTACGAGGTGGGCTTCAATCACTTCTTCCGCGGCCCCGACGCCCCGGGCGGCGGCGATCAGGTCTTCTTCCAGGGTCACGCCTCCCCCGGCATCTACGCACGCGCTTTCCTCGAGGGCAGGCTCACCGACGGCCAGATGGACGGCTTCCGCCAGGAGCTGTCGCACCCCAGCGGTGGCCTGCCGTCGTACCCTCACCCGCGCCTGATGCCGTGGTTCTGGCAATTCCCCACCGTCTCCATGGGCCTCGGCCCGCTGTCGGCGATCTACCAGGCGCGCTTCAATAAGTACCTGCACGACCGCGGCATCAAGGACACCTCGCAGCAGCGCGTGTGGGCCTTCCTCGGCGACGGCGAGATGGACGAGGTCGAGTCGATTGGCGGCATCGGCCTGGCCGCGCGCGAGGAACTCGACAACCTCGTCTTCGTCGTCAACTGCAATCTGCAGCGACTCGACGGCCCTGTGCGAGGCAACGGCAAGATCATCCAGGAACTGGAGTCGATCTTCCGCGGCGCGGGGTGGAATGTCATCAAGGTCATCTGGGGTCGCAAGTGGGATGAGCTCCTCGCCCAGGATCGCGATGGCGCCCTGGTCAACCTGATGAACTCCACGCCGGATGGCGACTTCCAGACCTACAAGGCCGAGAGCGGCGGCTTCATCCGCGAGCACTTCTTCGGCCGGGATCCGCGCACGGCCAAGCTCGTCGAGGGCTGGACCGATGAGGAGATCTGGAGCCTGCAGCGCGGTGGTCACGACTACCGCAAGATGTACGCCGCCTACAAGGCCGCGACCGAGACCACCGGGCAGCCGACCGTCATCCTCGCCAAGACGATCAAGGGCCACACGCTCGGCCCGCACTTCGAGGGTCGCAATGCCACGCACCAGATGAAGAAGCTGTCGCTGGATGACCTCAAGCTCTTCCGCGACCGACTGCACATCCCGATCTCGGACGCCGAGCTTGGTGACGGCTATCTGCCGCCGTACTACCACCCGGGCCCGGACTCGGAAGCCTTCACCTACATGATCGATCGTCGTCGACGTCTCGGCGGCTCCGTGCCCGAACGACGCACCCGCGCCGCAGCACTCCCGCTTCCCGGGCCCGAGACCTACGAGGTGATGCGCCGCGGGTCGGGCAAGCAGCCGGTGGCGACGACGATGGCTTTCGTGCGACTACTTAAGGACCTCATGCGCGACAAGGGCATCGGGGCGCACTTCGTGCCGATCATCCCGGACGAGGCGCGCACCTTCGGCATGGATTCGCTCTTCCCGACGGCGAAGATCTACCACCCGGGTGGCCAGCAGTACATCTCCGTTGATCGCGAGCATGTGCTCAACTACCAGGAGTCACCCGACGGGCAGATCCTGCACGAGGGAATCAATGAGGCCGGGTCGGTGGCGTCCTTCATCGCGGCAGGGTCGTCGTACTCCACTCACGGCGTCCCCATGATCCCCGTCTACACCTTCTATTCCATGTTCGGCTTCCAGCGCACGGGCGATGCCTTCTGGCAGGCGATGGACCAGATGGTGCGCGGCTTCGTGCTGGGCGCAACCGCCGGCCGCACCACGCTCAACGGCGAGGGCCTGCAGCACGAGGACGGCCACTCGCTGCTGCTGGCGTCGACCAACCCGGCTGCCGTGGCCTACGACCCGGCGTACGGCTACGAGATCGGTCACATCGTCGCCGACGGCCTGCGTCGGATGTACGGCGAAGCGCAGGAAGACGTCTTCTACTACCTCACCGTCTACAACGAGCCCTACCCGCAGCCGCCCGAGCCGGAAGGTGTCGACGTCGAGGGGATCCTCGCCGGCATGCACCTGGTCTCGCCCGGGGAGGTAGAGGGGCCCCGGACCCAGATCCTCGCCTCCGGTGTCGCCGTCAACTGGGCGCTCGAGGCGCAGAGACTCCTGCGCGAGGACTGGAGCGTCGAGGCCGACGTGTGGTCGGTGACGTCATGGAATGAACTACGCCGCGAGGCACTCGACGTCGAGCGCCACAACTTCCTCAACCCCCTGGACGAACCCCAGGTCCCCTACGTGACGCGTCGCCTCGACGGGCGAGGCGAACTCGTCGTCGGAGTCTCGGACTGGATGACGACGGTTCAGGATCAGATCCGCACCTGGGTGCCCGGCGAGTACCGCACCCTGGGCACCGACGGATGGGGGATGTCCGACACGCGTGGCGCGCTGCGACGCCACTTCCTCGTCGATGCGGAGTCCATCGTCGTGTGCACGCTCACGGGACTGGCCGACCGGGGCGAGATCGATCGGCAGGACCTCGCCAAGGCCATCGACCGTTATCGCTTGATGGATCCGGCGGCTGCGGACGCGGGCAATACCGAGGGATCAGGATGATCCCGAGGTCATCAGCAGACGAGGGATCAGGATGATCCCGAGGTCATCAGCAGACGAGGGATCAGGATGACGTCCAGCGACCCGAAGCGATTCCTGAAGTACCTCGATGCCGAGCGCAAGGCGTCGATGCTCTACCGCGCGCTCGCCGAGACCAGCGATGGCGATCGTCGTGAGGCTCTGCTCGAGCTCGCAGACATCGAGGATGAGCACGCAGCCCACTGGGCGGCCAAGCTCCAGGAGTACGGCGTACCGATCCCTCCTGCGCCGACGGCACTCGATCCTGACGACGCCGCAATGGTGGCGCGCGCCCGCGCTGCGGGGATGGACGACGTGCTCGCGCACCTCGAGGAAGCCGAGGGCGCCGACGCGGGCATGTACGACGATGAACCCGAGGCACCCGACTCGATGTCCGTGGACGAGCGTGAGCATGCGGAGACATTCCGCCGCCTACGTGAGCACGCCCCCGCGACCGCAGCGACCGACCGAGGGGTCATCTCGGCCGACGGATCAGTCGACTTCGGGGAGCAGTGGCATCGCGTCGACGCCTCCGGGACCGTGCGTGCGGCGATCTTCGGAATCAGCGACGGCCTGGTGTCCAACACCGCCCTGGTCATGGGCTTCGCCGGCACCGGCACCGATAACGGCGTGGTGCTCTTCGCCGGTATCGCCGGCCTGCTCGCAGGCGCGTTCTCCATGGCCGCGGGTGAGTACGTGAGCGTGGCCAGCCAGCGCGACCTCTTCGCCCGCGAACTGGAGATGGAAGCGCGCGAGTTGCGCGACAAGCCCGAGGAAGAACGCAAGGAGCTCGAGCTCATCTACCGAGCCAAGGGCATGGACCGCGCCACCGCCAAGGCCGCGACCGACCGGATCTTCGCCGATCCCAAGATGGCTCTCGACACGCTGGCGCGCGAGGAGCTCGGACTCAACCCCGATGAGCTCGGCAACCCCTACAAGGTCGCCATCTCTAGCTTCCTTGCCTTCGCCATCGGCGCCTTCGTCGTGGTGCTCCCCTACCTCCTCGCCGCGATCTGGCCCTCCGTCTTCGGCAGCGGCATCGTGCCCCTTGCCCTCGCGGTGACACTCGCGGCTGTCGCCCTCCTCGTCGTCGGTGGCCTCGTGGGCCGGTTCTCCGGACGAGGAGTCGTCCGCGGCGCGGTCCGGCAATTCACCGTGGGCGCGCTCGCGGCCGGGGTGACCTTCCTCATCGGTCGCGTCATCGGCGACCTCACGGGCCTGAGTTCCGCCGGCCTGGGCTAGGGGCGCCATCCAACCGGGGAGCCCCGCGACGCCCTGGCCCTGAGGCTGGGCCTGATCCTCGCTCGGTT
>JBMOIL010000093.1:0-9520 GCA_049317345.1 Candidatus Nanopelagicales bacterium
CTGCCACCGACTGGGCCTGCACAGGTGGCGCCGCTAACCCGGAGGGCGTGGGCACCACGGCGACCACCGCCGCCAAGCAGCCGCCAACGATAAAGACGCGGATCCGATCCATCACAAGCCTTCCGGTGGGTGAAACCGCCAACCCGATTGCTCGCTAGGAGGATGGAACGACGCTACACCCAACGCTCATCCATCCGGTCCCCGCCTACGCGAGGTCACCATCCGCATCGAAGCGCCCTTCGGGTGCGCACCTCGGACGGTCGGATGACGTCGAACACCCGCACCATCCGGGCACGCTAGATCAGTGACCGAAGTCCACTGGAGTACAGGACATCCGGCTCCCTAGCTGCCCTACGTAGACACCGCGAGAAGCAATGTCATCATGTCCACGTTGGATGGACATTGAATGTCCATCCACAGCTGATGTAGATGGACACTGAATGTCCTCGCTCAGATGGGCATCGGTGACATTCGAATGGACACGGATGATATTCGGGTGGACATGGATGACGTTGCGGCAGTAGAGACATGGCAGAGGGCTCCGCAATCAGGTTCGGTTGCGGGGCCCTCTGATTTCTCGCGGGGGCTGGTGCGGCCCGCCTCATTCCACGTGGGATCGGCGGGGTCGTAGCCGAGGTTGGTATAGGCGATCAGGCCGAGGGCGGCGATGTCGCGGCCCATGCGCTCATGGCGCTTGGCGTTGACGTCGGGGTCCAGGACGACGCTCCGCGGATTGCACGCGGTGAGGATCCACGCGACGGGCTCGACGGTGCGCTTTGATGCTGAGGTGTCTGGGCCGGCACCTGCTCGCGTAGCCGGCGCGCTCCGTCCGGCAGGGTCGCGTCGATGACCGTCGTGAGGTACGCGGCCCACAACTCGTGGCTCATTCGGGGAGCCTAGAGCGCTGGGGTCAGGTGGGATACCGACGTCATCGTTCGCGGGGGCGAGAAGCGCTGTCCAGTCTTCACCCGCTGTTGTTCGCCAGTGCGAAACACGGTGCTAGTGCCGCGCGGCGTGGTGCCTCTACCGTCCGGTGAGCCGTGAAGGAGGCCCATCGTGACCGTGACGACGAACACCGCATCGCTCCAAGACGTCATCAACGCCAACTCCAGCATCGTGGATGTCCTGTATGCCAACCCGAAGGGATCAGTCGTCCGCGACGCCGTGCTGCGCCAGCCCACGCAATTCGTGTCACCGGAGTTCACTAATTGGCGGGATGAGCAGCGCGCATGGCGCGAGACGGTGGCGCTGTACGATCAGTCGTACCACATGACGACGACCACGGTGCGCGGCAAGGACGCGCTCGCCTTCTTCACCGGGACGGGTGTCAATGGCTTCTCGACGTTCAAGCAGGATAAGGCGCGGCACTACGTGTGCTGCAGCCCCAGTGGCCACGTCATCGGCGATGGGATCCTCTACTGGACCAATCCTGAGGAGATCGCCCTCGTCGGCAGGGCCGCCGGCCACAACTGGCTGGAGTACCAGGCCGCGATCGGTTCATGGGATATCGAGCTCGAGCGCGATGAGATCTTTTCCAAGAACCCCGCTGGTCGGCGCGAGGTCTACCGCTACCAAGTGGAGGGTCCGAACGCCGCAGCCCTGCTCGAGCGGCTCAACGGCGCGCCCCTGCCCGAGTCGCGGACCTTCGACATCATCACCCTCACTATCGCCGGTCGTCGCGTGCTGGCCTTGAGGCACACCATGGCCGGCGGCGCCGGATACGAGCTGTGGGGTCCCTGGGGTGAGGGCCCGGCAGTGAAGGCGGCGCTCCTCGCATCAGGAGAAGAGTTCGGCCTGCGCCAGGTGGGTTCCATGGCCTACTTCACGACCGCCGTCGAACTGGGCTGGATTCCGCGACCCATGCCAGCGATCTTCTCGGGTGAGGGTACGCGCGGATTCCGCGAGTGGCTGCCCGCCACCGCTGAAGAGGTCGGCTGGTCCTTGGGCGGTAGCTTTTACTCCCTGAATATCGAGGACTACTACTTCACGCCCGCCGACATCGGCTACGCGCACCTGGTGAAGTTCAACCACGAATTCATCGGCCGGGAGGCACTCGAGGCGGCCGTGGGCACCCCGCACCGTCGCAAGGTGACCCTCGCTTGGGACGCCGACGACCTCGCCCGACTGATCGCCACCTACTCCGATGCGACGGAGCTCCCCGGGAAGTACATCGACTTCCCACGGGCGACCTACGCCACCTGGCAGTACGACGCGCTGAAGGATGCGCACGGCAACACCGTCGGCGTTTCCACCTACCCGTGCATGAGCTGGAACGAGCGCGCCATGCTCACCCTCGGCGTAGTCGACCCCGCGCACGCCCAGGTGGGTCAGCAGCTCACGCTCGTCTGGGGAGAGCCTGAAAGTGGTGGACTGAGCTCACCGTGGCTCGAACCGCATCGCCAGGTGGAGATCCGCGCCATGGTCACGACCGTGCACGAGGACTAGGCAGAGGCGGGCATCCCCCAGGCGCGACTACAGGAGCGCTCGTGCACGCTCATAGGAGCCGGCCGGGTCGGTGACGTCGAACCACACCGTCTGCAGGCCGGCACGCTGGGCGCCAGCGATGTTGAAGGGCTGGTCGTCGATCATGAGCGTCTCCTCCGGCGCCGTGCCGAGTGACTCGAGGGCGATCTCGAACGCCCGAGGGTCGGGTTTCAGGACTCCGGTGATGCTGCCGTCGACGACAGCGTCGACGCGCTGGACGAACTCGACGCGATCCGACCAGCCGGGCTCGTTGAAGTCCTTCATGTCATTGGTGAGGATGCCCGTGCGAAGCCCTCGCTCCTGGCAGAATTCGAGGGTCGCGATCGCCTCCGGCCGAATGCATTCAGCGGGATCGGCGAAGGCCAGCCCGAAGAGTCGCCGGACTTCGGAACTACCGGTGAAGGGCGCTGCTTGCTCGCTGCGTTCGTGCCAGTAGTCCCGCTCGGTGATCTGGCCAGCCTGCATCTGCTGCCACAGGGCATCCGCATCGGGATCGAAGGGCCCGGTCCAGTGGAAGGTTCGGTCGGGTGCGCCGCAGACGCGTTCGACCCTCCTCAGCATTTCGAAGGGGGTGCGCACCACGGGTCCGCCCATATCGAACAGGACTCCTCTGACGGGCGTGGTGGACATACTCAGAACAAGCGCTCGGTGGCCAGGCGGGCGCCCTCGGCGAGGGCCCGGAACTTCTCCCACACCACGGTGGGGTGGACCTCGGGGTGGTACGACGCGCGCGACGAGTAGCCGCAGTCAGCGCCGGCAATGACGTTCTCCTTGCCGATGATCCCGGCGTAGCGCTCAATGTAGTCGGCGATGAGCTCGGGGTGCTCGACGTAGTTGGTTGCGTGCCCGAGGAGCCCGGGAATGAGGATCTTGCCCTCGGGCAGCTTGATGTGCTCCCAGATGCGCCACTCGTGCATGTGCCGAGGATTGGCGACTTCGAAGGAGTAGGCACCGGCGTTGACCATGAGCATGTACGGCGCCACCTCGGCGAAGGACAGGTCGTGCACTCGGGGGCCGTGATTGAGGCCGTAGCACGTGTGCAGTCGGGTGCGGTCCTCCGGGATCCCGCGCAGCGCGTGATTGAGCGCCTCGATGTGCTCACGTGCGGTGCGGTCGCGCTCGGCTGCAGTTGAGGTGCCATCCTCGGACAGAAGCTCGATGAGCCATGGGTCGTCGATCTGCAGGATCAGCCCCGCATCGATGATCGCGAGGTATTCCTCGCGCAGGGCCTCGCCCACGGCCATCTCGTAGTCCAGCGTGGAGCCGTAGTGCTCGTTGATGCCGAAGCCACTCGGGCTAGCCGACGGCATGAAGGCCTCGAGGGCATCGGTCTCGGCGACTGCTGCCAAGAGGGTCTCGATATCGGCCTGGAGCGCCGCGTGGCCAACGTAGGCGACAGCCCCCGTGCAGGCCATGGCGCGAAGCGGAGCGACGGTGTTCTTGTACTTGCTGAGGTAGTCCGCGTAGTACTCGGGGAAGGCATCGATCTCCACCTGCCAGGACGGGGGAAGCACGGGCGTACCCTCGGTGGTGGAGTAGCCGCTCAGCCGCTCGACGACGTAGGTGAAGAAGCTGACCTTGCCCATCTCGCCGTCCGTGACGACGTCGACACCGGCGTCGGCCTGCTCCCGCACGACGTCGCGCACCGCGATCCTCACTCGGGCGGCGAAGGCGTCGGCGTCGTAGGGCCGACCGTGCTCCTTCTCCTTCATCATGTCGAGCAGGTCGTGGGGCCGGGCGAGGCTCCCGACGTGAGTGGTGATGATGCGGTCGGCGCTGTGGAGCACAGGCCCCTCCTTCGTCGTTGGCCCGACCCTAGGGGCGCGAGGCCAAGGAGTCCGGCGCCGCGTTCTCCCCAGAAGAACGCGGCGCCGACATCTCGATGCTGCCCGAGTCACGAAGCGACGGGAAGCGCCCTGTTTTCGCCGGAGGAACGGCCGTCTCGCTGCCGGGCGACTCGTTCTCCTCTGCGAAACACGAGTGTTGTGACCTCGACCACACCCTGCGACGGTCAGGCCCGGAGGAAACGTCCCCCACACCCCCGGAGGGAGTCACATGGCCACCATCGTTCCCGTCGACGAATTCGTCACCGACGAGTGGTACCCGGGCTTCAAGCCCGCGTTCGAGCACGCTCCGTACTACGTCGAGCCCTTCCGCACCTTCAACAAGGAGGACGAGAAGCGTTTCTGGTTCCTCGATTTCCACTGGCCGCGAGGACTGACCCCTCTTGGCCTGATCTGGAATGAAGACGGCTACAACTGGGGGACCCAGTTCGCGGCCGAGAATCTGCCTCTGCCTCCGGGCCGAGGCCTGGTAAGCCGCATTGCGGGCATCCACACATACGCGTCACCAATCGACGTCGAGTCGCCGTACGAGATCGGCGAGCGCGCGCAGCGTATGGGCCCGCGCCTGGGCGAGTTCCTCGCGAATTTCGATGAGATCTGGGCCAATCGCCGCGATGAAGTGGAGCGCGGCTGGCAGCACTTCGTCGCGATGGACACCTCGAGCATGTCGCTGCCCGAACTCTCGACGATGCTCAAGGAGGCGCGGGCGTATCACAAGCGCGCCTTCGAGATCCATTTCGAGATCATGTATCCGCTGCTGGTCAACTACCTCGGCTTCTACGGGATGTGCGCCGAGATGGGCCTCGACGTCTCGCAGATCGGCAAGTTCCTCCAGGGCTACGACACCAAGATCATGGAAACCGACCGTGAACTGTGGAAGCTGGCGCGGGCGGCGAAGCAGGCGGGCCTTGCCGACACGTTTGCGAGCACCGAGCCCAGGGACCTCGCGGCGACACTTGACGCGTTGGGCGGGTCGGGGGCTGCCTGGATGACGCAGTTCCGCGACTTCCTCCAGGTATACGGCTACCGCACCGAGGGCTCATGCGATGTCGCGCTGCCGAGCTGGATCGAGGATCCGACTCCGGCGCTCGGGACGATCCAGTCCTTCGTGGCCAAGGAAGAGGAGCACGACTTCGAGAAGGCCCTGGCTGCTGCGATCGAGGAGCGAGAGGCGGCCATCGAGGCGGCACGCTCCAAACTCACGGCCGAGGAGCAGGGGGCATTCGATGCTGGCGTCGCTTCCTGTCAGGCGGCGAACTTCCCGTGGTGGCAGGACGATCACAACTACTACATCGACCTCAAGGTCTCGCTGCCCATGCGCTGGGCCGCCCAAGCGATCGCCGAGAAGACCGGCGCTGACCACCCCGACGATGGCCTCTTCCTCTTCTGGCCCGAGCTCACCGCCGTGGCCGACGGCGAGAAGTCCATGGACTCGCTTAAGGGCATCGTCAAGGCCCGCCATGAGTACTTCGACTACTGGCACGAGCGCCGCCCGAGCATGCCCAAGGTCCTGGGCACCATCCCGGAGGCCGTCACGGATCCGGTACTCATCGAGATCTTCGGCCTCAACCAGCACTTCCTCACCGCGATCCAGGCCGCGGGCACCGATGGAGACGTCAAGACGCTCACCGGTGTCCCCGCGTCCAAGGGAAAGGCGCGCGGCCGGGCTCGGGTGTTCAACAACGCCGACAACCTGCACACGCTGGAGCCGGGAGACATCCTCGTGTGCGAGTCGACCTCGCCTAACTGGACGCCTGCTTTCGCCAAGATCGCCGGATGTGTCTGCGACGGTGGCGGCATGCTCTCGCACGCGGCTATCGTCGGCCGTGAGTACGGCGTGCCCACCGTCACGGCCGTGGGACTCGGCACCGTCGTCATCGCCGAGGGCGATGAGGTCGAGGTCGATGGCGACACGGGGACGGTCACGGTATTCAAGAAGTCATGAAGGCCAAGCGGGGAGTAGACACATCACGTGAGTAGCCGCTCCAGGGGGCGCATCGTCTGGATCGACACCGTCGATCCAGACGATGCGCTGCGCCGCACAGGGGCCAAGATGGGCCGTCTGGCGGAGATGGCGCGGGATGGGCTGTCCATCCCGCTCGCCTTCGCCGTCACGATCGACGGCTTCCGTGAGCATGTGTCCGCCACGGGTCTCGACGAGGCCATCGACCGGCACCTCACGGGTCTCGACGGCGCTGACTCCTCGGCCGTCGAGGCGGCAGCGGAGTCGATTCGCGCCGCCTTCCGGGAGACGGCCATGTCGCCGGAGCTCGCGGCCGAGATCGAGGAGGCGTACGAGGATCTCTCTGATCGCTGCTCCGACCTCAACGTGCCCGTGGCTGTCCGCAGTTCCGCGACGGGGGAGGACAGTTCGGACGCTAGCTTCGCCGGCATCTTCGACACCTATCTCGGCATCAGCGGGGTACAGGCGACCATCAATGCAGTCCGCGACTGCTGGGCGAGCCTCTTCACGACCCGCGCGGTGGACTATCGGCTAAAGCGCGGCATCTCCCACCACGACATGCCAATGGCGGTAGGCGTTGTTGAGCTAGTACATGCCCGCGCAAGCGGCGTGGCCTTCAGCGTGCATCCGGTCACCGGCAAGTCCGACCGGATCGTCATCGAGGCCAACTGGGGGTGGGGCGAGGCCGTCGTGCAGGGGCTGGTCACGCCCGATCATGTCGAGGTGGGCAAGGCCGATCGACGCATCCTCAAGCACGACGTCTCGCGCAAGGACATCGTCTCCGCTTTCGACTTCGCGGCCGGCGTCGTCGTCGAAGTCCCTATGCCCACACGTCTGCGTGAGCGGGCCTGCCTCGACGACGAACAGATCGGCGCCATCACGGCAGCAGTCCTCGAGATCGAATCGCGCTACGGCTATCCGGTCGACGTGGAATGGGTCGTGAGCCGGCATCGCCGCCCGGGAGAACCGATCTCGATCGTGCAGAGTCGGCCCGTCACGACGGCGGTGGAGCAGTCGAGCGCGTTGGGGTATGACCCGATGGCACTGGCACAGAAGTATATTTTCTCGGGGAGGTGACGATGGCCGACAAGCCGCAGGAGTCCGCGTCGCGATCGGTGTCCATCGCCGTAGCCGTCCTCGAGTGCTTCCTGTCCACCGAGGAACTCGGGGCCTCCGAGGTCGCTCGCCGTATCGGCGTGGCCAAGAGCACCGCGCACCGCGCACTGGGCGCACTGGCCGAGGGTGGCCTCCTCGACCGCATCCCGTCGGGTCGCTACCGACTGGGCTTGCGCCTCTATGACTACGGTCAACTCGCTATCGACCGCCTGCTCCTGCGCGAGCTAGCCCTGCCCATTCTCGCCAGCCTTCGCGACCAGATCAGCGAAACCGTGCAGCTTGGTATCCCCGCGGGTCACGAGGTCCTCTACGTCGACCGGCTCGAGGGGACGCATGGACTGCGGTTCCACTCCGACTCCTATCGGCGGGTCCTCGCGCACTCGTCGAGCAGCGGCAAGGTGATCGCGGCGTTTAGCTCTGCGGCCCACGACGCGATCGTGCGCTATGGGCTCGTGCGCCTGACGCCGCATACCGTCGTGCATCCCGCGAAATTCGAAGCGCAACTCGACCTCGTCCGCAGGCAGGGATTCATCATGTCGACCGAGGAGACCGAGGTTGGTCTATCGTCCGTAGCGGCTCCCGTCTTCCTCGACGGCGCCGACGGGCGGCGCATCGCCGTCGCCGCCATCTCCATCGCCGGGCCAACGCAGCGCATCGCTCCGATGCTCAAGCACCTTGCCCCGCGGGTGGTTGAGGGCGCACGGATCCTCACCCAGCAGCTCGCGCGTCGAGGCGGGGATCAGATCGTGGCGGCTCCTGACTCCGTGGTCACTCCGCTGAGGCGCTCGGGCACATCCGGCGGTCCCGCACTGTAGACCACGCAGGCTTGCGTCCGCGGTGCTCCGCCATTGCTCCATTCGCGCGTCCCGGCACGCAAGGTGCCGGGGCCTCATTTCGCTTCTACTGCAGGGCCGAGATGACTTCTGGGGCCGCTCGCGGCTGACCACCTGCAACGACCACGTGGCCCTTGGCGAGGGCGCGCGTGTGCGACCCCGCTGACGCGAGGGAGCGCGGACCTTCGATAGGGCGCCCGATCGCTGCCTTACGGCACTTGGGGCCGAGATCGCACAACTTCCCTCGTGGAAGACGCGAATAGGAAACGACGCGTCTTCGTCCTGTGGCGTGGACTGCGCTGGGTGGGCCTCCATACGATCTGGGCATGACTGGACGAGATGTGTCGTGGCGTCGGGTGTTGGTGGCTGGTGCTGCCGGGGTTGTGCTGGCGGGCGGATTGATCGCCCCGACGGTGTCGGCCTCACCAGGCGATCGGATCGGCACCGGCAAGCACACCTGTGTGCCCGGGCCCGGGGTGAACTGCCGGGACGTGGTCCACAAGTGGACGTTCGAGCATCATGGTGACCTTCGAAGAGCGACGTTCGCCCGGGCAAAGCTCCACGGAGCCGACCTGCGCGGTGCGCGCCTAGACAAGGCCAACTTCCGGGGAGTGATTCTGCGCCACGCACACCTCCATGAGGCATCCCTGGTGGGTGCAGACTTCAGTCCCACCAACCCACGCGGTCCCATGACGCGGTCGGTGCCGGCGTGCGATCCCAACTGTCAAAACGCAGACCTTGCCGGCGCAGACCTGTCCGCCGCGAACATGGCCTACGCGGACCTTGGCTACGCGAACCTGACGTCCGCGAACCTTGGCTACGCGAACCTGACGACCGCGATCCTTGACTACGCGAACCTGGCGACCGCGATCCTTGACTACGCGAACCTGACCGACGCGCAGCTGGACTGGGCGAACCTCACCGGCGCGAACCTGACCGGCGCGAACCTGACCGGCGCGAACCTCACCGGAGCGAACCTGACCGGAGCGAACCTGACCGGCGCGGTTTTCTGCGGCACGACGCTGCCGGACGCCAGTCTCGATTTCAGCGACTGTCCCACGGCGCTCACTACACCACCCGGTGTTCGTGAATCCTAGGAAAGGGTGACCCGGGCCTCCAAAATCACCTGAAGGCGACGGCCACAACATTCCGCCCAGGCGCGCGGTACCGGGCGGGCTCAAGAACCTTTAGGAATGTCACCATGTCCCCGTTGGATGGACATTGGATGTCCATCCACAGCTGATGTAGATGGACACTGAATGTCCTCGCTCAGATGGGCA
>JBMOIL010000094.1:0-9473 GCA_049317345.1 Candidatus Nanopelagicales bacterium
GCGATGAGGATGGACCAGGGGAATCGACCGCCCACCAGGAGGATGAGCAGGTAGCGCGCCGCGGCACCGAGCGCGCCACCGAGAGCCACGAGAAGGACGTCGATCATGTGACCGGCCTGCGTCGGCGCAACGAGCGGCCGAGCGATGTGCCGCCCCACAGCGCGAGAAGCCCACCGGCAAGGGTGGCGACGACGTACGCCGCGCTCGTCGCCCCGGCCCCCTGGTCCGCGAGCAGCACAGCATCAGCGGCGAAGGCAGAGAAGGTGGTGAAGCCGCCGAGCACGCCTACGCCGAGGAAAGGTCGCCACAGCAGGTGGCGCGCCGGATGCGCGAGCACGTAGGCGACGAGCAGGCCCATGAGCGCGCAACCGAGGACGTTGACGGCGAGGGTGGCCCAGGGAAGTGCGATCCCCCACCGATCGGCGGCCACGTCCACGGCGTAACGAGCCGTGGCGCCGAGAGCGCCTCCCACCGCAACCGCGACGAGCGCCCGGGCGTGGTCGCGACGCTCAGCGCGGCCACGCGTGCGGGCCATGGATCAGGCGTCGCGTCGCACGAAGAGGATCCACGCGGGGATGGCGATGATGAGGAACCAGCCGCCGAAGACGGCGAGATGACCCCACGCCTCTGCGCCTTCCGTCGACACTGCTGCCGCGCCGCCGGAGAAGGGAAGCAGCCAGTCGATCCACGTCCAGCCCTGGACAAAGGCGATGGCGCTCACGATCGGCTCAATGAGCACCGCGAGGACGATCGGCGCAATGATCCCGACCGGTTGGTTGCGCGTGAGCGCGGTGATCGCGAGGGCAATGAGGACGAAGAGCACGACGTAGAGAACGGCGCGCACCCCGGACGCGCCCCATGCCGTCTCATCCCAGATGGCGCCCGTGCCGGCGATCACGCCACCCAGCGCCTGCGCGAGCACGATCATCGCGATGGCGAGGATGGCCGCGACGACAATGACGATGGCGACCATGAGCGTCTTGGCGATGAAGACGGGAGTGCGACGCGGGAAGGTCGCGAGCGTGATGCGGATGAGGCCGTGGCGGTACTCCTGGCCAAAGGCAGCCGCGCCGATGGCGCACAGCACGGCAGCGGTCAGGGGGAGGAAGCCGGCGAGGCCGCCCGCACCCGAGCCGTCGGGCGGGCCACCAGCATCGGGGCCGAGGCTGCCGACAAGCCAGGACACGAAGAGCGCAAGACCCGCGGGCACGAGCATGGCCATGCCAATGAGGGCCCACGTGGAGCGCACCGTGCTGATGCGGACCCACTCGTAGCGAAGTTCCCCGGTCATGACGTCTCCCCGAATGCGAACTGCTGGCCGTCTCCGGTGAGTTGCATGAAGGTCTCCTCCAGGCTCGCCTTGCGGGTTGCGAGCTCGAGCACGGCGACCCCTCCGTCGAAAGCGAGGCGCCCGATCTCATCGGTGGTGAGTCCGGTCACTGCGAGCGCATCTGCCTCCTCGGTGACCGACCCGCCCGATGCACGGAGCAGGCCGGCCAGGCGAGCGGAGTCGGTGCACCTCACGATGACATCGCTGCGCTGTGAGACAAGTTCGTCGATGGTGCCGTCCGCGACGAGTTGACCGCGAGCGATGACGACGACGTGATCGGCCATGAGTTGCATCTCCGACAGCAGGTGACTCGAGACGAGTACGGCGCGCCCCTCCGCGGCGTAGTGGCGCAGGAACTCACGGAGCCACTGGATGGACTGCGGGTCCAGACCATTGGCGGGCTCATCAAGCATGAGCGCCTGAGGCTCTGCCAGGACGGCACCCGCGAGACCGAGTCGCTGCGCCATACCGAGGGAGAAGTTCTTCGGCCGCTCGTCGGCGACCTCCGTCAGGCCCACCATGGCGAGGACGTGGTCGATGCGCGATGCAGGGAGCTTGGCCTCCGTCGCGAGCATGCGGAGGTGATCACGCGCCGTACGCCCCGGCAGGAACGGACGTGCATCGAGATGGGTGCCCACCACCCGACTGGGATGCGCGTGATCACGCAGGGGCTTGCCGTCGAAGTCGGTGTGCCCCTCCCCTCGGTCCAGGCCCAGCATGAGCCGCATGGTGGTGGACTTGCCGGCGCCGTTCGGGCCCAGGAAGCCCGTGACGACGCCATCGGGGACGGTGAACGACAGGTCATCGACCGCGCGAAGGCTGCCGAAAGACTTGCCGAGATGCTCGACGCTGATAGCCACGTCGAGGACACTACCCGCGCCACGTCTCTCGTCACGCCGCCCATCCCTAGGCCTGCCCACACGATTAGCACTCACCCCCAGTGAGTGCTAACATTTCCCGTCCCCAAGGAGGTTCGAGTGCCCACGTACCAGTACGCGTGCACCGCCTGCGGTCACGAACTCGAGGCGGTCCAGTCGTTCAGCGACGATCCGCTGACGACCTGCCCCGACTGCGGCGGCAATCTGCGCAAGCTCTTCGGCAACGTGGGCGTGGTCTTCAAGGGCTCCGGGTTCTACCGCAATGACTCGCGCAAGTCCGGCTCCGACTCCTCGTCGTCGAGCGGATCGAGTGACGGCACAGCCAAGAAGACCGATTCCTCGACATCGGGCGGGTCCACACCCCCGGGCGGATCGACGTCAACAGCATCGTCACCTGCGTCATCGACGAGCTCCACCTCGTCGACGTCGGGCACGTCCTCGACGTCATAGACATCGCATCTTCGGGAGTCGACCACCCGGGGAGACCTCGGACCTGTGGATGAGCGCAGACCCACCCGTGCGCAAACGCCTAGCGTCGGGGCGTGACTCCCGCGCGACTCTTCGTCTATCGCTTTCGCCGGCCGTTCGCCGCCGCGAGCGCCGGACTCGCCGTCCTCCTGCTCGCCGTCACCCTCCGACCCACGTCGGCGGATCTCGTCGACGTCATCGTGGCCTCCGCTGACCTGCCGGCAGGCTCCACCCTCACCGAGCAAGACCTCGCCGTCGATGCGATACCGGCCGACTATGTCCCACCCGGTGCCGTGACGGATCCCGCTGATGCCCTCGGCCGCATGATCGCCAGCGGCATCGCGATGGGGGAGCCCCTCACGCGCAGCCGCCTCATGACCACCGGCCCCCGCCCCGACGGGCTGCACACCGTGCCCGTGCGCCTGGCCGACGCAGAGGCCGCCACCCTGCTCAGCCCCGGTTCCGTCATCGACCTCGTCCTGGCTTCCGGGGACACCGGCGCTCGGATCGTCGCGGAGGGCGTGCAGGTGGTCACGGTCCCTCGAGTATCCACATCGGCGGGCCTGGGACGCGACTCACGCACCGCCGGTAGTCTCATCGTCGTCGCGACGGACCGCCGCACAGCGGTCGCGCTCGCTGCCGCGGGCACGCAGCCCGGCCTAGGGGTCGTCCTGCGCTGACATGCGGTGCATCGATCCAGGGCAACGAGATCGGGAGGAACACCCGCATGATCAAGGGATTCAAGGAATTCGTCTTCCGGGGCAACGTCATCGACCTCGCCGTGGCCGTGGCGGTCGGCACCGCGCTCGCCGCCCTCGTCGCGGCCGTGACCCAGGCGCTCATCGAGCCGCTCGTCGGCTGGATCCTGAGCCTCCTTGGGGGTTCGGACGGCAGCATCGGTGGCACCATCACGCTGGCCGAGGGATACGAAATCAACTTCGCGCTGCTCATCGGCGCGGTGATCACCTTCTTTGTCACCCTCGCCGCTTTGTACTTCTTCTTCGTCTTGCCGATGAACAAGTACCGGGCGATGACGGGGCAGGGAGGCGTCGACACGCGGCCCCCCGACGTCCAGTTGCTCGAGGAGATTCGCGACCTGCTCAAGCAGCAGGCCAATGGCACCAAGTCTGCGGACTAAGGGCTGCGGCGCTGGCGCTGTCTAGGACACGCGCTCGCAGTAGGCGTCGTAGAGCTGGGCGAAGATGAGCGGGGGTACCAGCGGGAGCTCGCGGATCCGCACGCCCGTGGCATCAGCCACTGCATTGGCGATCGCAGGGGCGACCGGATCGATAGGCGACTCCGCGCACCCCTTGGCGCCAAAGGGCCCCACGCTGTCTTTGTCGTCGGCGAAGGAGACCTGGATGGGCGGAACGTCGGCGAAGTTGGGCATTCGATACATGCGGATGCCCGGATTCAGCACCGTGCCCTCGTCGTCCATCTGCCACCACTCGGTCATGGCGAAGCCGATGCCCATGGCTACGCCGCCCTCGACCTGGCCGCGCAGCTGCTGCGGGTTGATGACCGTGCCCGCATCGATACCGTGCGCCACCTGTAGCAATCGGATCTCGCCGGTCACGCTGTTGACGGCCGCGCGCACGCCGGTGACGTTGAAGCCGACGCTCACGGGCGACCCGTATGCCTTGCGGGCCTGACTCAGGGCAACCCCTTCCGCATCAGCCCTTTGCCAGAGCTCCGCCAGCGTGATCTGCCGACCGTGGGAGACCACCGCATCCGCGAGCAACTCGACGGATGCGCCCTCGCCGAATACTCGCTCGGCGTATTCCAGGAGACGCTGGCGCAGCCCCTGGGCCGCGTAGGTCACGGCTCGACCCGCCACGAAGAGCCCGGTCTGCGCGAAGGCACCGGTGTCCCAGCCTGACTCCGCCGTGTCGCCGTATCGGATGGCCACGCGGCTCATCAAGGTGCCTAGGGCGGCCGCCGCGAACTGCACGTGGCTCGTCGTCGTGCCATTGCCGAACTCGCAGGTGCCCACGCGCACGAGGTAGGTGCCATCGGGCAGCAGCTCGACGCTGGCCTCCGATCGGTGCTCGGTGGGCGGCGACGTGTCGTACATCGACATGGCGTAACCGATTCCCGTCGACCACTCGGGCCCCTCGGGCGCCGGAAGCGAAGGTCCCGACTCGATGGCGCTCTGCACCGTGTCCAGGCACTGGTCGAGCCCGTAGCTGCCCAGGCACTCGTCGATCGGCGCACCCCCGACGGCGAGGTTGTCGCCTGGCTGCACCGCGTTGCGGCGACGGAACTCCAGGGGGGTCAGGCCGAGGAGGCCCGCCAGTTCGTCGATCGCCGACTCCATCGCGAAGGTCGGCTGGGCGGCTCCATAGCCGCGTATGGCGCCTGCCGGGACCGTATGGGTGTAGACCGCGCGTCCACTGAACCGCTTGTTGCGGCAGCGGTACCACGCCAGTGCGGCCGAACTCGCGCCCAGCGTCTCACCGCCATGGTTGCCGTAGGCGCCGGTGTTGGAGGTGATGTCAATCGCCATCGCCGTGAGCTCGCCATCCTTCGTGGCGCCTAGCGCGACCTCGATGATCATCGGATGGCGCGACGTGCCCCCGATGAACTCTTCCTCACGGGTCCACTCCCACTGCACCGGGATGCGCAGGTCGAGAGCGGCGAGGACACACAGGTCCTCGGTGAGCATCTCCTGCTTGCTGCCGAATCCCCCGCCGACACGTCCGGTGAAGACGTGCACGAGGTCCCGTCGGATGCCGAAGACGTAGGAGATCTTCTCCTTGCAGATGAACGGTGCCTGCGAGCTCGTGCGCACGTGCAGGACTCCGCCCTCATCAACCCACGCGACACTGCCATGGGTCTCGAGCTGAGCGTGCGACTGTCGGGGCGTGCGGTAGGTCGCGCGATGAACGACGTCGGCCGAGGCCAGGGCCTCGTCGACGTCGCCGCGGCCGAAGGTCATGTCGATGAGGAGGTTCTTCTCCGGCTTCGTTATCCAGGCGTCCTCACTGCGGTCATGCACGTGCGGTGCGCCGGGCAGCATCGCCTCCTCAATATCGAGGACGGCGGGGAGCACCTCCCATTCGATGACGATCTGACGACAACCCTCCTCAGCTGACGCGACTGTGTCACCGACGACCGCCACCATGCGTTGTCCCTTGAAGCGGGCCACCTGATCGAGGACGAGGGTGTCATCGGGTTCGACGAGATGGTTCTCGTGCAGCGCCGTGGTGAACCTCTTGCGGGGCACGTCTTCCCAGGTGTAGACCGCGAGCACTCCCGGCACAGCGCGGGCCGCGGCCGTGTCGATGCGGATCGCCCGTGCATGCGGGTGCGGCGAGCGCACCACCTTGATGTGGGCGGTGCCCGTCGGCACCTCGTCGAGGGTGTAGCGCACCGAGCCTGTCACGACACCGTGGCCTTGGAGAGCCCCCACGCTGGCGCCGATCTCCTTGCCGGGCGAGACATCGGTCTCCACGTGAGCGATCCCTTCGATCGCGTCGTGGATCGCCCGGAAGCCCGTGCATCGACAGAGGCTGCCGCGCAGGGAGGCTGGCAGATCGGCGCGCTGCTCGTCGTTGAGCGACGCGCACGTCATGATCATGCCGGCCGTGCAGAAGCCGCACTGGAATCCAGGTGAATTCAGGAAGGCGTCCTGCATGGGGTGCAGCGAGTCTCCATCCGCAAGCCCCTCGATGGTCGTGACGCTGCGTCCTCGCATCTGCTCGGCGGAGGTGATGCAGCTGTGTACGGGGTGGCCGTCGATCCAGACGGTGCAGGCGCCGCAGTCGCCGCTGTCGCAGCCCTTCTTGACGCCGGTGTGGCCGAGGTCGCGCAAGAACGTGCGCAGACACTGGCCCGGGGCCGGGGAGCTTGTGAATTCCCGGTCGTTGACGATGAAGGACATCACGCCTCCCCAGCAAGGTCGGCGCGAATGACTTCGGCCAAGTGGTACGTCATGTGTTTGCGATGTGCGGGACTGCCGTTGGGGTCATCGAAGTAGTCACCGTCGCGGACTCCGTTGTCGATGGCCGCGCGCAACTCGTCGGCCGTGGGGATCGCGCCGAACCGCAGGATGAACGGGCGCGACGTGGCGGCCGTGATGGTGAGGATGAAGTCGCCCTTGGTCGAATCCGACGTACCGACGAGGAACTCGCTCGACCGACCGTGCTTGGTGAGCGTGAAGCGCTGATAGGAGTAGCGACGCTTGAGCGACTCGAGGGGAATATCGATCGAGCGCAGGATCTCGCCGGGCTGCAAGGCATTGACGTGGTTGCCCAGGATGAAGTCGGGGACCTTCATGGTGCGGCGCGCTCCGCCGGGGCTCCAGATCTCCAGGGTCGCGTCGAGCGCAGCCGCCATGGTGGTCATGGGCGAGGCGGGCAGCGAGGTGCAGATGTTGCCGCCCACGGTGGCGCTGTTCCAGATCTTGAAGCCAGCGAGGAAGGAATCGACGGCCTCACGAAGGAAGGGGCCCGCCGACCAGTCCGGCGGAGGAGTGAAGTTGTAGAGGTCGACCACGCGACAGGTGGCAGCGATCTGCAGACTCTGCGGACCCACCACGAGATTGGGCCAGCCCAGGGCGGTCAGATCGATCAGGCGTCGCATGTCGGGCAACGGCGTGGAGAAGAGGAAGGTGCCACCGGCAAGCCAGGCATCGCCGGGTTGCCACACCGTCGTCGGGTCATCGCCCGTGGGGCGGACGAATTCCTTGACGGTGCCCTGGTCCATCGGAATTCCCTTCGCTCGGGCCCGGCGGGCCGGCAAGCCCGCCTCTGTCAGGCTCACCCGAGGGAGACTACGACCCTCTCGGTCCCCACGACGAGGAAGTCAGGAAACCGGAACACCCAGGCGTCGTGCAGCGGGTTATGCCCACACGCGAGCGTCAGTGATGGGGAGGGACCTGCTCCAGGTAGTGGTGGTCGTCGAAGGCGTCCACTCCCTCATCGCTGGTGATGTCGGGCAGGAGCCCACTCGGCTGCACGCGTGCCCTGACCCCTCCCGCTGCTGACAGCGACTCCCCCACGGCCGCACCCAGTAGTTCGATGCCGGCACCGTCGATGACGAATGCGGGTGAGACCTGGAGTGCACCCGAGGCGAGATTGCGGGTGAGCACGCCACGCTCACGCAAGCCCGCGAGGACCCGCGCCGGGACCCCTGCTGCTTTGGCATCGGGCGTGTAGTCCACGGCAGCGAGCACGCCCACTCCCGCGCGCACCTCGCTGACGACGTCGTACGCCGCGAGCGGACGTAGGGCTTCGGCGAGGCGATGCTGCAGCGCATCGGCGCGCGCGACCAGTCCCTCACGCTCGAGGATGTCGAGATTGGCCATGGCGACGGCGCACGCGGTGGCATGCGCGGAGTACGTGTAACCGTGCCGCCACATGACGGGATTGGCACCGCTTGTCCAGAAGGGTGCCGCGACGCGACCGGAGACCAGGACCGCGCCCAGCGGGATGTAGCCCGAGGTGATGCCCTTGGCGCTCAGCAGGATGTCCGGGTCCAGCGCCCAGCGCTCGCTGGCGAACATCGCACCCGCGCGCCCATAGCCGCAGATCACCTCGTCGGCCACGAAGAGGACCCCGTGCCGACGGCATATCTCGCGCACGCGAGCCAGGTAATCGTCGGGGGGTGCGTAAACCCCGCCGGCCCCGATGATCGGCTCGCAGAAGAAGGCTGCGACGTCCGACCGCTCACTCAGGAGCAGGTCAAGGGCATCGGCGTCATCCCAGGGGACCTGCACGACGGCGGGATCGAGGTCGCCGTGGCCCGCCCGATTGGCCTCGATGCCCGCCAGGCTCGTCCCCGCGAGGTGCATGCCGTGATAGGCGTGCTCGCGCGTGACGATCACCGTGCGTGACGGCTCACCACACTCGGCCCAGTAACGGCGCACCAGCTTGACCGCCGTATCGACGGAGTCGCTCCCGCCGCTGGTGAAGAAGATCCGTGCGTCATCCATCGGCGCGAGCGCGGCAAGTCGCTGCGCGAGATCGAGGGCCGGGCGCGTCGCCAGGTCACCGAAGGTGGAGTACGACGCGAGCCGACGCATCTGCGCTTCTGCCGCTTCCCCGAGCTCCGCGCGCCCGTGGCCCACATTGCAGTACCACAGACCTGCCGAAGCATCGAGATATCGACGGCCTTCCTCGTCGAAGACGTAGGCCCCCTCCCCACGATCGATGACGAGCTCGCCCAAGGCCGACACCGCAGCCATGTCGGCGAAGGGATGCCACAGTCGCGTGCCCGGCTCCTGAGCGGCTCTCGCATACTCCACCGGCGCAGGCTAGCGTGATGTCCGTGCGCGTCGTCCTGCTTGGAGCCACCGGTTACACCGGCCGCCTCACCGCCGAAGCCATGGTGCGCGCGGGCCTCGCCCCCGTGCTCGCTGGGCGACGCCATGACGCGGTCGCACGGCTTGCCGACCGCCTCGCACCCCTCGCACCCCGCCCGGCCACCGAGCCCAGCATCGCCATTGCCGACGCGGGCAACCCGGCATCGGTGCGACGACTCATCGAATCCTCCGATGACGTCCTGGTCTCCACCGTGGGGCCCTTCGTCGAGTGGGGTGACGCCGCGGTAACAGCCGCCGTCGACGCGGGTGCGGCGTACCTCGACTCCACGGGTGAGCCTCCCTTCATCCGACGCGTCTTCGAGGACTTCGGTCCGCGTGCTGCTGCGAGCGGCGCTCGACTCATCACGGCCTTTGGTTATGACTACGTGCCGGGCAACCTCGCCGGAGCACTCGCGCTGCGCCGATGCCGTCGCGCCGGTCGCCCCGCGACGCGGCTCGATATCGGCTACTTCATCGAGGGGTCGTTCGGCAT
>JBMOIL010000095.1:0-9356 GCA_049317345.1 Candidatus Nanopelagicales bacterium
ACGCCGCTTCGCCCCCCAACTCAGGAGTCGTCATGCGTCCCCTCGCTCGCGTGCTCATCGACGAGAGCCACCGCCAGGCCTGGACCACCCGTCCGGACCTGGCTGCTCGCATGGCCCCGGCCAACCCGGCGGATGCTTCCTACGCGGAGGCCGCCGAGGTGCTGCGCCGAGCGGGCTTCGAGGTCGAGGCGCACATCGCGGGCCTCATCGACGCCGAGACCCTGCGCACGGTCGATGTGCTCGTCCTGCCGCACTGCTCCACCGACGAGTGGGAGGCAACAACCGGCGAAGGCTCACCTGTGTACTCCACCGCCGAGGTGGGCGCCATCGAATCCTTCGTGCGCGCAGGCGGCGGTCTGCTCGTCCTGGCGGAAACCGAGCAGTCGAAGTACGGCAACAACCTCTCCGAGATCACCACACGCTTCGGCATCGATGTCGTCACGTGCACCGCTCAGGATCCGGTGCACCGATTCAACGACGTGTCGACCTGGCTACTCATGTCACCCTCTACGGCGCGTGGCACCGATGTCTTTGCGGGCGTCTCGAGTGCCTGTGTCTATCGAGCAGGGGTCCTCGCCGCCGCCGATGACGCCTATGTCTTCGCGCGCACCGCCGACACCGCGATGCCGGCTGGCGCTCCCGTAATCGCGGGGGTGGATGCTGGAGAAGGCCGCGTCCTCGTCGTCGCCGACTCGGATTTCGCCGGCGATGACTCCATCGGTGATCTCGATCATCGTCTGCTCTGGCAGCGACTCGTCACGTGGACGGCGGCTCGGCGCAGTGCCGGCGGGGTTGAGGAGCAGCGCAGTGCCATCGTCGAGCACGCTGCGTGGGCCGATCTCGTCGATGCCGTCGAGACGCTGCGTCCGCTCCAGGAGGCGGATGGATCCGTCAGCGGCGATGTTGCCCTGGCCAACGCGTGCATCGACCGCATCATCCTCGACCTGGAGCAACTCGCCCCGCTCGTGCCGCATCAGGCCGACTATCTCGCTGCGTGCGTGACGGACTTCCGGTCATGGCGTGAAGGTGGCCTGGGAGTGCCGGACTTCCTCGACTCGCTGCAGCTCTTCCACCCCGATGAGCATCGTCGTGACGGCGTAGAGCACCTGGTCGTCTTCCCGATGTACACCCAGAACGGCAACCCCAATCGCAACGTCGAGGCCGTCGTGGTGCGCACCGTCTGGCCCGAGTGGATCGCCGCACTCGAGGCGACGGCGTACGACAACGCCGCCTTCGTCCCGATCGAATTCGTCGACTTCACCTCCGGATACGACACGCACTCGGCCGTGCTCTTCCCGGAGACGGTCGCGACGCGCGAGGTCGTGAAGTTCACCTGGGGCGGCATCTTCTGCGACCGCGAGGCTGCGCGCTTCCGGCACGTGTCCCAGGCGGCCGCCGAGCAACTGCGCGTCGCACTGCCCCCCGAAGCCGAACTCCTTCTGGCCGACCAGCGCCTCGCCCAGGAGACCTTCGTGCTGTGGGATCTCGTGCATGACCGCACTCACAGTCACGGTGATCTGCCGTTCGACCCCTTCATGATCAAGCAGCGGATGCCCTACTGGATGTACGGCCTCGAAGAGCTGCGCTGCGATCTGTGGACCTTCCGCGAGACGCGCCACCTGGAGGAAAGCGGAGTCGTCCTCGCCCCCTACGTGCGCCTCGCCGTCCTCTTCGACCGACTCTTCCGCTTTCCCACGACGGGAGATCGCGAGCGAAACTACGACGGCCTCGCGGGGCAGATCATCTTCGCTTGGCTGCACAAGTCCGGCGTGATTCGCTGGACCGACAACACGCTGGTGATCGACTGGTCGCGCGTGCAGGAGAGCATGGATGCGCTGTGCGATGAGGTCGAGACGCTCTACCGCGAAGGCATTGATCGCTCTCGGCTCGGGCACTGGCTGGCTGCCTACGAATTCGTGAGTTCGCTCGTGCCTCCGCATCCGCAGTCGGTATGGGCTCGTGGTGCGCAGGCGCTGCCGAGTGAGCCGCGGGAGGCTGTCGATGCTGTCCTCCCGGACGAGTTCCCGCTCAATGTGTTCTACGAGTCCCTGCGCAAGGCCCTCGCGCCGGCCATCGATTCTGCCCGCGGCATCACGGGGATGGCGGCATGACTCGCCCCGTCGCCATCGTGCTGGGGGCAGGCATGGGCGGCCGCGCGGTCACGCGTTCGCTCGGCTCAGATCACGACGTGATCGTGGTCGATCGACGTGAGGATCTGGCTCAGGAGGCGGCGGCGCCCGTGTCCGGCGAGGCGGCTGTCGTCGACCTACTCGACGTCGATGACGTGGCTCGCTTCCGCGACGATGTCCTGGCACGCCGTGGGCGCATCGATGCGGTCGTGCACCTCGTCGGCGGCTGGCAGGGCTCGAAGACAGTCGACCTCGGTGCACTGGAGGCCTGGGGTGCGATCGCACCCGGTGTCTTCGGCACGGTACGCACGACGACCGTGGCCTTCCGTGATGCGCTCATCGCCTCGGGTGGTTGCTACGTGATCGTGTCGAGCACCGCCGCGACGAAGCCGACAGCGGGAAATGTCGCCTATGCGACCGCCAAGGCTGCAGCCGAGACCTGGGTGGGGGGTCTCGCCCACTCATTCAAGGACACCTCTGCGCGCGCGGTCATCATCGCGGTGAAGGCGCTGGTCGATGCGTCGATGCGGGAGTCTCAGCCGGAGCAGTCCTTCCCCGGTTACACCGACACGGTGGATCTCGCCGCGGCGATCCATGGGATCGTCGGGGGTGATGCTCCTAACGGAGCGCGCCGCGACCTCACGGAGGCCTGACATGTCTGCACCCTGGCGGGGCTTCGCCAGCGACAACTACGCCGGGATCCATCCGGAGGTGCTGGAGGCGATCACTCGCGCCAACGCCGGACACGCGGTGGCCTACGGCGATGACGATGAGACCGAGCACCTGCGCGCGCTTGTGCGTGAGCACTTCGGCCCGCAGGCCGAGGTCTTCCCGGTCTTCAATGGGACCGGCGCCAATGTCGTGGCACTGCAGTCCATGTGCCGGCCCTGGGAAGCTGTGATCTGCGCGGAGTCCGCGCACGTGAATGTCGACGAGGGTGGCGCCCCCGAGAAGGTCGCCGGGCTCAAGCTGTGGACCGTCCCCACGGCCGATGGCCTGCTCACCCCGGAACTCGTCGACGTTCATGCCGTGCGCGCGGGTGACGTGCATCGCGCCCAGCAGTCGGTCGTGACGATCACGCAGTCGTCAGAGCTCGGCACGGCCTACACCGTCGACCAGCTTGGCCAGCTCGCCGACCACGTGCACGCGCGCGGGCTGCGTCTGCATCTCGATGGCGCGCGGCTGGCCAACGCGGCCGCGAGTCTCGGTGTCGCCCTGCGTGAGATCACCACTGACGTCGGAGTCGATGCCGTCTCCTTCGGCGGCACGAAGAACGGCGCCATGGGAGCTGAGGCGGTGATCGTGCTCGACCCTGACCTCGCGCGCGACGTGCCCTTCCTGCGCAAGTCCGCGATGCAGCTCGCCAGCAAGATGCGATTCGTGAGCGCGCAGCTGGCCGCCCTGCTCACGGATGACCTGTGGCTGCGCAATGCGAGCCATGCCAACGAGATGGCGCGTCGCCTCGAGGTTGCCGTGCGCGCCATCCCTGGCGTTGACGTCATGCGCCGAGTCGATGCCAACGCCGTCTTCGCGATCCTGCCGCCGGCTGTCACTGAGCGACTCCAGCGCGACTACCGCTTCTACACCTGGGACGACCACACGGGTGAGGTGCGCTGGATGTGCTCCTGGGACACCACTCCCGAAGATGTCGACGCATTCGCGGCGGCCATCGCACGCGAGATGGGTGCGTAGGTCACACGACCGGTGGGCGACCCTCGAAGGGGGTCGAGAGCACGATCGTGGTGCGCGTGGACACACCCGCGGCTGCTCGGATACGGGCCAGCAGATCCTCCAGGTCAGCGGGCTCGGTGACGCGCACCTTCACGACGTAGGAGGCAGAGCCCGCCACCGACCAGCACGACTCGATCTCCTCGAAGCCTTCGACCCGCTGCGGGATGTCATCGGGGGCCGAGGGGTCGAGTGGGGTGAGGTCGATGAGTGCGGTCAGCGGCAGACCGATCGCGCGCGGATCGATGACCGCGCGATAGCCCGAGATGACCCCTCGCTCCTCCAGGCGGCGCACGCGCTGGTGGACAGCCGAGGTGGATAGGCCCGTCTCGCGAGCGAGGTCGGCGTAGGACATCCGACCCTGGGCCCCGAGAAGGGCCAGGATGCTGCGGTCCAGCTCGTCCTCCACAGGGGGAGTCTCCCAGGTGTCCTGTCTCCGGGGATCCCCCCTTGGCATCCCCGTCCAGGTCACAGGGGGATAACGGCTCCTTCGCCACACCGACCTCATCCGCCACACATCCCCTGGCATTTGCCACCATGGGGACATGGCAGGCAGGCATGCCCGCCCGGACACGGGGCTGGGCGGAGTCGCGGTGCGCCTCGCGGGCGTCGTCGCCGGTATCGCCGCGCTCGCGGCTGTCGCCATCGTGGGTGGCGTCGCCTTCGGCCTCTCGTCACCCTGGACTGGCTCGACAGCGGTTGCCTCCATCGTGACGCCATCGCCGATCGAGGACGACGTCCTCGTCGAAGGCGATGGCGCAGAGGCGGTCACTCCGGTCGCATACACGGCGGAGCAGATGGGCGCTGAAGCCGCTCGCAGCTATTCCCCTGACATCAACGTGCTCGAGTGGGACAAGGATCCCGCCATCATCTCGACCGTCTATCCCACGCGCGTCAAGGATCTCTACGGCGTCGGCACGGTGATCCGCGTTGAGTTCGCCTATCCGGTGCCCGACAAGCAGAAGGCACTCCTGGAGCAGGCCGCGACCGTGATCGCAAGCAAGCCCTTCGGCGTTGCCGCGTGGAGCTGGCCGAACGACACGACCATGGCCTTCCGTCCCGTGGAGTTCTGGCCCGCCTACACCGACGTCAAGGTCGATTTCGACTGGAAAAAGAACGGCCTCGCGACCTTCGATCCCACGGTGAAATTCCGGGTGGGACGCGAACTCATTTTCACGATTCCGGCGGACAAGCTCGTCGGCAAGGTCAAGCGCGACGGCCTGACCATTCGCAAGGTCCCTGTCTCGCTGGGCAAGCCCACCTGGGAAACCGCGTCCGGCGTCAAGACCATCCTCGAGCGTTACGCCATGAAGCGAATGGTTAATCCGGGTCCTCGTGAGCCCTATGACGTGGATGTCCCCTACGCGCTTCGACTCACCCCGAGCGGTGAGTACCTACACGCCGCCCCGTGGAATCTCTACAACCTCGGCATCGCCTCCACATCGCATGGCTGCACCAACATGTCGATGGAGGACGCCATCTGGTTCTACGATCACGCCTTCGAGGGGGACCCGGTCATCACCACCGGCACCGGGGTCGACCTCGACTGGTTCGAGGGGCCCGGAGCGATGTGGAACATCGACTGGGCGGACTGGACGAAGCGCAGCTTCTCCCTGGCCTAGGCCCCGCTCCTCCTGCTAAGCGCCCCCGACGGGCCGTCCCCGAGCCCGTGCGGCATGATCGTTGCTCCCCTTCTTTGGGAGGCATGCCGTGGGGGTCAGCCGAGAGCGAGAGCTCGCCGCCGAACGCGCGGTGGTGGGCTCCCTCTACGACCGACTCGACGAGGTGCGACGAAGGACGCGTGAGGATCTCCGGCGGGCGCAGCATGATCAGACGGCGGGTACGCCGGCGGCGCTGACCGAGCAGGACGCCTTCGTCAAGCTCTATGCCGAGAGATTGCAGGCGCTGGAGGCGGCCGAAACCCGACTCTGCTTCGGCAGGCTCGACCTCGCTGATGGCCAGTCCCGCTATGTCGGCCGACTGGGACTGGCCGATGATGATCAGCGACCTCTGATCACCGACTGGCGCGCGCCCGCGGCCGAGCCCTTCTACCAAGCCACCTCCGCAAACCCACGTGGAGTCGTACGCCGTCGCCACATAGTGACGTCCGGGCGTGAAGTGACTTCGCTCGAAGACGATGTGCTCGACCTGTCGGCACTCGCCGAGGGCGACTCAGGAGTCCACGCTGAAGACGTGCAGGGCGGGGGAGTCCTCATGGCGGCGCTCGCTGCGCGTCGCACGGGTCGCATGCACGACATCGTCGCGACGATGCAGGCCGAGCAGGATGCGATCGTGCGCTCCCCCCTCGAGGGCATCCTTGTGGTTGAGGGGGCACCCGGATGCGGCAAGACGGTCGTCGCGCTGCACCGTGCCGCCTACCTGCTCTACACCTACCGCGATCGGCTTGCGCGCAGCGGCGTCCTCATCGTTGGGCCTAATCGAATCTTCCTTCACTACATCGGCCAGGTGCTGCCGGCGCTGGGAGAGACCGCCGCCGTGCTCTCCACCCCGGGGCAGCTCTACCCGGGCGTGGATGCCACAGCGTGGGAGCCCGCGGAAGTGGCAGCCATCAAGGGACGTGCCGCCATGGCCGACGTCATTCACCGGGCGGTGCGTGCGCGCCAGCGCGTGCCCGACGGTCCCCGTAAACTGGACGTTGGTGGCACGACGATCGTGCTCACCCCGGAGATGGTGATCGCTGCACGCGACCGCGCACGCGCATCGCGCCGTCCACACAATGTCGCGCGGCGCACCTTCGCGCTTACGCTCCTAGACGCGCTGGCCAGGGAGCTAGCGGAGGCGCGCCACCAGGAAGTGGACGGCCACCGCGACATCCTCATCGAGGACCTTCGTGAATCCCGCGATGTGCGTCGTGAGGTCAACCTCGCCTGGATGCCGATCACGCCCGAGAGGCTCGTCTCCGATCTCTACGCCGACCCGGACCTGCTCGCTGCGGCTGCGCCGAGCATGCGCGGGGACGATCGAGCCCTCCTTCAGCGCCCGCGCGGCGCCGCTTGGACCACGGCCGACGTACCCCTCCTTGACGAGGCGGCAGAGTTGCTGGGCGTGGAAGACGAGGCTGAGCGTCAGGCGCAGGCGCGCGCCGATGCCGAACGACGTGCCGAGCAGGAATACGCCCAGTCCGTGCTGGAGATGACGGGTACCCGTGGAGTGTCCGCAGAACAACTGCTCGACAGGTACGACGGTCCGCGGGAGATTCGCTCTGTCGCCGACCGTGCATCCGAGGATCGCGAGTGGGTCTACGGCCACATCGTTGTCGACGAGGCCCAGGAGCTGTCACCGATGGCCTGGCGCGTGCTTGCCCGGCGATGCCCATCGCTGTCGATGACCGTGGTGGGTGATCTTGACCAGACCGCCTCGGCAGCCGGCGCGAGCGAATGGGCCACGGCGCTGCGCGACATCACGAAGTCGCGACACCGCACCGAGCAGCGCTGGCGCGTGGAGAGGCTCAGCGTCAACTACCGTACGCCCCGCCCCTTCATGGACCTGGCGCGCGAGGTGCTCCTGGCCTGCGGACGCGAACCTGCTCCCGTGGAGTCGATCCGTGACGGCGAGGACCCTGTGTTTCTCTCCGTGGCCGCACCCGAGGATGTTGCCGACCTGGTGGCGGCTGCTGCACTGCGCGAGGACGCCGGCCGGGTGGCAGTGATCACCGCGCCCTCGCTCGTCGACACGATCGAACGCCGACTTCGACAGGTGCTGCCCGTGGGCATGGTGGGTCATGGCGACGACCGACTGGACGCCGTCGTGTCGGTGCTCACCGTGGGCCAGGCGAAGGGCCTGGAGTTCGATGACGTGTGCGTGGTCGAACCCGACCTCATCGACGCCGAGGCGGCGCGACGAGGCACGGATCTCTACGTCGCGTTCACGCGCCCCACGCGCTCGCTCACCATCGCGTACACGGGTGAGCTCCCGCGATGCCTTCCCGTCAGGAACTCAGTGCGTTCATGACGCACTGGCCCGTGCTCACGATTGCAGAGAAGCCGTCCTCCTCGGGGAGGAATGTCGTGACGACACCGTCCTCGATCACCATTGCGTAGCGCCTTGAACGCTTGCCCATGCCAGCGCGCGAGGCATCCACACTCATGCCGACAGCCTCGGTGAACTCTGCGTTTCCGTCGGAAACGAGAGCGATCTCCGGGCCGACTCCCTGTGAAGCGCCCCAGGCCGCCATCACGAAGGGGTCATTGACGGAGAGACACACGATGCGATCGACACCGGCTGTCGCAAGGTCATCGGCGGTTTCGACGTACGACGGCAGATGAGTCTGAGAGCAGGTGGGTGTGAAGGCACCCGGCACGGCGAAGAGCACGACCCGGCCCGAACCGAGCAGGTCCGCGCTTGCAACGGGATCCGCTCCCGCCTCGGTCACGACCCGGAGGGTCACGTCAGGGATGCGGTCGCCCACCTTGATGCTCATCGATGCCGTCCTTTGCAGGTCTAGTGGCCCGTGCCACCTGCGGGCGCTTTGCCGCGGAGCAGCACGATAGCGACGATGACTCCGACGAGCGACAGGACGATGGTCGGCCACATCGCCAGTCCGACCGCGGTATCGAAGACCTCGGTGATCACCCGGCCTCCGTCGCCGGGAATGAGCGAGGCCACGTCCTCCAGCTTGCGGCCGCCGGTGAGGACATCGAGCACCTTGGCCAGTGTCTCGGACGGCGGGTTGGTGAGGATTGACTCGAGCTGGCTGCGGGCGCTGCTCTGGAAGACCGCGGTGCCGACTGCCACACCGAGTGCCCCGCCGATCATCGAGGCTGCCTTGAAGACGCCGGAGACCACTCCCTCGCCAGCGTCGCCGGGATTCTCCACCGCTGTGGCGGCACACGGTGTGATCTGCAGGCCGATGCCGATCCCGATGAGGATGAAGGGGGCGATGAGCTGCGAGTAATCGCCGGTGAGGTCCAGCAGAAGGAAGGCTGCGGCAGCGAGGCAGGCCATGCCGACGGCTGTCGGCAACGCGGGCCCGAAGCGGCGGCCGAGCCAGTTGCCGAGCGGGTTCACGATGAGGATGGGGATCGTGGCGGGCAGAAGCAGGAGCCCCGCCTTGAGCGGGTCGAAGCCCTCGACCACCTGAAGGTAGAGCGCCATGAAGAAGACCACGCCGCCGAAAACGAAGTTCGCGATGAGATTGGCCAGGACGGCCCCGTCGAAGCGGCGCATGCGGAAGACGGACAGCTTGATGACGGGACTTGCCACGCGGCGCTCGATGAGCACGAAGAGCACGAGAAGCAGGACCGAGCCGAGGATCATCCCGGCGAAGGCCGCGGTGGGCAATGTGTCGAACTGCACGAGTGCCCACGAGAGCAGGAAGATGCTGCCGACGAGAGTGATCACACCGGGGACGTCGATGCGCCTCGCGGTATTCATGTCACGTGTCTCCGGTGTGGCCCACCACGTGAGAAGCAGGGCCACGATGCCGATGGGCAGGTTGATCCAGAAGATCCATCGCCAGTTGAGACCCTCGACAATGAC
>JBMOIL010000096.1:0-9356 GCA_049317345.1 Candidatus Nanopelagicales bacterium
GTGCTGGAGCGCGCAAGTGCCCGTGAGACGGCGGCCCGCGTCGCCTTGGGAGCGGTCGCGCGCGCGTTCCTAAGGCAGGTGGGCGACATCGAGGTCGTAAGCCATGTGGTCCGCATCGGGACGGCTGTCGCCGAGCCGGATTCAGTGCCCTTCGCTGAGGATCGCGCACACATCGACGACGATCCGGTGCGAGCCCTCGACCCTGCGGCAAGTGAGCGCATGCAGGCCGAGATTGCCTCAGCGCATCGCGACGGTGACACCCTGGGCGGTGTCGTCGAGGTCGTCGTCCACGGGCTCCCGCCGGGTCTGGGAAGTCATGTGCACTGGGATCGACGGATCGACGCGAAACTTGCCGCGGCACTGATGGGAATCCAGGCAATCAAGGGTGTCGAGGTCGGTGACGGATTCGATCTCGCTGCCCGTCGAGGCTCGCTCGCCCAGGACGAGATCGTGTCCGACGGCGGCCGGCTCACGCGCACGTCTGGGCGATCGGGTGGCACCGAGGGCGGTATGACCACAGGGGAGACGCTGCGTGTGCGCGCCGCAATGAAGCCCATCTCCACCATCCCCCGCGCCCTCCAAACGGTGGATGTGGCGACGGGCGAGCCGGCGAAGGCGATCAATCAGCGGTCGGATGTGTGCGCCGTGCCTGCCGCGGGGGTTGTCGCCGAAGCGATGGTTTCACTCGTCATGGCCGACGCCATGATCGAGAAGTTCGGCGGTGACTCTGTTGGCGAGACGCGCCGCAATCTGCGTTCCTACATCGAGCACCTGGCGTTCTCGTGACCGCGGTGGTGCTCGTGGGCGCCCCGGGTGCAGGCAAGTCCACGGTGGGCCGGCGTCTGGCCAAACGATGGGGCGTCGAGTTCCGCGACAGTGACCAGATAGTTGAAGCAGAAGTGGGCAAGAGCGTGGCGGATATCTTCGTCGACGACGGGGAGAATGCCTTTCGCATTCACGAGCGGGATGTCATCGCTGCGGCCCTTGATAGGCCCGACGGGGTTCTCGCGCTCGGTGGCGGGGCAGTGCTGGACGCATCCACGCGAGCGCGACTCGTGGCAGCGCCGTGCGTCTGGCTGCGCGTCGGCGTGTCCGAGGCGGCCAAGCGGGTTGGTCTCAACACCGCTCGACCCCTTGTCCTCGGGAATGTGCGCGGCACCCTTATGACCCTGCTTGACGAGCGCACCCCGCTCTACGAAGAGGTCGCCTCATGGACCGTGGACACCGATGGGCGCACGGTCGATGAGGTTGTGGCAGCGGTCGCGGAAGCGGTGGAGGCGTCGTGACCGCCCCGGACATCACGCGCATCTCCGTCCGTGCCGAGCGGCCGTACGACGTTGTCGTTGGCCACGGCCTCCTTGGTGAGCTGAGAGGGCTGCTGGGCGAGGACTGTCGCCGCGTCGCTGTGATCGCGCCTGCCGCGCTGTCGCCGACCGCTGAGGCGGTTCGAGAGGATCTCATCGCGGAGGGCTTGGAAGCGATTGCACTCGAGGTGCCTGACGGTGAAGCCGCCAAGACGCCCGACGTCGCGGCTTTTTGCTGGTCGATCCTCGGCCAGGCGGGCTTCACGCGCACGGATGCGATCGTGGCCATTGGTGGCGGATCGACCACTGACCTGGCCGGCTTCGTCGCCGCGACCTGGCTGCGCGGCGTACGCGTCGTTCACGTTCCGACCACGGTGCTGGGCATGGTCGATGCCGCCGTGGGCGGCAAGACCGGCATCAACACCGAGGCGGGCAAGAACCTGGTGGGTTCCTTCCATGAGCCGGCCGGGGTGCTCTGCGATCTGACCGCACTCGAGACACTTCCGCGCAACGACCTCGTGGCTGGGCTGGCCGAATCCGTCAAGTGCGGCCTCGTGCACGACCCCGCCATCCTCGATCTCGTGCTAGCGGATCCCGATGATGCAGTGCGGCCCGACTCGAATCGGTTGCGCGAGATCATCGAGCGCTCCATTCGGGTGAAGGCCGATGTCGTGTCCGGCGACCTGCGTGAGTCGATGGGTGGTCCGATGGGGCGCGAGACCCTCAACTACGGGCACACCCTGGGGCACGCCATCGAGCGGGTGGAGGACTACCGCTGGCGCCACGGCGCCGCGATCAGCGTGGGCATGGTGTACGTCGCCGAGTTGGCCCGGCTCGCTGGTCGGCTCGACGATGCGAGTGTCGACCTGCATCGGGAGGTCCTCGGGGCGCTGGGGCTTCCGACGACCTACTCCGGCGGGCGCTGGGATCGCCTGCTTGCAGCGATGCGCGTCGACAAGAAGGCCCGTGGCGACATGTTGCGCTTCGTCATCCTCGATGGTGTGGCGCGCCCGTCGCTTCTCGAAGGACCCGACCCCGCCCTGTTGGCGGCGGCCTATGCGGAGGTGGCGTCATGACCGGTCGGCGTGTGCTCGTCCTCAACGGACCCAACCTGGGGCGCCTGGGCGTCAGGGAGCCGGAGATCTACGGTCACACGACACATGAGGAGCTGTCGCAGGCCTGCCGTAACTGGGGTGCGGACCTCGGCCTCGATGTCGACGTACGGCAGACCGACTCGGAGTCTGAGCTTGTCCAGTGGCTGCACGAGGCGGCTGACCAGCGCATTGCTGTGGTGCTCAATGCCGGTGCATTCACCCACTACTCCTATGCGCTGCGCGATGCGCTGGCGCAGGTCGGATCGATGACCGTCGAGGTCCACCTGTCCAATCCCGCAGCGCGGGAGGCCTTCCGGCACACCTCGGTCATCGCGGCGGTCGTCAATGGATCGATCAGTGGCTTCGGGATTGAGTCGTATGCCCTGGCCCTGCGCGCCATCGCCGGGACCGCGCCGGATGCCTGAGGTGCATGCGCGCCGACGAGTCGAGGCGTGGCGACAGGCACAGCTCGCCGTACCGAGTGCGACAGCACTGCTCGTCACATCCCTTGCCAACGTGCGCTATCTGACGGGATTCACCGGGAGCAACGCTGTGCTGCTCTTGGAGGACTCCTCGGCCCTGCTCGGCACGGACGGCCGATACACCGTGCAGGCGGAGGAGCAATGTCCTGATCTGACCGTGCACCTGGACCGGGCCACCCTCACGTCCGTTGCCTCATCGTGGGCCGCGGCGGGGGGTGGAGTGCTCGCGGTGGAGTCCGCTCACCTCAGCGTCAGCGACCTGCGCGCAATCGAGGGTGTGATCGGGACGTCGCCGCAGGAGACCACGGGGGTCGTGGAAGCCTGCCGCATGCTCAAGGACGCTGACGAGCTCGCGCTCATCGAGCGAGCGTGCGCGATCAGTGACGCCGCGCTCCAGGCGATCCTGCCGCGCATCCATGCGGGGCTGACGGAGCGCCAGATCGCTCGGTGGCTCGAGGCGGAGATGTTCGACCAGGGCGCCGATGAGTTGTCCTTCGAGACGATTGTGGCTGGCGGCCCACACTCGGCCAAGCCCCATCACGAGCCGTCGGAGCGCGCTCTGGAGGACGGCGACCTGCTGCTCATTGACTTCGGGGCAGCTGTGGGTGGCTACCACGCCGACGAGACCCGCACCTTCGTCGTGGGCACACCTGCCGAATGGCAGCGCGAGATCCATGGCATCGTCGAGAGAGCGCAGGAGGCGGGTCGAGCTGCAGCTCGTTCAGGTGCGTTCCTGATCGATGTGGACACCGCCGCCCGATCCGTTGTCGCGGATGCCGGGTTTGGAGCCCACTTTGATCACGGCCTCGGGCACGGCGTGGGACTCGAGATTCACGAGGCGCCGTTCTTCAGTCAGCGGTCCACGGGTATGCTCCCCGCCGGCTCACCGGTGACCATCGAACCCGGCATTTACCTCCCCGGAAGGGGCGGTGTGCGCATCGAGGACACCATCCTGGTGGGAGAGGGTCCCAGCAGATCCCTGACGACGTCGCCCCGCGACCTCGTGGTGCTGGGCTGATAGGGGAGGACGACGGCACGTGGCATCGACAAATGACCTGAAGAACGGTCTGGTGCTCAATCTCGACGGTCAGCTGTGGACCGTGGTGGAGTTCCAGCACGTCAAGCCCGGCAAGGGTGGGGCTTTCGTGCGCACCAAGCTCAAGAACGTCCTCTCGGGCAAGGTGGTCGACAAGACCTTCAACGCCGGGGTCAAGGTCGAGACGGCCAACGTCGACAAGCGCGACATGCAGTACCTCTACCGCGATGGCGATGACTGGGTCTTCATGGACACCTCGACCTACGACCAGGTGACGATCCCCAACGCCGTGGTCAGCGACAACTCGCGCTGGATGCTCGAGAACCAGGAGTGCATCGTCGCGATGCATGAGGGCAATGCCCTCTATATCGAGCTCCCCGCAGCGGTCGAACTCACCATCACCTACACCGAGCCTGGATTGCAGGGCGATCGCTCGACAGGTGGCACCAAGCCCGCCACCCTCGAGACGGGCGCCGAGATCCAGGTGCCGCTCTTCATCGAGGCGGACACTCGCGTCAAGGTGGACACGCGCGACGGCTCCTACCTCGGTCGCGTCACCTGACGTGTCCGCTCGCCACAAAGCGCGCAAGCGCGCACTCGACGTCATCTTCCAGGCCGATCTGCGCGGCGTCGACCCATTAACCGTTCTCGCCGACTCCGAGCGACTGCGCTCCGAGGAGGGCGACTCGCCGTTCAATCCCTACGTGACCGAACTCGTCACCGGCGTGAAGTCCCACCAGGAGCGGATTGACGAGTTGCTCACGACGTACTCCCTGGGCTGGACCCTGGACCGAATGCCCGGTGTTGACCGAGCAATTCTGCGGCTGGGCGCCTATGAGGTCCTCTGGGGCGATGTCCCCGAGGCTGTGGCGCTCGACGAGGCGGTCACGCTCGCGCGGGAGCTGTCCACGGACGACTCGCCGGCCTTCGTGAACGGACTGCTCGCGAGAATTGCGGGGCAGAGGTCCACACTGGATCTCGAGGCCTAAGTCAGTTCCAGGGCCGCGCGCGTAGGAGGCGGTCGGATGAAGTGGGTGCCGCTCGTAGTTGGCGCGGGCGCGCTCGCCGGAGTGGTGCTGGGCGCTGCGCTGGTCGCGCCTGCGATCGCCGCACGCGATGACGCTACCGCCAAGATCGTGCCTCGGGTGTTTTCGTGCGTGACAGAGGCGACCGGGGAACTGCGCATCATCAACGCGGATGACACCTGCACGGCTCGTGAGGAGCGACTCGTCTGGAACCAGCGCGGTCTCCCGGGTCCGCGTGGCAAGCAGGGCCCGCAGGGCGCTCAGGGTCCCCAGGGTGCGCAGGGTGCGCAGGGACTTCAGGGCGCGACCGGGGCGAGTGGCCCGCAGGGCGCGCCCGGTCCGCAGGGCCTGCCCGGCGACGTTGGCAACCCGGGACCGCAGGGCCCGATCGGCCCCAGCGACGGCTTCTCCGTGGCGCTACGCGATGACACCTTCTCCGACGTACCCGTTGTCCTTGCGACACTCACCCTGCCCGCCGGCACCTATCTCGTCGACGCGGCGGCGTACCTCTCCCTTGACCAGAGCGGCGGTCCCTTCGACACCGTGTCCTGCGGGCTCGATGCGCCGGGTGAGACATTCACGACGCTGACGGCATTCGGGCAGGTCACCTTCCCGCTCGCAGCCAGCGTCGACATACCCGAGCCGGGTGGTGCGGTGACCGTGGAGTGCGTCAAGGGGCAGGCGGGCTCCGTGCGGGCGACCGGCATCCTGAACGCCGTCAAGGTGGGCGCGCTCACGCTCCAGTGAGCCTCCTGAATCTCTGGTGCCCCGGGTGGGATTCGAACCCACACTGGACGGTGTTTGAGACCGCTTCCTCTGCCGGTTGGGATACCGGGGCCAGGCCGACAGGGTACCCGCGCTGGCCTAGGCTCCTCGCGTGACGCAGGCACGCCCGCGCATCGTCGTGGCGGAAGACGAGGCGGTCATCCGGATGGACCTCGTGGAAACCCTCCGAGAGGAGGGCTACGACGTCATCGCCCAGGCCGCCGACGGGCAGACAGCTGTCGAGCGGATCCTGGCGCTCGTTCCCGATGTGGCACTCGTCGACATCGCCATGCCGGGACTCGATGGCATCGAGGTGACAAGGCGCGTGGGGGAGACCACCGCGGTCATCGTCGTCACGGCGTTCGGCCAGCGTGACCGGATCGTGCAGGCCCGCGACGCTGGAGCCATGGCCTACCTCGTCAAGCCGGTGAGCCGCGATGACCTGGTGCCCGCCATCGAGATGGCCTGGGCGGGATGGCTCACCCTGCAGGATGTGCGCGGTCGTGCGGTGGAGTCCGCTGCCGCGGCTGAGCGAGCGGAGCAGCGACTCGCGGACCGTCGCGACGTCGAGCGCGCTAAGGCCGTGGTGGCCCAGCGACTCGGGCTCACGGAGGAGGAGGCATATCGGTGGCTGCGTCAGTCCGCCATGGACGCCCGCCTCCCACTGGGTGATGTGGCCAGGCAGGTTCTCGCCACCGGGACCGAGGACACGCCCACTTAGATAACGAATAGGTAACGGACCGTGTCACGGTTTCCTAACCATCCTGTGACGATCCCCCAGGGCGGGTGCTAAGACGGGCCGCCCACAGGGTAGTTTCAACCCACAAACACGGCGCGGTCGTGCACCGGTGCGGCCCGCTACCCCTTAAGGAGAAATTGATGATCCGACGCAGCCCGATTGCGGGGGCAGTCGTGGTCCTCGGCGCCGCGAGCCTCGTGCTCGCAGCGTGCGGTGGCAGCAGCAGCACTTCGGAGTCCTCGAGCGCCGCACCGGCCTCGTCCTCCGCTGCTCCGTCATCGTCGTCCGCCGAGCCCGCACCCTCGACTGACTGCCAGAACACCCAGCTCAAGATCGGCACACTGCTCCCGGCAACGGGCAGCCTCGCCTACCTCGGCCCGCCCGAGTTTGCGGGTGTCGACCTTGCAGTCGCAGAGATCGATGCGGCGGGCGGCGTTCTCGGCCAGCCCGTGGTCAACGAGTACGGCGACTCCGGCGATACCGAGACCGACATCGCTTCGCAGACTGTTGACTCGCACCTCGCCAAGGGCGTGCAGGCAATCATCGGCGCCGCGTCGTCCGGTGTGACCTTCACCGTCATTGACAAGATCACGAGCAACGGCGTTCTTCAGATCTCGCCGGCCAACACGGCTCCGTCGCTGACGGACTACCCGGACAACGGCCTGTACTTCCGTACGGCCCCGTCCGATGCCCTCCAGGGCGCCGTGCAGGCTTCGAACGCCATCGACAACGGCTTCACCGCCGGTGCGACCATCGCCCGCAAGGATCCCTACGGCGAGGGCCTGCAGAACGCCTTCGTTGCCGACTTCGAGGCTGGCGGCGGCACGATCACCGCTTCCCTCACCTACGACCCCACGGCAGCGTCCTTCGAGGCTGAGGTCGCGGAGATCGCGGCCAGCAACCCGGAGTTCGTCCAGGTTGTCGGCTTCGACGAGAGCACCAAGCTGATCCAGGAGATGATCAAGCAGGGCATCGGCCCGCAGGACGTCCAGATCTACCTCGCCGACGGCAACCTCTCGGCGACGGCGTTCAAGGACTTCCCGAAGGACACGATGACCGGCGTCATCGGTACCGTGCCGACGGGTGATCCCTCGGTTGACATCGAGGCCTTCAACGGCAAGCTGCTCGAGCAGGACCCCGAGCTGACCGACTTCGCTTACGGCGCCCAGGCCTACGACGCGACGATCCTCGTCGCGCTCGCGGCCGAGTACGCCGGCTGCGCTGACGGCACCGCGATGGCAGCGGCTATGCCGATGATCGCTAACGCCGATGCTGGTGGCGAGGCTTGCGGCACGTACGCCGACTGCGTCGCTATCATCCAGGCGGGCGGCCAGCCCGACTACAACGGTGTGACCGGCCCGCTGGACTTCAACGAGTTCGGCGATCCCAAGTCCGCGACCATCGATGTGGTGCAGTACCTCACGAACACCAAGTTCGAGAGCATTGAGGTCGTCGGACCCGTCGAGGTCCCCGTCCCGTAAGTCACGCACTGACAGAAGGCCCGGTCCCCCTGGGGGCCGGGCCTTCTGCTGTGTGGGGAGAGCGTCGCATCCTCACCCCTCCCGCCCCCTGCTCCCTCGTCGCCAAAACGACGCTTGGTCGCGCCCCCAGCGGACGGAGGCCGCGACCAAGCGTCGTTTTGGCAAGGGGGGTGCTGCCTCGTGTCGTCCCACGTCCACAGGTGCGGTACGTCGGCGTCATCCACCGCCGCGAATTCCTGCGTACACGAGGAAGCACATCTCGCAGGGTCGTCCCATGACCCATCCGTCTCAGGCGCAATTGGCCGACATCGTCGCGACGCTCTCTCGGGATGCTGCTGTCTCGACGAGGGAAGCGAAGCAGCATGGCATCACCCGGGACCGCATGGCTCGTGCAGCCTCGGCTGGGATCGTCCAGAGGATCGCACGAGGTCACTACCGCAGTGGCAAGGATCCACTCGATGCGGCGCGCCATCACATCGCCCGGCTTGGAGAACGCGGCATCCCGGCCCACCTGGGCGGACTCAGTGCGGCGCCGTACTGGGGGGTGCCCGCATTTGGCAGCACAGGTCCCGTATCGACATCCGTGCCACTCACGCTGCTCGTCCCGCGGGGTAGCGACGTTCGTCAGGGAACGCGTCACGGGGTCCGGATCCAGATCGCGGATCTCCGCCCCGCCGATGTCACCGATCTGCACGGCGTTCCCATCACTAGCCCGCTGCGCACGGGTCTGGACGTCGCCCGCGACCTCGGTCGCTGCCGGGTATCGGCACTGATCCCCCTCTGCGGGGGTGCACGTGCCCAAGCTGCTCTGCTTATGGGTGGAGAGAGATGTGCGAGTGCGCACGACATCACCGAGCGACTCACGAACGACGGCGACCTGCGTGCCACGGTCCTGATGGCGCTTCACGAGGTCATCGCACATGTCAACGCTCGGGGAATGCTGTGGGTACGCCGCGTCGTGGAGGATGTTGAGCCGTTGCTCGAGACTGCTTTGGAAGGAATTGCTTGGGCCGTGCTCACGGCGAGTGATCTTCCGCGAGCTGAGCCTCAGCGCGCTATCGCCGGTCGCAGCGGCAAGGGATACCGGGTCGATTTCCTTATCGCGGGGCGCGTCATTTTGGAGGCGGACGGTGCTGTGAAGTACGGGGATGTCACCCCATGGCAGGAGAAGCAACGCCAAAGCGACCTTGAGGCTGCCGGCTACTGGGTCGTGCGGTGTACGTGGGAGGAACTGATCCACCGCCCCCACGAGGTCCTGACGCGCATTCGGGTGGCCCTGGCGCGCTCCACCCCGCGCTGATGACTCACTCACCCCTCGCAAACGACGTTGTGTCGCGCGGATAGGGGGTTGTGGGCGCGACGGAGCGTCGCTTTGGCGGGGGAGTGTGGCGATTAGGCCTTGGCGAGCGTGCCGAGGTAGAGCTCGATGA
>JBMOIL010000097.1:0-9251 GCA_049317345.1 Candidatus Nanopelagicales bacterium
CAGGGTCTGCTGGTCGCCTTCTCGACTGCGCTCCATCGTAGTGCGGATGGGGGGTATCGGCAGGGTGGGGTGAGCCAGGTCACGTTGGTCGGGGCGCCCTCTAGTCTGGCGGCATGACCACCGAGTCGGGACTCCCCTTCGCACCGGTCTATGGGCCTGCCGACCTGGCCGGGTTTGACCCAGCGGAGCGCCTAGGAGAGCCGGGCGCCTATCCCTATACGCGCGGGGTCTACCCCTCGATGTACACGGGCCGTCCCTGGACCATGCGCCAGTACGCCGGCTTTGGCACCGCTGCAGAGTCCAATGAGCGCTACCGCCACCTCCTCGCCGCGGGCACGACGGGACTCTCCGTCGCCTTCGACCTGCCCACGCAGATGGGATACGACTCTGACGCCCCCATCGCGCACGGCGAGGTGGGCAAGGTCGGTGTCGCCATCGACACGATCGACGACATGCGCGTGCTCTTCGACCAGATCCCGCTCGATCAGGTCTCGACATCGATGACCATCAACTCGCCAGCAGCGATCCTGCTGCTCCTCTACCAGTTGGTGGCGGAGGAGCAGGGCGTTCCGGGAAGTGCCCTCAATGGCACGATTCAGAACGACGTGCTGAAGGAATACATCGCGCGCGGCACCTACATCTACCCGCCGGCGCAGTCGCTCCGACTGACGACCGACATCTTCTCCTACTGCCGCGAGGAGATCCCGCGCTGGAACACGATCTCGATCTCGGGCTATCACATGGCCGAGGCGGGGGCCACTCCCGTGCAGGAGATCGCCTTCACCCTTGCCGACGGCATCGAATACGTGCGTGCGGCGCTCGCCTCAGGCCAGCACATCGATGAGTTCGCACCCCGCCTTGCCTTCTTCTTCGTCGCCCGCACCACCCTGCTGGAGGAAATCGCGAAGTTCCGTGCCGCTCGTCGCATCTGGGCACGGATCATGCGGGAGGACTTCGGAGCTCAGGACCCGAAATCACTCATGCTTCGTTTCCACACTCAAACGGCGGGCGTGCAGCTCACGGCACAGCAGCCCGAGGTCAACCTCGTGCGCGTCGCGATCCAGGCGCTCGGCGCTGTCCTCGGTGGCACCCAGTCCCTGCACACCAACTCCTTCGATGAGGCCATCGCTCTGCCGACCGAGAAGGCCGCGCGCCTGGCCCTGCGCACCCAGCAGGTCCTCGCCTACGAGTCCGATGTGACCCAGACGGTGGATCCCTTTGCCGGCTCCTACGCGATCGAGTCGCTCACGGACGAGATTGAGGAGGCGGTGCACGCTCTCATGGCCCGTGTGGAGGAACTCGGCGGGGCTGTGGCGGCGATCGAGGAGGGGTTCCAGAAGTCTGAGATCGAGAAGTCGGCCTACGCCGTCGCGCAGGAGATCGACGCCGGAGATCAGGTGGTCGTTGGCGTGAATCGCTTCACCATCGATGAGGAGGAGCCCTACGAGCCCCTGCGAGTCGATCCGACCATTGAGTCGGAGCAGCGGGCACGCCTGGCGCGTGTCCGGGCCGAGCGGGACCAGGTCGCGGTGGATGACGCCCTGCGGCGCGTGCGCGAGGCGGCGGCGGGCACCGACAACCTCCTCTACCCCATGCGCGATGCCCTCCGTGCACGCGCGACAGTGGGTGAGGTGAGCGACGCCCTGCGCGACGTATGGGGCGTCTACACGCCGACGGATGCCTTCTGATGATGGGGTCGGATCTCCTCATCCGTCGAGCGCGCTACGCCCTGATGTGCGACGAGTCGGGCGCATGGGTTGAGGACATCGACATCGCAATCGAGGGTGGCCGCATCGCCGGGGTCGGCCGGGACCTCGGCGACGCTGGCTCGGTCATCGACGGGCGCGACCTGCTCGTGATGCCGGGGCTGGTCAACCTCCATACCCATCTGGCGATGACGCTCCTGCGTGGGATCGCTGAAGAGGTGGACCTCCAGGGATTCCTCGAGCGCGTCTGGGCCGAGGAGTCGCGGATCATGGACGCCGCAGGGGTCTACGCCGGGACGCGCCTCGGAGCGCTCGAAGCGCTGCTCGGTGGCACGACAACCACGCTCGATATGTACTTCCATCCGCGCGAAGCTCATCGCGCGGCCGTCGATGTTGGGCTTCGCCACGTCACAGGCCCCCTCTTCTTCTCGTTTCCCGGGCCCGATCACCTGCAGTGGGATGAGCGCATGGCACTCGCGCGCGCCTGGCCGAAAACACTGGAATCACTTGGCGGCCCCTTCGTACCGCCAGCGCTGATGCCCCACGCGGCCTTCACAGTGGGAGTCGACAACCTGTCCGAGATCGCCGCGTTGGCACGAGAACAGGGCGCACTCGTGCACACCCACGCGTCCGAGAATGACCGTGAGAACAGCGACACCATCGAGGCCACGGGCATGCGTCCCGTGTCGGCCCTGAACGCGTCAGGAATCCTCGCACTCGGTCCCGTACTCGGACACGGGGTTCGCCTCGACGAGCACGATCGCGCGCTCATCAGTGCGACCGGCACTTCGGTGGCTCACTGCCCAGGATCCAATCTCAAGCTCGCCAGTGGGGCGGCGGACATCGTGGGCTATCGGGAACAGGGCATTCGGGTGGGTATCGGCACCGATGGATGCTCGTCCAGCAATGATCTGGACATGTTCGCCGCCATGCGGCTGGCGACCAACCTCGCACGGCTTGTGCACGATGATCCTGCGGCCCTCTCGGCGCGCGACGTTGTCCGTGCCGCCACCATCGAGGGAGCGCGCGCCCTCGGTCTGGCGGACCGGATCGGCTCGATCGAGGTGGGCAAGGAGGCGGATCTCATCGCCCTCGATATGAACGCACCACACCTGGTCCCAGTCCGCGATCCCTACACGTCGGTGGTCTTCAGTGCAGGCAGGTCCGACGTGCGTCACGTCTTCATCGCCGGGGAGCCGATCGTGCTCGACCGCCGTTCCGCGCGCGTCGACCACGACAACGTGATTGCCGAGGCGCGTCGCGCGGTGACCGACGCAAGCCCGCGGGCGGGTCAGCAGCGTCTTTAGGGACTCAAGTGACGCCTGGGAAGATTGAGCCCTTGCCAGCGACGCAACGTTTCGGTCACGGCATGCGGTGTCTGTCCGAACCCTGTGGGTCCACGGATAGCCTGACGTAACTGTCCATTCTCCGGACGATCGGCGGTGCCGATCCGCGGAGCCTTCAAAGGAGGATCCATCGTGCGCAAGACGCTCGGTGCTATTGCGGGTCTGAGCGCGGCTGCGCTCGCCCTTGCTGCCTGTGGCAGCGCCCCTGATTCCGGCAGTTCGTCGTCTGCGGCGCCCGCATCGTCGTCGGCTGCGCCAGAGTCGTCGTCGGCAGCTCCCTCGCCGGAGCCCACGACCGCTTCCTACAAGGCGTGCATGATCTCGGACGCCGGTGGCTTCGACGATCGGTCGTTCAACCAGACGGCATTCGCCGGCCTCACTGCGGCCGAGGCGGGCCTCGGTGTCGAGGTCCTCGCTCTGGAGAGCGGCTCCGACGCTGATTACCAGCCCAACATCAACCAGGCCGTGCAAGAGGGCTGCAACATGATCGTCACGGTGGGCTTCCTTCTTGGTGACGCCACCGATGCCGCGGCCCAGGCCAACCCGGATGTGGACTTTGCCATCGTCGACTACGCCTACGAGGCGCCGTCAGACAACCTCAAGGGCCTTGTCTTCGCTACGGAGCAGTCGTCCTTCCTCGCGGGATACCTCGCGGCCGGCATGACGACGACAGGCACGGTCGGCACCTACGGCGGCATCCCGATTCCTTCGGTGACCGCCTTCATGAGCGGCTTCTACCAGGGTGTGACCTACTACAACGAGCAGAAGGGCACCGACGTCGAGGTCCTCGGCTGGGATCCGACTGATGTCGAGAAGGGCACCTACGCTGGTGGCTTCGACGACCAGAACAAGGGGAAGCAGATCGCGAAGAACTTCATCCAGCAGGGTGCGGACATCATCTTCCCGGTCGCCGGTCCCGTCGGCCTCGGTAGTGCAGCGGAGGCGCAGGCCGTCGACGGTGTCTCGATCATCTGGGTTGACACCGACGGCTGCATCAGTGCCGAGCAGTACTGCGATGTCTTCTTGACCAGCGTGATGAAGGGCCTAGACGTCGCCGTCGAGGCCAGCATCGCCAGTGGTGTGGACGGCACCTTCAACAGCGAGCTCTACGTTGGGACCCTGGAGAATGGGGGCACCAAGCTCGCGCCATTCAACCAGTTCGATGGCGACGTCCCTGCCGAGCTCAAGGCAGAGCTGGAGACGGCTGCGGCCGGCATCATTGATGGGTCCATCACCGTCACGCCGTAACCTGACACTGAGCATTCGCCGGCGCGCCCGGGACGCGAGCATTAGGCTCTCGTCCCGGGCGCGCTGTCATCGCCGATGTGGCTGAGAGGGGAGAGGTGCAGCTCCAACTTCGAGGCATCACGAAAAGCTTCGGCGACCTCGTGGCCAATGACGACATCTCCGTGACTATCGAGGCTGGGCAGATTCACGCGCTCCTGGGCGAGAATGGCGCCGGCAAAAGCACGCTGATGAACATCCTGTACGGCCTGCTACGCCCTGATTCGGGCGAGATTCTCGCGGATGGCTCACCTGTCGCCTTTGCGAGCCCGGCCGACGCGATCAAGGTCGGCATCGGCATGGTCCACCAGCACTTCATGCTCGTGCCGGTCTTTACCGTCGCGCAGAACGTCGAACTCGGTGATGAGCGGGTCGGACCTCTCGGCTTCCTTAGGACCTCCGAGGCGGAAGAGGCGGTGCGAGAGGTCTCCCAGCGCTTTGGCCTCGAGGTCGATCCGGCCGCCATCGTCGAGGACCTGCCTGTGGGCATCCAGCAGCGTGTGGAAATCATCAAGGCGCTCACACGCGATGCTTCCTGCCTGATCCTCGACGAACCCACCGCCGTGCTGACTCCGCAAGAGACGGACGAGTTGCTCGCGATCATTCGTGGTCTCCGCGACTCAGGCAAGAGCATCGTACTGATCACACACAAGCTGCGCGAGGTGCGCGAAGCCGCGGACGTCATCACGGTGATCCGACGGGGACGCGTCGTGGCGACCGCGATCCCTCCGAGCACATCTGAGACGGAGCTCGCGGCACTCATGGTCGGGCGCGAGGTGAGTCTCACCGTTGATCGAGGCACGTCATCACCAGAGGCCCAGACCCTGCAGGTGCGCGGTCTCACGGTCTACGACGCTGCGGATCGCGCAGTCGTCGATGATGTTTCCTTTGACGTCCGTGCCGGTGAGATCCTGTGCATTGCAGGAGTCCAGGGCAACGGGCAGACCGAACTCGTCGAGGCGATCATGGGGCTGCAGGATCGCGTGGTGGGCGAGATCCGCGTGGGCGGCACAGTCACCTCTCACCCAGAGACGCGGCGCATGCTCGCTCTCGGCGTCGGCTACGTCCCGGAGGACCGCGAGGAGGACGGCCTCGTATCGACCTTCAGCCTGGCGCAGAACCTCGTCCTGGACACGATCTCCACCTCGCGCTGGAGCCGCTACGGCATCGTTGACTACGCGCGCATCGACGCCGGCGCCCGTGAACTGCTTGCGCAATTCGACGTTCGCGCGCGAGATGCGTACGTCACCGCGGGCACGCTCTCGGGCGGCAATAAGCAGAAGGTTGTTCTCGCCCGCGAACTCTCACGCGATCTCACGGTCCTGATCGCTGCTCAACCGACCCGCGGTCTCGATGTCGGCTCCATCGAGTTCGTCCATCGGCGACTAATCGAGGTGCGGGACTCCGGTGTTGCCGTCCTCATCGTCTCGACCGAACTTGATGAAGTCTATGCGCTCGCCGACAGGATCCTGGTGATGTACCAGGGCCGAGTGGCGGGAATTGTCGGGAGGGACTCACCACGTGACGACCTTGGCATGCTCATGGCAGGGGTTGTGCCGGCATGAGCGAGGAGCGCAGCGAGAACCCGACCCCGATTCTTGACAGCCGTACCCGCGACACGCTGCACCCTCCGGCGGAGCCGCCTCCGGGCACGTCCGCGGAAATCCGTCGCTCCGTCCTCGGCATGAACCTGCTCGTGTCGTTCCTGTCCGTCGTGCTCGCGCTGGTGATCGGCGGCGTGCTCATCGTGATCTCCTCACCCGAGGTGCTCAGTGCGGCCTTCTACTTCTTCGACCGTCCGGCGGACACCTTCTCGGCCATCTGGCAGACGCTCTCCTCCGCGTACTCGGCACTCTTCCAGGGTGCGATCGTTAACCTGAGTGCGCTCAGCGAAGGCGACCTGGCTCGGGCGTTCTACCCGATGTCCGAGAGCATCACCATCGCCTCACCACTGATCGTCGCAGGTCTGGCGGTCGCGATCCCTTTCCGCGCGGGACTGTTCAACATTGGCGCGCAGGGTCAGATGACCTTCGCTGCAATCGGGGGTGGCTATGTCGGCTTCGCCCTGGCCTTGCCCGCGGGATTGCACCTGGCGGCTTCGGTCATCATGGCAATGGTGTTCGGGGCCGTCTGGGCGGGGATTGCCGGCTTCCTCAAGGCCCGCACCGGTGCCCACGAGGTCATCACGACGATCATGCTCAACTACATCGCGCTCTACCTGCTCAGCTGGGTTCTCAACCAGGATTGGTTCCAGCGCGAGGGCCGAAACGACCCGATCAGCCCGATACTGCCGGACACCTCCGTCTTCCCGAATCTCTTCGGCCTCTCGTTGCGAGTCCACGCCGGCTTCCTCCTCGCGCTCGTCGCCGTGGGGGTCATGTGGTGGATCCTCAATCGCACAACGCTCGGCTTCCGCATCAACACCGTGGGAGCCAATGCATCCGCAGCTCGCACCGCCGGCATGAACGTCGGACGCACGTGGATCGTCGCGATGCTCCTCGGAGGCGCGATGGCCGGCCTCGCGGTCACCATGAATGTCAACGGCACAGACAAGGTCGTCACCGCCGGAGTCGTGGGCGCTATCGGATTCGATGCCATCACCGTGGCGCTCCTCGGCCGCGCATCGCCGTTCGGGGTGCTGTGGGCCGGCTTGCTCTTCGGCGCCCTGCGGGCAGGTGGCCTCACGATGCAGGCACAGACCGGCACGCCAATCGACATCGTTCTCGTGCTCCAGGCGCTCATCGTGCTCTTCATCGCGGCTCCAGCACTCGTGCGGGCAGTCTTTCGGATACGGGGTGGTTCATCCGAAGCGATGTCCCTCGCGAAGGGATGGAACGGATGAGCGCCGCCATGACGGCTGTGCCGGAGGCTCCCGCCATCGCCCCGGTCTCACCGAGGCGTCCCCTCGCGATGGTGGCGATTGCGGTCTTCCTCGGCGGACTCTTCACCTGGCTCGCCCCCGCAGGCCAGGTGACGACCTTCATCTTCAACCTCGGGCAGCAGTTCTTCGAGATCCCCGACTGGTCCGTCAATTCGCGCACCGCTGCGGCGGCGTTTGCGCTCATCGCCGTCCTCGCCGCCCTCGCCGCATGGCCGCTGCATATGCGCCGCCGGAGCGTGTTGTGGCCCTCCGCCATCATGGGCGCCGCCCTCGTCATGTCTTTCCTGTCGTGGGTTGCTTCCGACGAGAGCCTGCCCGTCACGGGGCTGCTCCAGGGATCCCTCCTGCTGGCCGTCCCGCTCGTGTTCGGCGCCATGGCTGGCGTGCTCTGTGAGCGCTCTGGTGTCATTAACATCAACATCGAGGGCCAGCTGCTCGCCGGCGCCTTCATGGGTGCGGTCATCGGCTCGCTGACCGTCAACGTCTATCTGGGCCTCCTCGCGGCGCCTCTGGCGGGTGCGCTCATCGGAGTGCTGCTCGCGACGTTTGCCACGCGCTACTTCGTGGATCAGGTCGTTGTCGGTGTCGTGCTCAACGTCCTCGTCATCGGACTGACCGGATTCCTTTACAGCCGATTCCTGTCAGAGGACCCCGACAGGTGGAACAACCCTCCTCGGTTGCCCAACATCACGATTCCGGTGCTCTCGGAGATCCCTGTAGTCGGACCGGTGATGTTCGAGCAGAACCTCATCGTCTACCTGATGTACGTCACGGTGATCCTGGTGCAGCTGGGCCTTTTCTCAACCCGCTGGGGCCTTCGTGTGCGTGCCGTCGGCGAGCATCCCGATGCGGCCGACTCTGTGGGCATTCGCGTCAACTCGGTGCGATTCCGCACGGTCGTGCTGGGAGCGGCCGTCGCCGGCCTCGGAGGGGCGTTCTTCACGCTCGGATCGGTCGGGGCATTCGGGCGCGAGATGACCGCGGGTAACGGCTTTATCGCGCTGGCCGCCGTTATCTTCGGCCGCTGGACGCCGCTGGGCTCGCTGGGTGCGGCCCTGCTGTTCGGCTTCGCCTACAACCTGCAAAATGTGCTGTCCATCATCGGCTCCCCGATCCCTAGCCAGTTCCTTCTCATGGCGCCCTATCTCGTCACGCTCATCGCCGTGGTCGGGCTGGTCGGCAAGGTCAGAGCCCCGGCGGCGGACGGCATCCCGTTCCGCAAGTCGGCCTAGGGTGGGCCGCATGAATATCGATTGGGGCGCCCTTCGCGCTTCGGCGATCGACGCTATGGGCCACGCGTATGCCCCGTACTCGCGATTCAAGGTGGGCGTCGCTGGCCTCGTCGACGACGGACGCATCGTGACCGGATGCAACGTCGAGAACGCCGCCTACGGGGTGGGACTGTGCGCCGAGTGCGGAATGGTGTCCGAGCTCCATGCGACCGGCGGGGGCCGGCTCGTCGCGGTCGCCTGCGTGGACCAGCACGGTGACCCGCTGATGCCTTGCGGGCGCTGCCGCCAACTGCTTTGGGAGCATGGGGGCGCTGATTGCCTCCTCGTCACGCCCGAGGGCATCCTGCCCATGAGCGACGTGCTGCCGCAGGCCTTTGGTCCCGGGGATCTGATAGCCCGCCGCGAGGATCGACCGTGAGCTCTGCGGAGCGGTTCGCCGCGGTCGACCTCATCCGCATCAAGCGCGACGGCGGCACCCTCACCGGGGACCAGATCGACTGGCTGATCGACGCCTACACGCGCGGGGATGTGCACGAGGAGCAGATGGCCGCAATGGCCATGGCGATCTACTTCCAGGGGCTGACCGAGCCCGAACTCGTGCGCTGGACCCAGGCGATGATCCGCTCGGGAGAGCGGATGGACTTCGGATCGCTGTCACGTCCCACAGTGGACAAGCACTCTACGGGTGGAGTGGGCGACAAGATCACGCTTCCGCTGGTGCCGATCGTTGCCGCATGCGGCGCGGCTGTGCCGCAGCTGTCAGGACGCGGGCTCGGTCACACGGGTGGCACTCTCGACAAGC
>JBMOIL010000098.1:0-9036 GCA_049317345.1 Candidatus Nanopelagicales bacterium
GCCAGACCAGGCCGAGCATCACTCCCGGCGACATTGTCATCGTGTCTGTCAGACCGTCGACGTAACGTCACGTCATGGACACCACTCCCGCCGCACTTGCTCACCCGGCACACACTGCAATCCACGCTGCACTCGCACTGCCGCCACTCGCGTCGAGCACGCGAGACAAGCGCCTTCTCGATCTCGCGCTTGAGGCCGGCATCAGCGGTCATGCTCTCTCCATCCTCGAGCGCATCGACCTTGCGCACCTGTGTGCGCATGATCGGATCACGTACCTCCGACAGGTGACTGCCTGTGCCGCGTGGTTTGAGGCTTTCCAGACCATCGCGACCGCTGCGGTAGCGGGGCCGACGACGGGCTGGCCAGAGCATGAGATCGAGCAGCGCGTGCACCAGGACGTCGGCGAAGTCGGCGGCGGTGCGCTGCCCGAGGCAGAGCGCCACGCCCTGGCGGCACGAGTGCGCGACGAGGAGTGGCAGGTGCGCGAGCGCGCCATCGCCCTCGAGGTGAGCATGGCCACGCGAGTGTCGCCGCGCACGGCAAGTCGCCGTGTGGATTCGGCGCGTTTGCTGGTCGAGGCCCTCCCGAGGGCACTGGGTGAGGCATGGGCCGGGCACTGGGGATACGGGCACCTCAGAGTGGCGGAGAAGGAACTGATCGACGTGCCGGCCCCTCTTCGTGAGCAGGTGCTTGACGACGTGCTGCCACACGCGGCGACCGATCATCCGCGCCGACTCACCGATCGCCTGCGCAAGTCACTCGCTCGGCGTGATGCCGCAGGCATGGCTGGCCGCACTCGCGAGCGTGCGCAGGAGCGCGGCGTGACGATGTGGATGATGAAGGATGGGCAGGCGCGACTTGCCATCACGGGCCCCTACGAGTCCGTGACGGACACGATGCGCCAACTCACCACTATCGGCCATGCGCGCCGGGCTGCTGTGCGTGCTGCCGAACCAAACTCGACGTATTCCCTCGACGCCGCCCGATTCGACTCAGCCGGTTTCGCCGTTCGTCAAGTGCACACCCAGTTGGTGAGCGGAGGGGGCGCGCCACAGGAGTCTTCGACTGTCCACAGCGAGTTCGGCGTTCCCTCAGGCAACCTTGCCGCGACTGTCCACAGCGAGTTCAACGTTTCCTCGGGCAACCTTGCCGCGACTGTCCACAGCGAGTTCGGCGTTCCCTCGGGCAACCTTGCCGCAGCGACGGACGAATGGCGCCTGTCCCTCGCTGGGTCGCCCGGCAGCCGACCACGCAAGCAGGCCTCTGTCATCATCGATGTTGCTACGGCCATGCACCTCGCCGAAGAGCCAGGATTCGTGCCGGGTTACGGCTGGGTACCCGCACCCATCGCGCGCGAGATCCTCGCGGACGCCGAGTCATGGCGGCGGTGGCTGCTCGACGACTCCACGCGCGAGATCATCGACGCCGGATCCGTGCGCTACCGCCCCACTGAGGCACTGCGCGACCTCATTGCGGGTCGCGATGTCACGTGCACCGCTGACACCTGCACCCGGCCGGCGAGTGAGACCCAACTCGACCATGCCGTCGACTTCGATGGTCGCAATACGACCCCGGCCAATGTCCACCTCGTCTGCGGGCCGGATCACCTCGCCGTGACCGCGGGCCACTTCCTCATCGACGAGGGCGACGACGGCCGCGCCCGGTGGGTCTCGACGGCGTCAGGACATTCCTATCCGTCCTACGTCGACCCGCTGCACGAGCGGCCCTCGGCTCCCAGGTAGACAAAGCGACAGGCCCCGCCGGCTCCCCGACGGCCTACGCCGCTCTCGGGGTGCCCCGGTCGCGCTCGACGGCAAGCGCCGCTCGCGACGGGGGAGCACCTTTGGCAAACTATCGATATGGGCCTGTTCAACCGCCGCAAGCGCCATGCCGCCTGGGATCGAGGCAGCACGCGCGAGGACATCAAGCACCTCGAGGAGTTCACGCGCACGCGCACAGGCGTGGAGGCCTACCTCGAGCCCGTGACGATGGCGACCGAGACCACCCTGGTTCTCGTCGCACACGACGGCGAGTGGACGCGCCGCCGGGTCGAATCCCCTGAGGAGGCCGGCCAACTGGCCACGAAGTGGGGCATCCCCTTGTACGACACTCAGAAAGTGGGTTATCCCCCGCGCATGCGCGAGTGGACCGAGCGCAATAAGCGAGACCGCGGCACTCTCTAGCGCGAAACCCCGCCGCTGGCGACCACGCGGTTGATGTCTCCAGCAGCAGACGTCACGCCCGCGGCAGTGGGCGCCACGCCCCCAGCCTCCAAGGCCGTCACGCCTCCAGCAGGCCGCCGAGACGCGCGAGCATCAGCGCCTCCGCCAGCACCATGTGCTCTAACTCCACGAGGTCCACCGATTCATTGGGAGCGTGAATATGCGCACCGGGGTCCTCTGCTCCCATGAGCATGATCTCCGCACGGGGAGCTACGTCGACAAGCGCTGCGAGCAGCGGAATGCTGCCCCCCTCGCCCGTCTCCGCTGAGGGCTTGCCAAACGCCGTCTCCATCGCCCACCGGGCAGCTTCATACGCGGGGCCGTCGGTTGCGATCGCACAGCCACGCCCTTGCTCACCGGGCGTGACCGTGACATCGACACCCCAGGGTGCCGCCGCACGCAGGTGATCGCACAGGGCATCCATCGCCATCTGCGTCTCGGTGCCGGGCGGCAGCCGCAGCGACACCTTCGCCCGCGCGTAGGGGATGACGGCATTGATCGCGCCTTCAACCGGAGGAGCATCGATGCCGATTACGGAGACAGCGGGCCGAGTGACGAGGCGATCCGTGAGTGGCCCGGTGCCGAGCAGCGGCTGGTCCGGGCGCATACCGAGCTCCGCACGGAACTCGGCCTCATCAGCCTGGGCGCCCTGCCACTCGAAGCCGGGGACGATGGTGGTGTCGCCGTTCTCGTCCCGCAGGGTGTCGAGGATGCGGATGAGAGCAAGTAGCGCATCAGGCGCGGGGCCGCCGTACATCCCGGAATGCGCGGGGCGCGGCAGCGTGCGCACCTCGACAGTCGCGTCCACCAGTCCGCGCAGAGCTGTGATGAACGTCGGCTCGCCGATCGCACGATTGCCGACGTCCGCGATGACGATGACGTCCGCCTGGGCGATCTCCGGATGTTCGAGCACGTACTCCGGCAGGGGACCCCCGCACTCCTCCTCGCCCTCGATAAGGGCGGTCACCTGCACGGGCACGTAGCCGAGTACGCGCTGGAGTGCGCGAATCGCACCCAGATGCATGGCGATACCGCTCTTGTCATCAGCAGCCCCCCGGCCATAGAGGCGACCATCGCGGATCGTCGGCTCGAAGGGAGGTGTCGACCACGCGGCGAGATCCCCCGCTGGCTGTACGTCGTAGTGCGCATAGAGCAGCACCCGCGCGGACCCCTCTCCCACACGTCCGACGACTGCCGGTTCACCGCCGTCGATGGGAAGCAACTCCGCCTGCATGCCTGCCTCGGCGAAAAGCCGCCGTGTCTCCTCGGCTGCTTCGCGCACGGGCTCGCGCGGGAATCCCGCGAAGGCACATGAGGGGATGCGCACCAGGTGCTCGAGGTCCGCCTGGATCTGCGGCATGAGTTCGCGAACAGCCTCACGCAGAGAATCAACGGTGCAGGTGCTCATGCGCACACAGGCTAGACGACGACAAGCGCCATGCCTACCGCCGCCAATGTCACGACCCCCGCGGTCATGAGAGCCAGTGGTGCCAGACGCGACTCCCCAGCGCGGTCCCGCGTGAGGCTACGCATACGCACCGAGGCAATGCAGAGGATCAACAGGCTGGGCAGGATCCAGGCGATCGACCACCACTCGTGTCCGGCGATGTACCCCGATCGCCACATGAGCAGGCCGATGAGCGCGACGATAAGGGTTGTCCGCAGCCACGCCATGCGGGTGCGAGCGACTGGATCATCAAAGGGCAGATCATCTTCGTGGACCTTGTCATTCTCTCCAGCCCCGCCCGGCATCGCCGTCACTCCACGAAGACGAGTGCGAGCCCAATGAAGACCGCAATGACCACGAAGGCGACACCCAGCCATAGTGCGGCGCTGCTTCGACGCATCACCCCACCCTCATGCATGACGGCGTCGGCTTGGCGCCAGCGCACGATGCCGACCACTCCAACGACAGCACCGAGTCCGATGGTCGCGATGGCCAGCCACTGGACGAATTCCGACCCGGACGCCACCGCCACGAACTGATCGAGCGCCACGCCACCCGCCACGAGGGCAAGCCCCGTGCGCAGCCACGCGAGGAAGGTGCGCTCGTTGGCGAGGATGAAGCGGTAGTCGACGACGGGCTCGCTCATAGCGGCGCCACCTGCATCGTCACTTCTGCACGCCCTTGGCCGCCTTCTTGGCCGCCTTCCGCTCGCGTGCCTGCTGGTCCAGCACCTCAGCCTGCTCCAGCGTGGGAGCAGAGCCGCCGAGGCGGGCCGGGATCCACCACGGCGACCCCTCGTAGGGATAGCGCGCCACCGTCTGGTCGAGGAGATCGCGCATGCGGGTCTGCAATTCGACGGTGAGCGCCTCAGCGTCCTGGCCACGCTTGGGGTGCATCGCCTCACCTACTGTCATCGCAATCGCCGTACCGCGCGAGAAGTCTTTGTGCCCGTAGGACAGGATCCGGGCACCGCCGAGGATGCACATAGGGATCAGGGGTACGTCGGCCGCCATGGCGATGCGCACCGCGCCCGTCTTGATCTCCTTGATATCCATGGCGCGGCTCATCGTCGCCTCGGGGAAGATGCCTACCAACTCACCAGCCTTGAGGTAGGTGACGGCGTCTCGGAAGGACTGGCTGCCCTGCTCACGGTCGACCGGGATGTGCCGCATGCCACGCATGAGCGGCCCGCCGAGCCAGTGCTTGAAGACAGCGTCCTTGGCCATGTAGCGCACGAGGCGCTTTCCGCGACGATGCGCAGGCTCTCCGCCCAGTGCGAAGTCAAGGAAGCTCGTGTGGTTCATCGCAAGCAGCGCACCGCCCTCGAGCGGAATGTTCTCCTCGCCCACCACATCGAAGCGGACGCCTAGGCCAGCGAAGACGCCCTTGGCCACGCCGATGATGGGTCGATACGTCGGATCCCGTCGAAAGGGTGCGGTAGCCACACACAAGACGGTATCGGCTGGCAGGCTGGACCCGTGACCGATCCCAGCGACGCGCCCGGTCAACACCCGGATCCCTCAGACAGCGGTGACGCCGGGGCGGTGGCTCCCAGTGAAGAGGAGCGTGCCCAGTCAGTCGCACTCGAGGACTTCATCCTGGCCCTTGGCCAGGCGCAGCTCGCTGCGGGATATCCCGTCGACGACGTGACGACGACCCTCAATGCCGTAGCGCGCGCCTACGACCGCACCGACTTCGGCATCTTCGTGCTGCCCAACGCCGTCATGGTCGATGATCCCGTCGTCGGTCGCGCGCGCGTGATCCCCGAAGGGAGCGACCCCCTCCGGCTCGACCAGGCGGCAGAGGTCCATGACATCGCCGCGCAGGCACGTCGAGGGACCCTTGATCTCACCCAAGGGACGCGCGAGCTCGAGGAGTTGCCGGCCAAGCCCCCGCGATTCCCACCGTGGCTGTCGATCGTCGGCTACGGCCTTGCCTCAGCTGGCTTCGCGCTGGTCTTCCGACTCAGCCTGTGGGGCGTCGCCATGGCCGCCGTTCTCGGACTGTTTGTCGGCATCATGCAGGCCTACACGCGCACCCGACCCAACCTCGCACCGCTCGTACCACCCGTGGCCGCGACGCTGTGCTCCTTTGCCGTCTTCGGCTTCGCATCCCTCATCGATCAAGAGTTGCAGCCGCTTCGCGTCGTCGTTGCGCCTCTCATCACGCTCATCCCCGGCGTTGCGCTCACGCGAGCGACCCAAGAACTGGCGAGCGGGCACGTCGTCTCCGGCGCGTCCCGACTCATCGCGTCGATCGTGCAGATCCTCGTCCTCGTGTTCGGCATCCTTGTCGGGAGCCTGCTCGCACGTGTCTCGCCCTACGACCTCACGGACCTCACTCAAACGCAGCTCCCCCTATGGGCTGCGTGGATCGGCGCCGCCGTGTACGCCGTCGGCCAGGCCCTGGCCTTCAATGAGCCACGCGGTGCACTCGTGCCGGTGGTCCTGCTATTGCTCGTCGCCTTCAGCATCCAGCAGGTGGTGTCCATCACCCTGGACGCCGTAATCGCCGCCGGATTAGCCGCGGCTGTCGCGCTCTTCCTCGCCATCGTCATCCAAGATCGCGGGAAGCGGGAGATGCCCGCCTTCGTGCTCTTCTCGCCCGTGTTCTGGCTCCTCGTGCCCGGATCCCTCGGGCTGGTCGCTCTCACCGAAGCGCTGACCGGCGCTCCGGACGACTCGTTGCCTAAGGCCGAGGGCGACGTGGTCGGGGGGGCACCCACCGACGGGGCGGGAATGCCCACCTTCAGCGACATCAGTGTCAGCAGCGAGGGCTCGGTCCTTCTGATCTTTGGCGCATCGATCATCGCCATCACCATCGGAATGCAGATCGCGTCGATCGCAGGTCGCCTTGTGCGCAAGCTGCCCGACCTCCCCGACCTGCCTGAGGTGAAGCTGCCGGGTATCGGGCGATAGGGAAGGGCCCCCGACCGCGGTCTTCTTGGCCACTTTGACGGACAGCTCGATCGGCTTGCCAGCACTCGCTTCGGAGATGGCCGGCGGGGCGACCGAGTCACCCTTGTCGGGCCTGGCCAAGTGGCGACTCACGCACGCAACTTGCCCTGATGGCGCCGCCCACGCCGCCACTCAACGACGTGGAGCGGGCCCGGAGCTGCCGCGCGCCACGAGCCGGGTTTCGACCTGGCGATGCACCGAGTCCTTAGCCGGCTGTGCAATGCGATCCATGAGCAGGTCTGCAGCAGCCCGGCCCATGTCCGCCAGCGGTTGCGCCACCGTCGTGAGATCGAGGGAGTCCAGCAGTCGCATGCCGTCGTAGCCCACGACCGACACGTCCTCGGGCACGCTCAACCCACGGGCCCGCAATGCTGCGATCGCACCGATCGCCGCCAGGTCATTGGCCACGACGAGCGCGGTCGAGCCGGTATCGACCGCCCGCTCGGCACCGGCGTACCCGCCCTGCTCGGTGAAGGCTCCGTCGACGACGCGGGGATCGAGCCCGTGAGCCACCATCGCCTGCTCGTATCCGGAGCGTCGCTCTCGCGCGATCCGATTGTCGCCACCCGAGATGTGGGCGATCGATGTGTGCCCGAGGGAGACGAGGTGATCAACGGCGAGTTGAGCCCCCGCGACGTCATCACCCGCCACAGAGTCGAGGCCCGGGATGCCATCGGTGCGCCACGTCACGACGACGGTCGGCACCTCGGCTGCGATCGCCGACAGGTCCTCGTCCGACAGCCGGTGCGCGATGAGGACAAGGCCCTCTACGCGCGACTCCAGCAGGCGCGTGATCTCCGTGCGCTCCGTGGCCGGATCGGCGTTGCCGGTGACCAGGAGGGTGGAGTAGTCGTGGCTGCGCACCGCCTCCTGCACCCCGTCGAGGATCTCGGCGAACACGGGATTGTGCAGGTCGAGGATGTGTACGCCGATCGTGTGCGTGCGCTGACGCACCAGGCTGCTCGCCGTGCGATTGGGGCGATATCCGAGCTCATCGGCCGCCACGAGGATGGCCTCGCGACTCGCAGGCGCCACCTTGGGCGAACCCTGCAGCGCCAAAGACACGAGCGACTTGGAGACACCGGCTCGCGCGGCGACGTCATGCAGTGTGGGTCGACGACTGATGGATGCCGTCACGTCACCCGACCTCGGAGATGTGCACGACACGGCCCTCTCGAGCGGATACCTCGCAGGCGATGGCTGCCGCCAGCGCGGCGCGTGACGACTCCGGCGGGCAGGGGTTCGCGCGCTCGCCGCGCACGAAGTCGACGAATGCGCTCGTCTCTGCGGTGAAGGCCGCACGGAAGCGGTCCATGAAGCCGAAGTACGGCGTGACGGTGTCGGGGTCGATACCCCCGAGGTAGGCCGGCAGGATTTCCGGCTCGACACCGGCCTCCGCCGCACGGATCGGCGCGCGGTGGTCAAGGCCGGCCGAGACCGAATCGAGGGACCCGAAGGCCTCCATCCGGATGTCATGGCCCACCGGATCGTGCCGGGTCCCGCTGATGAGCACGGGCACACCGCTCTCTAGCGTGAGATGCACAGCGACGACATCGTGGTCGTCAGCGGCGGCGTAATCGGGATGGTGACGCACCGTGCCGGTGGCGTAGACGCTCGCGATCTCGGCGTCGCCCAGCCATCTCGCGAGATCGAGGTCGTGCACGAGCATGTCGCGGAATGTCCCTCCGCTGCCGGCGATGTAATCCGCACTCCCCGGCGTCATGTCATGCGCGGTGAGCGTCATCGTGTAGAGCACACCGAGCCGACCTGACTCGATTGCCTCGCGAATACGGCGTATGCCGACATCGAATCGCCGCTGAAAGCCGATCTGCATGGGCGCATTGGTCGACATCGCGATCAGTGCATCCGTCTCCTGCAGCGTCATGGCGAGCGGCTTCTCCACCAGCAGCGGCTTGCCTCGCTGGGCCAGGTCGGCGATGAGCTCGGCATGGGTATCCGTTGCCGTCGTCACCGCATAGGCATCGGCCTCAGGCCACTCGCCCCAAGGCGCGGTGGTCACGTGGGGGGGCGCACCCACGGACCCGGCGCTCGTGGCGTCGGCGCCAACGCGGTCCGCCAGCTCGGCCGCGCGCTCCGGATTGCGATTGGTCACCACGATCTCATCGACCCGGCCGTCCGCCGCGAGATCCTCGGCCCGGATGACGCCCATGCGCCCGGCACCCACGACGACGATCCGCATCGCTCGACCTCCCCGGTCGGACCACTTGTCCTCCCCGGGGGAGTGTGCCACGATTTGCCCGGGAATTGGAACGTTCCAATCCTTGCGGTAGATGGGTCGACGCCCCGTATCCGGCACGATGCGTCCGCCGCACCACAAATCCGCCGCACCACATTTCCGCCGCACGCCGTATCCGCCGCACTGCGCGCCGAGCCTCCGGAGTCCCATGAG
>JBMOIL010000099.1:0-9006 GCA_049317345.1 Candidatus Nanopelagicales bacterium
TCCTTGCCGCCGAGCCGGTGTCGGCGCCGGTGACCCAGTGGCCGATGCGGATCCTGCTCGTCCTGCTCGTGCTGGGGGTCATCGCCCTGGTCCTGCTCGGGATGCGCTCGGGCTGGCTGCGTCGCGCCCGCGCTCAAGCGGATATCGCGGAGCCGCTGCTTCCTCCCGACGTGCTCGCGGATGCGACGACCAAGCCCGTCGGGGGCGTCTTCCTCGGGTCAACCCAGCATGGGGACTGGCTGGACCGGATCGTCGTACACGACCTCGGCGTGCGCAGTCGGGCGACGGCTGAGGTCGGACCCGCGGGGGTCGCCGTGCGTCGTGAAGGCGCCCGCGATGTCTTCATCCCTGGCGAGTGCGTGCGCGGCGCGGGGATGGCCCGCGGCATCGCGGGCAAGGCCTACGAGCGCGATGGGGTCCTCATCGTCACCTGGGACCTGGGTGGCAGGCTTGTGGACACCGGCTTCCGGGCCGATGTCGCCGAAGAGCAGCTGGCCCTCCGCGACGCGATCCTCGGCCTCATGGCTGACCAGGGACGAGCAGGAGAGGGGATCCGATGACATCGCCTGCTGTCCTCGTACTCGAAGACGGCCGCATCTTCCGCGGCCAGTCCTTCGGTGCCGTGGGCGAGACACTCGGAGAGGCGGTCTTCTCCACGGGGATGACCGGCTATCAGGAGACCCTCACGGATCCGTCCTACCGCGGCCAGATCGTCGTCATGACCTCACCGCACGTGGGCAACACCGGCATGAACGACGAGGATCCCGAGTCGCGTCGCATCTGGGTCTCGGGCTACGTCGTGCGCGACCCCTCGCCCGTCGCCTCCAACTGGAGGGCGAGCCGCAGCCTGGAGGACGACCTCATTGCCGCCGGCGTCGTCGGCATCTGCGACATCGATACGCGCGCCCTCACGCGTCACCTGCGTGACCGCGGTGCCATGCGTGTCGGGATTTTCAGTGGTGCCTCGGCCGATGCACCGGAGGCCGACCTTGTCCAGCACGTCCTCGCGGCACCGCCGATGGCGGGCTGCGATCTCACCGGCGATGTCACCGTGTCCGAGTCCTATGTCGTTCCGGCGATGGGCGAGGAGAGATTCGTCGTCGCGGCCGTGGACCTCGGCATCAAGTCGATGACACCGCATCGGATGGCCGAGCGTGGCATGACCGTGCACGTGCTGCCTGCAGATGTGACCGCTGAAGAACTGCTGGCCCGCGGTCGTGACGGAGTGTTCTTCTCCAACGGCCCGGGTGATCCCGCGGTGGCGGATCACGCCGTGTCGCTCGTGCGCGCAGCGCTGGAGGCGGGCCGACCGGTGTTCGGGATCTGCTTCGGCCACCAGATGCTCGGTCGCGCACTGGGTTTCGGGACCTACAAGCTGCGCTTCGGGCATCGCGGCATCAACCAGCCGGTCCAGGACCTCGCGACAGGCCGCGTCGCCGTCACGGCGCATAACCACGGCTTCGCCGTCGACGCGCCCGTCGGCGAGATCATCGACACGCCGTTCGGCCGGGTCGAGGTCAGCCACGTCTGCCTCAACGACGGCGTGGTCGAGGGTCTGCGCTGCCTCGATGTCCCGGCGTTCAGCGTGCAGTACCACCCCGAAGCGGCAGCGGGACCACACGATGCCGCGGACCTCTTCGACACCTTCGCCGCGTTAATGTCGGAGCGCGCTCATGCCTAGGCGCGAGGACATCTCCTCGATCCTGGTCATTGGCTCGGGCCCGATCGTGATCGGCCAGGCGTGCGAGTTCGACTACTCCGGCACCCAGGCGTGCCGCGTGCTCAAGGCAGAGGGCATCCGCGTCATCCTCGTCAACTCCAATCCGGCGACGATCATGACCGACCCGGAGGTCGCCGATGCGACCTACGTCGAGCCCATCACGCCCGCCTACGTCGAGCGCATCATCGAGCGTGAGCGGCCCGACGCTCTGCTCGCGACCCTCGGTGGCCAGACCGCTCTCAACACTGCCATGGCCCTGCACCGCTCGGGTGCCCTCGAGCGCTACGGCGTCGAGCTCATCGGCGCCGATGTGGACGCCATCGAACGTGGTGAAAACCGCGAGCTCTTCCGCGGGATCGTGGCGGACGTGGGTGCCGAGAGTGCGCGCTCGGCGATCTGCCACAGCATTGACGACTGCCTTGCTGCGGTCGTCTCGCTCGGATACCCGGTCGTCGTGCGCCCGTCCTTCACCATGGGTGGAGCAGGATCCGGCATTGCCTACGACGAAGCCGATCTGCTGCGCATCGCCGGGACCGGCTTGCAGGCGAGCCCCACGCACGAGGTCCTCCTCGAGGAGTCCATCATCGGATGGAAGGAGTACGAGCTCGAGCTCATGCGTGACCGCAGCGACAACGTCGTCGTGGTGTGCTCCATCGAGAATCTCGACCCCATGGGCGTGCACACCGGCGACTCCATCACCGTGGCACCTGCACTCACGCTTACGGATCGCGAGTACCAGCACATGCGCGATGTCGCGATCGACATCATCCGGGCCGTCGGCGTCGACACCGGTGGTTGCAATATCCAGTTTGCGGTCAATCCCCGCGATGGGCGTCTCATCGTCATCGAGATGAATCCGCGTGTCTCGCGCTCATCCGCCCTCGCGTCGAAGGCGACCGGATTCCCCATCGCCAAGATCGCTGCACGCCTCGCCGTGGGCTACACCCTCGACGAGATCCCCAACGACATCACGCGCGAGACGCCGGCCTCCTTCGAGCCCAGCCTCGACTACATCGTGGTCAAGGTCCCGCGGTTCGCGTTCGAGAAGTTTCCGCAGGCCGATCCCACCCTCACCACCACGATGAAGTCCGTGGGCGAGGCGATGGCGATCGGGCGCAACTTCACCGAGGCCCTGCAGAAGGCACTGCGTTCCCTCGAGAGGCCCGAAGCGGTCTTCGCCTGGCCTGCCGACGTGGACCTGGCCGATCTCATGCGATCGATCCGCATCCCCCACGACGGCCGCCTGCGCGAGGTCCAGCAGGCACTCTGGGCGGGCGCGAGTATCGACGAGGTGCACGAGGCCACGGGGATCGACCCCTGGTTCCTTGCCCAGATCGAGATCGTCAACGACCTCGCCGATCGCATCCGAGCGGCCGAGTCGCTCGATGCGGCACTGCTGCGCGTCGCCAAGCGCCACGGCTTCTCCGACGCCCAGATCGCATCGCTGCGCGGTATCTCCGAGCGCGAGGTGCGCGAGCTGCGGCACGGGTGGGGGATTCGGCCGGTCTTCAAGACCGTCGATACGTGCGCTGCCGAGTTCGCCGCGCGCACGCCGTATCACTACTCGGCGTACGACGAGGAGACCGAGGTCGAGCCCAGTGACCGGCGCAAGGTGATCATCCTCGGCTCGGGACCCAATCGCATCGGGCAGGGCATTGAGTTCGACTACTCGTGCGTCCACGCGTCGCTCACCCTGCGTGATGCGGGCTACGAGACGATCATGGTCAACTGCAACCCCGAGACCGTGTCCACTGACTACGACACCTCGGATCGGCTCTACTTCGAGCCACTCACGCTCGAAGACGTCCTCGAAGTTGTCCACGCCGAGTCCGCAAGCGGGCAGCTCGCGGGCGTGATCGTCCAACTCGGGGGGCAGACTCCGCTCGGATTGGCCCAGGGGCTCGAGGATGCGGGCGTACCCATCGTCGGCACCTCGCCCGCCGCCATCCACCTCGCTGAGGATCGCGCGGAGTTCGGCGCCCTGCTCACGCGCGCGGCCCTGCCAGCCCCGCGCTTCGGCACCGCCTTCTCCTTCGAGGAAGCCAGGGGCATCGCGGAGGAGATTGGCTACCCCGTCCTCGTGCGCCCGTCCTACGTCCTCGGCGGACGCGGCATGGAGATCGTCTACGACGAGCAGATGCTGCGCGACTATCTCGTGCGCGCAGCGCAGATCAACCCCGAGCATCCCGTGCTCGTCGATCGATTCCTCGACGATGCGGTGGAGATCGACGTCGATGCGCTCTACGACGGCCACGACCTCTACATCGGCGGGGTCATGGAGCACATCGAGGAGGCGGGGATCCACTCCGGCGACTCGGCGTGCGCCCTGCCGCCGGTGTCCCTCGGCCCGAAGGAGATCGACCGCATCCGCGTCTCCACGCGTGCGCTGGCCGACGGCATCGGTGTGCGCGGACTGCTCAATGTGCAATACGCCCTCGCCGGCGGCGTGCTCTACGTCCTCGAGGCGAATCCCCGCGCCTCGCGCACCGTCCCGTTCGTGTCGAAAGCCACCGCGGTGCCGTTGGCGAAGGCAGCAGCGCGCATCATGCTGGGGGAGTCGATCGCGAGCCTGCGCGCCGACGGGCTGCTACCTGCCGAGGGTGACGGCGCCACACTGCCGCCGGGTACTCCGATCGCCGTCAAGGAGGCGGTGTTGCCCTTCGGTCGCTTCCAGGGCGTGGATATCGTCCTCGGTCCCGAGATGCGATCGACCGGTGAGGTCATGGGCATTGACATGGACTTCGGCGCAGCATTTGCCAAGTCACAGGAGGCCGCGTACGCCGGAGGACTCCCCACCACGGGTCGCGTGTTCGTGTCGGTCGCCGACCGCGACAAGCGGGCGATGATCTTCCCCCTTAAGCGTCTCTCCGACCTGGGCTTCGAGATCGTCGCGACCGAGGGGACCGCCGAGGTGCTGCGGCGCCACGGACTGAAGGTGGGGTTCCTGCGCAAGCAGCGTGAGGGCACGGGTCCGCAGGGAGAGCCCACGACAGTTGACGCGATCATGGCGGGCGATATCGATCTCATCATCAACACCCCCTTCGGTGTGGGCCCACGCCTGGACGGCTACGAGATCCGCACGGCCGCGGTCCTCAAGGGAGTGCCGTGCATCACCACGATCCAGGGATTGGCGGCGACGGTCCTCGGCATCGAATCCCTCCTGTCGGGCATGCCCGGTGCGTCGACCGACGGCGGCATCGGCGTACGGTCGCTGCAGGAATACGCTGAGGATCTCAGCCGTCTGCGCGCCACGGGAGGTGCCTGATGCCCGTGCAGGTCAGGGGCGAGGTCGTGTCGGTACGCCGTGCCGGTCTCTACCACGTGCTCACCGTGACAGCGCCCGGCGTGCCCGAGCTGGCTCGCCCCGGCAATTTCGCCACCCTCGGGATCGGCGATCTCGACTCGAGCGGGCTGATCCTGCGCCGGGCCTTCTCCATTCACGGTGTCCAGTCGCGCGGGATCTACGGCGGCACGATCGACCTCGTCATCGCCGATGCCGGCCCGGGCACGCACTGGCTCACCCAGCGGCGCAGGGGTGATGTGCTCGACATCGTGGCCCCACTCGGGCGTCCCTTCGCGCTCCCGCGCGATCCGGTGTCTTGCCTTCTCGTCGGCGGAGGCTACGGCGCGGCTCCGCTCGTCTTCCTCGCCGAGCACCTGCGCGAGCGCGGTTGCCGAGTCGATGTCGTCCTTGGGGCATCCACCGAGGAGAAGCTCTTCGGTGTCCTCGAAGCCAAGCGCATCGCCTCGACCGTGACGATCACCACCGACGACGGATCGCTCGGAGAGGCGGGCCTGGTCACCGACCACCTGCGCGCCGCCATCGATCGCGCCGCCACGGACGTGGTCTACGCCTGCGGGCCCATGGGGATGCTGGCGGCCGTCGCCGACATCGCGTCGCAGGCAGGCATCTACAGCCAGTGCGCCGTCGAGGAGTCCATGGCTTGCGGGATCGGCGTATGCATGACGTGCGTGCTCCCCGTCATCGGCGATGACGGCATCACGCGCATGCTGCGCTCCTGTGTCGAGGGACCCGTCTTCCGCGGCGACCGCGTGCGCTGGCAGGAGGTCGGCACTATTCCCCCCGACACCCTCGGAGCGCCCGTCATCGAGGGGAGGGACCGATGACCCGAGCCGTGGTGCGCCACGGGACATCCGCCGCCGCGGTGCCCAGCATCGATATGTCGACACGCCTGGGTTCCGTGGGGCTGCCGAGCCCGGTCCTCACCGCTTCCGGATGCGCGGCCTCCGGGCGTGAGCTCGACCAGTTCTTCGACATCACGTCCATCGGTGCTGTCGTGACCAAGAGCATCATGCTCGAGCCCCGCTCCGGTCGTGCGACCCCGCGCATGGCTGAGACCCCGAGCGGCATGCTCAATTCCATCGGGCTCCAGGGCCCGGGCATCCACTCCTTCCTCGAGACTGACCTCGCATGGTTGCGGGAGCGTGGCGCGCGAGTGATCGTCTCGATCGCGGGCGGCACGACGCAGGAGTACGAGGAGCTCGCGAAGATCCTGCGCGACCACGGGGGCTTCGATGCGCTCGAGGTCAACATCTCCTGTCCCAATGTGGCCGATCGCGGTCAGGTCTTCGCCTGTCGAGCCGACTCGGCGGCAGCGGTCATCGGGGGAGTGCGCCGCTCGACCGACCCGAGCATCCCGGTGTTCGCCAAGCTCTCTCCTGACGTCACCGACATCGGCACGATCGCCCTGGCGTGCGTGCGCGCGGGGGCGGACGGACTCTCCCTCATCAACACCACTCTGGGCATGGTGATCGACGTCGACACCATGCGCCCCGCGCTCGCTGGTGTCACCGGTGGCCTCTCCGGACCTGCGATCCGGCCCATCGCCGTGCGGTGCGTGTGGCAGGTGCGTGACGTCCTGCCTGAGGTGCCCCTCATCGGGATGGGCGGCATCCGCAACGGTGCCGACGCCTTCGAATTCATCCTGGCTGGCGCTGATGCCGTCTCTGTCGGCACGGTCGTCTTCAACGATCCGTCCGCGCCGGCGCGCGTGCATGCCGAATTGGCGGCACTCGCGGCCGACCGCGGCTTCTCGCGCCTGCGCGACGCGGTGTCCCATGCCCATCGCGAGCCGGATGCTGTGGCGGAGGACGCCGAAGACGATGACCTCTCGCTCCCGGAGTGGGTGTGAGTCGCGCCCCTATCGCGGTCGCCCTCGACGCTCCTGACCTCGCCACCCTGGGCGCCTGGGCAGGTGCTGTCGCGCCGTATGTGAGCACGTTGAAGGTGGGCCTGGAGACCTATGTGCGCGACGGTCGTCGCGCGGTCGAGGCGGCTCGCGCCGCAGCACCCGGATGCGCGCTCTTCCTCGATCTGAAACTGCACGACATTCCCGCCACGGTGTCGGGCGCTGCGCGCGCCCTGGCCGACCTCACGCCGGACTTCCTCACGGTGCACGCATCCGGCGGTCCCGCGATGGTCGCAGCGGCCGCAGACGCCCTACCCGAGACCCGCATCGTCGCCGTCACCGTGCTCACATCGTTGACGACGCAGGACTTGCGCGATCTCGACCTCCTCGGACCGGGAGTGGCATCCGCGGGTGAGTTGGCGGTGCGCCTCGCGGTGGCAGCCGTGGACGCGGGCGCTCGTGCTGTGGTGTGCTCCGCCGAGGAGGTGGGTGAGGTCCGTGCGGCCCTCGAGGGGCGCGACGTCATCCTCATCACCCCGGGCGTGCGACCCGCGGGATCCGATGTCGGAGACCAGCGTCGGGTGGCGACCCCACGTGAGGCCGTGGAGCGGGGCGCCGACCTGCTCGTCATCGGCCGGCCGATCACGGGGGCGGCCGATGTGTCGGCTGCTGCCGCGGCGATCGCCCGGGACCTCGGCTATGGCTGACCGGCCCGATCTCGACGAAGACGCCCGCGCGCGCGGAAGGCAGCTCGCCCTCGAAGCCCGCAGACGCCGGGCCGACATCAAGCGGCACCTCGCCGAGGGCGGCTCGGTGCGCGACGTCATCGCCATGCGCGACGACGATCCCGCCGTCGCGCGCATGCGCGCACGCGACCTGGTGGAAGCCTGCCCCGGGATTGGGCCCACGCGTGCTACCCGCATCCTCGCGCAGTGCCACATCGCGGAGTCGCGGCGCCTGCGAGGTCTGGGGGAGCACCAGGTCACCGCACTCGTGCGCCTACTCGAAGGAGCCGGCCCCGTTCGCGGGCGCCTACTCGTGCTCTCCGGGCCTTCGGGCGTCGGCAAGTCGAGCGTCGTGGCGCGACTGCGGTCGCTGCGTCCCGATCTTGTCTTCTCCGTGTCGGCGACCACGCGCCCACCTCGAGCCGCCGAGATCGATGGTGTCCACTATCGATTCGTCGATAGCGCCGGCTTCGAGGCGATGATCGCGCGCGGCCAACTTCTCGAGTGGGCCGAATTCGCCGGGCACCTCTACGGCACGCCCGCCGGGCCGGTCGAGGAAGCCCTTGCCGCCGGCGACGACGTACTTTTAGAGATCGAACTTCAGGGCGCCCGCCAGGTCCGCGACAGCGCCCCCGAAGCCATCCGCGTCTTCCTGGCCCCGCCGTCCTGGGAGGTCCTCGTGGAGAGATTGCAGGGTCGGCGCACGGAGTCCCCCGAGGTGATCGAGCGACGCTTGGCGACCGCCCGCGTGGAGTTGGCCGCCGAGGGGGAGTTCGACCACACCGTCGTCAACGCCTCCGTGGACGAGGCCGCCGAGGCCATCCTGGCCCTCATGGACCAGGCAGCGCCGGTCGCTTCCCGCTGACCGGGGGGTAGACTCGTTTCCCGGTGCGAATGCTCGCACCCGTCCCATCCGCATCATCCATTGGTGAGAGGTCGACCATGTCAGCGTCCGCGCGCCCCGAGGGCATCATCTACCCGCCCATCGACGACCTGCTCGCCAAGTCCGACTCCAAGTACTCCCTCGTCATCTACGCCGCCAAGCGCGCGCGCCAGATCAACGCCTACTACTCCCAGCTGGGAGAGGGCCTGCTGGAGTACGTCGGTCCGCTCGTCGAGACGCACGTGCAGGAGAAGCCCCTCTCCATCGCCATGCGCGAGATCGACGCAGGCCTGGTCACCTCCGAGCCCTACGACCCCGCCGCTGAGGTCGTGGTCGCGGTCGTGGAGGAGGAACTGACCTGAGCGCGCGCATCCTCCTCGGTGTCTCGGGGGGCATCGCCGCTTACAAGGCGTGCTCCCTGCTGAGGATTCTGCGCGAATCGGGTCACGACGTCCGCGTCGTCCCGACCGCATCGGCACTCCGCTTCGTCGGCGCTCCCACGTGGGAGGCCCTCTCCGGTCACTCGGT
>JBMOIL010000100.1:0-8937 GCA_049317345.1 Candidatus Nanopelagicales bacterium
GCGCGTGCGCATCAGCGGTGACGAGAGCAAACCCGGCGTCACGACAAGCGGCGATCGTCTCGTCGACCGATGCATCAGCCGCGACGGCCACGTGGAAGATGGATCCGGCAGTCGAACGCACACACTTGCCGTTGTGCGGATCCACGGATCCCTCCGTGAAGATCACCGCATCGGCACCCATGGCATCGGCCGTGCGCAGGATGGTGCCGGCGTTGCCGGGATCCGACACAGCGTCGAGCACGACGACGAGCCCGGCTCCCGCCCGCGCAGCCGCCGTGACCGCCGCCAGCGGTCGGGTGACGAGCGGGGAGACAGCAATGACGCCCTGGGATTGGCGCGTCTCCGACATTGCCGCGAGGACCTCGTCGGTCGCCAGGGAGATACGGGCTCCGCTCCCCCGCGCTTCGTCGACGAACTCCGGGTAGCGGAGTGCCGCTGGCTCCGTGAGGTAGAGCTCGAGGACTCCGTGGGCCAGGCCCTCGCGCACTGCCTGGGGGCCCTCGACGACGAAGGCACCGCGCTCAGCGCGGTGCCTTCGGTCGTGCAGGTGGCGGACCTCGGTGACGCGCGCGGAGCGCGTCGACGTCAGGTCGGCCGGCATCGGGCGATCAGGCCGCCGATGCGGGCAGCGCAGCCTTCGCCAGCTCCACCAGGGCGTCGAATGCCTGCGGATCGCTCACGGCGATCTCCGCCAGCATGCGGCGATCGACCTGGACATCAGCGGCCTTGAGCCCCTGGATGAAGCGGTTGTAGGTCATCCCGCGGGCGCGGACAGCGGCATTGATGCGCTGAATCCACAGGCGACGGAAGTCGCCCTTGCGGTCCTTGCGGTCGTTGTAGGCGTAGACGAGCGAGTGGGTGACCTGCTCCTTGGCCTTGCGGTAAAGCCGGGAGCGCTGGCCGCGGTAGCCGCTCGCCTGCTCCAGGACCTCACGGCGCTTCTTGTGAGCGTTAACAGCTCTCTTCACGCGTGCCATGTCGGATCTCCTTCGAGGGTGTGCGGACTACTTGGCAAGAAGGCGCTTAACCTTCTTGACGTCGGCGGGCTTGACGGTCTCGTCGGCCATGAGGCGACGGGTGCGACGGCTGGACTTGCCCTCCATGAGGTGGCGGCGGTTGGCCTGCTCGTGCGTGATCTTGCCCGAGCCGGTCACCTTGAATCGCTTCTTGGCACCGCTATGGGTCTTCTGCTTGGGCATTGCTTTCCTCTCGGTAGGGGCTATCCCCAGTCGGGCTGGTCGTTCTTAGGCTTCGGCGGCGACGGTCTCGGTGTCGACAGCCCGGGTCTGGACTGTCTTGGTGCGATGCGGCGCGAGCACCATGATCATGTTGCGGCCGTCCTGCTTCGGAGTGGCCTCGACGAATCCGAGATCCTGCACATCCTCCGCGAGCTTCGCCAGCAACCTCAGACCCAACTCGGGACGGGACTGCTCGCGACCGCGGAACATGATCGTGATCTTCACCTTGTCCCCCGCCTTGAGGAACCGCACGACGTGACCCTTTTTGGTGTCGTAGTCGTGCTGGTCGATCTTGGGGCGGAGCTTCATCTCCTTGATGACGGTGTGCGCCTGGTTCTTGCGCGCCTCGCGCATCTTGACTGCGGCTTCGTACTTGAACTTGCCGTAGTCCATGATTTTGCACACGGGCGGCTTCGCCATGGGCGCGACCTCGACGAGATCGAGATCAGACTCCTGGGCAAGGCGGAGGGCATCCTCGATGCGGACGATGCCGACCTGCTCACCCTGGGGCCCGACGAGTCGCACCTCGGGGACGCGGATCCGGTCGTTGATCCTGGGCTCGACGCTGATGGCGCCTCCTCGACGTCACTCGCCGATGACCGTCATCGGCGCTGATCTCGAGGGATGCCCTCGACGCGAGGGCTCGGCACGACACGGCCCACAGTGGGGCCGTGGTGACCTGACACCCGAGGGCGGCAGGTGGGAACCGAGTTCCGCTTCGCGGGCTGCACGGGGCAGCCGAACGGCGTAAGAGTATCAGCCTCAGGAGGGCCCTCTCACCACGAGCCCTCGGGCCCGGAGGAAGCCCGGCCCCGACCGCGAGCGGCGGTCTCGTCCGCCGAAAACGACGCTTCGTCGCACTTTTCCAGGCCCATAAGTGCCACAAAGCGTCGTTTTCTTCGTCAGCTCCGGGCGGGGGCATCGTCTGAGCCGGACGGGGGGACCGTCGGGGCCGGACGGGGGGACCGTCGGGACCGGACGGGGGCATCGTCTGAGCCAGGAGGGGGCGCAGCTAGCGAGCACCGTTCCCCTGGCAGGCTGGAGCCGTGACCTCAGGCGCCGCGGACGAGACAGCCCCCGACGAGACAGCCGCCGATGACACGGCCGCCCGCGACCTGGCCGAAGTGCCCGCCGTCGAGGTGGTCTCCACCCTCGCGGTGCACCTCATGACGGCAGCAGCGATCCGCTGCGGGTTGGGAGACGGCCCTGACGCGGAGTCTGAGATGGACCTGGCGGAAGCCCGGATCCTCATCACGGCTCTGGCGGGCATGATCACGGCGGCGGCCCCCGACCTCGGGGCGCAGCATGCCGCTCCCCTGCGAGACGGACTCACCACCTTGCAGCGCGCATTCCGCGAGGCATCGGTGATCCCCGATCCCCCGGGCGAAGGCCCCGGCGAGCGCCTCACCGGCCCGGTATCCATGCGACCGGGTGCCCACTGAGCGAGTCCGCACACGGGGAAAGCGACGCGGTGGCGCGCAGCCGCCGACAGTGATTCCGGTGGACCTCAGCTCGCGGGGTCAGCGGTGTGCGCCAGGTCCTCAAGGAGCTGGCCGTCGATCGCGAAGCGCACAGGCCCCGCGATGTCGACGAGTACGCCGTCGGCACCCTCTTCGAGTGCGGCCGCTGCCACGTGGTGCGAGGTCACCGGCACCGGACGCGCGTCCGGATCCCACATCGCAAGCGTCTCGATCCCGGTGAAGGCGAGCATTCCGCGGCGTCCGTCCCGCTGGACGATGCTCACACTCGCCATGTGACTGGACTTGTCCGCCCCCGTCTCCTCATCCGCTTCGTCGAGAACGGCGACGATCGGCACCAGCAGACGCACGCCAGCCCTGAGCAACTCCTCGACAAGCCCGGGATCGGAGTACGCCGCATCCCAGCGCGGATCAGCACGACCGTCGTCGCCCGAGAACTGGTCCGGCGTTTCGATACGCCGCCCTCCGCCGAGATCCTCGCTCACAGTCGGCTGGCGTGAATCGCCGTGACGAGGATCCCGCGCGCCCCGAGGTCATAGAGCTCGTCCATCACTCGGTGCACCTCACGGCGCGGGACCATCGCGCGCACCGCGACCCATGCGGGATCGTGCAGTGACGAGATGGTGGGCGACTCGAAGCCGGGGGTGATCGCGCAGGCCGCATCCACCTGGTTGGCGCGGATGTCGTAGTCGACCAGGACATACGACCGCGCCACCATGACGCCGTGTAGGCGGCGCACGAAGGTCTCCACTGCAGGGTCCGCCGGCGCCTGACGGCGGCGCACCACGAGGGCTTCGCTCACCAGGATCGGGTCACCGAGGACCTCGAGCCCAGCCTGCCGCAACGTCGTGCCTGTAGCGACGACATCCGCGACGGCATCGGCCACACCCAGTCGCACGGCGTTCTCCACCGCACCATCGAGCCGCACGATGCGTGCCTCTATGCCCTCCCGGGCGAGATAGGCCGCCAGGACACCGGGGTAGGACGTGGCGATGCGCCGCCCGGCAAGGTCCTCGACCCGACCCGTCGTGCCAGCGGGCGCGGCGAGGCGGAAGGTGGAGCCACCGAATCCCAGGGCTGCGAGCTCCTCGGCGTCAGCACCGGAATCGAGCAGCATGTCGCGCCCCGTGATGCCGACATCGAGCGTGCCCTCGCCCACGTAGACGGCGATGTCCTTAGGGCGCAGGAAGAAGAACTCCACGTCGTTGTCCGGATCTTGGACGACGAGATCGCGGGCCGCGGACGCGGGCAGGTAGCCCGCCTCGCGCAACAACTCACGTGCGGGATCGGCGAGCTGCCCCTTATTGGGCAGCGCGACGCGCAGCACGTCAGAGCCGCTCGTAGACGTCAGCGAGGGTCACGCCGGACGCGATCATGAGGACCTGTGCGTGGTAGAGCAACTGGGCGATTTCCTCCGCGGTGCGCTCGCGACTCTCGTGCTCGGCCGCCATCCACGCCTCCGCGGCCTCCTCCACGACCTTCTTCCCGATCGCATGCACGCCCTCGTCGAGCAGGCGGCGGGTGTTGCCCTCGCCACCGGCGAAGGCCGCCTTCTCCTTGAGCTCGGCGTAGAGAGCATCGAACGTCTTCATGGGCCTGAGCCTAAGGCGTGCGCAGGCTGCGCAGGACAAGCGCGGTCGCAATTGCCGCCTCAGCCGCCTCGCGGCCCTTGTCCTCGCGAGATCCCTCGAGCCCGGCTCGATCCAGGGCCTGCGCCTCGTCGTCGCAGGTGAGGAGCCCGAATCCCACGGGTACGCCGGTGTCGAGCGAGACCCGGGTGAGACCTGAGGTGGCCGCATCGCAGACGTAGTCGAAGTGCGGGGTGCCCCCGCGAATGACAACGCCGAGCGCGACAACAGCCTCGACGCCCGAGCGGGCACAGGCCGCGGAGACGACGGGGAGTTCGAATGCCCCGGGCACCCGATGCAGGCGCCAGGCGCAACCGGCTTCGCGCAGGACTGCCTCGGCTCCCGAGATGAGCCCGGACATGACCCCGTCGTGCCAGGAGGACGCGACGACGTCCACGCGCATGCCCTCAGCCCCCGCCGTGCTCATGCGCGCCGCACCGTTGCCGCTCATGCGCCTGCCCCGCTCTGCTGGCTGTCGTCGTAGTCGTGACCCATGCGGTCGGCCTTCGTCGCGAGATAGCGGGCATTGTGCTCATTGGGGGTCACGACCAGTGGCACGCGCTCGGCGATGGAGAGGCCGTATCCCTCGAGCCCGGCACGCTTGGCCGGGTTGTTGCTCAGGAGTCGCATGGATCGGACTCCGAGATCGGTGAGGATCTGCGCGCCGATGCCGTAATCGCGGGCGTCTGCAGGCAGGCCGAGATCGAGGTTGGCGTCGACGGTGTCGCGCCCGATGTCCTGCAGTTGATAAGCCTGGAGCTTGTGCAGCAGGCCGATGCCTCGACCCTCGTGGCCGCGCAGATAGAGCACGACACCGCGGCCCTCTTGTGCGACGGCCGCCATCGCGGCCTGCAGCTGAGCCCCGCAGTCACAGCGCAGGGATCCGAGGATGTCGCCCGTAAGGCACTCGGAGTGCACGCGCACGAGTACGCGCTCGCCGTCGCCAATGTCTCCGGCCACCAGGGCCACGTGGCCGATTCCGTCAAGGCGATTGCGATAGTCGATCGCGCGGAAAGTCCCGAAGTCAGTGGTGAGGAGAGCCTCTGCGCCGCGCTCCACGTGACGTTCGCCGCGACGTCGGTGAGCAATGATCTCGCTGATGGTCACGCACGCGAGTCCGTGCTCCTGGGCGAAGGCGCGCGCCTCGCCCGGACTGAGCATGTCCCCCGAATCCGTGGCGAGCTCGACGCGCAGGGCCACCGGCTCCTGCCCCGCGAGAACAGCGAGGTCGACGGCAGCCTCCGGACGTCCCGCACGCCGAAGCACCCCGCCCGCGACCGCTCGCACAGGTGCGACGTGGCCTGGGCGCACGAGATCCACCGGGCGCGTGGCCGGGTCGGCCAGCAGGCGGAGTGTGAGCGCGCGGTCTTCGGCGGTCACTCCACCGCTCGCAACGCCGCGCGCATCGACCGTCACCGCGGCAGCCGAGGGGCGACCGTCGACGGCGAGCGCCATCGGGGGCAGATCAAGGCGATCGAGCACCTCTGTGGAGACGGCCGCCTGCTCGCATCCTGAGCCGTGCCGGGAGAGAAAGGCGACGAGCGCCGCGTCCGCCCGGGCTCCCGCGACGACGAGATCGCCGCCGCCGGGCTCTCCCAGGAGTTCGTCACCGTCATCCACGACCACGACCATGCGGCCCGCGGCCAACGCGGCCGTGGCCGCCTCGAGCCCTCCCGGGGAATCAATCATGGCCGCCTCCCACGCGCACGAGTCCCTCGACGTACTTCGCGATGACGTCCGCCTCCAGATTGACGATGTCGCCCACCGCACGGTCTCCGAGTGTCGTCAGGGCCAAGGTGGTGGGGATGAGCGAGACCTCGAACCACTCGCCCGCCGGATCGACCCCCGACACCGTGAGCGAAACACCGTCAATGGCGATGGAGCCCTTGTCGACGATGTAGCGCGACAGGGCCGGTGGCGGCGCGAAGCGCAGCACATCCCAATGCTCCGAGTGGGTTCGCGAGACGAGCGTGGCCGTGCCGTCGACATGACCCTGGACGATGTGGCCACCCAGACGCGACGTCGGCAGCATGGCCCGCTCGAGGTTGACGCGCAGGCCGGGACGCGCATCGCACAGCGAACTACGCACGAGTGTCTCGCGCATGACATCGGCGGAGAAGGTCTCGGCACCGAGGTCCGTCACCGTGAGGCATACGCCGTTGACGGCAATGGAGTCGCCATGCCCGGTGCCCTCGGTGACCACGGGCCCGCGCACGACCAAGCGCAGGGCCTCGTCAGGCAGGTGGACCACCTCGGTGATCTCACCCGCCTCCTCGACGATGCCGGTGAACACAGGGACCTCCTCGTCAGATGCGCCCGCTGATCCTCGCATCCTCGCCCACCTGCTCGACGCGCACATCCCTGAGGCGCAGGGCATCGCCCAGCGTGGCCACACCGAGGTCGGCGACAGCTGGACTGCCCGACCCCAGGAGCACAGGAGCGACGTACCAGACAACCTCGTCGATAGCCCCGGCCGCGAGGAAGGCTGCCGCGAGCCGCGGGCCCCCCTCGAGGAGCAGGTGGCGGACCTCGCGCTGGGCGAGGGCATCGAGGACCTCTGCGGGATCACGGGTGCGCAGGTGGAGGGTGGGCGCAGCGGCGTCGAGGACGCGGGCACCGGCGGCAATGTCGCTCATGCCGATGACGACGCGCAGGGGCTGGGATGCGGCGAGGGTGCCGTCGGCATGGCGCGCGGCGAGATGCGGATCGTCGACCGCGATCGTTCCTGTGCCGACGGCGATGGCATCGCAGCGCTCACGCAGGCGATGCACCTCGGTGCGCGCAGCCTCCCCGGTGATCCAGCGACTGCTCCCGTCGGCGGCAGCGACGCGACCATCCAGTGTGGCCGCAACCTTCCACGTGACGAAGGGTCGGCCCTGGGTGACGGCGTGAGTCCAGGCCTCATTGAGAGCCGAGGCTTCATCAGCGAGCAGGCCGCCGTGTACGTCGATGCCGGCGGCTCGCAGTCGGTCGGCACCGCCGGACGCGAGCGCATGGGGATCCGCCTGCGCGAAGACCACGCGCGCGACACCTGCATCGATGAGCGCCTCACTGCACGGCCCCGTGCGACCGGTGTGGTTGCACGGCTCAAGGGTGACCACCGCGGTGGCCCCTCGGGCGGCAGCACCTGCCTGCGAGAGAGCGTCGACCTCCGCATGCGCGGTGCCCGCGCCGCGATGCACTCCCTCTGCCAGGGTCTGGCCCCGAGCATCGATCAGCACGCATCCGACGCGGGGGTTGGGGCCATCGGGAATCTCCGCGCTGGCCGCCAGTGCGAGTGCACGGTGCATGGCATTGCGCTCCACCGCCTCCGCCACGGCTACTCCCCCGATGCGGCGGTGGCGAGCGCGCGCAGGGCCTGGACCATGCGATCGGGGTCCTCCGCGCCGAAGACCGCGGATCCTGCGACGAAGACATCGGCCCCTGCGGCTGCGCAGCGCTCGATCGTGGTCTCACTCACACCGCCGTCGACCTGCACCCAGATGTCACCGCCGAAGCGGCTCACCATCTCGCGCGCCTCCGCGATCTTGGGCAGCACCATGTCGAGGAACGGCTGGCCACCGAATCCCGGCTCGACCGACATGATGAGGAGCATGTCCAGGTCCGGCAGGAGGTCGGCGTACGGCGTGATCGGTGTTGCGGGGTTGACCGCGAGACCCGCACGCGCGCCGAGGGCGCGCAGCGAGCGCGCGAGTCGCACCGGTGCATGCACGGCTTCGGCGTGGAAGGTCACGCTCCGGGCACCTGCTTCGGCGTAGCCCGGAGCCCACCGGTCGGGATCGGTGATCATGAGGTGGCAGTCGAGCGGGATTGACGTCGCCGCGAGCAGGCTCTCCACGACCGGAAGGCCCATGGTGAGGTTGGGCACAAAGTGGTTGTCCATGACATCGACATGGATCCAGTCGGCATCGGGCACGCGCGCGATCTCCTCACCGAGCCGAGCGAAGTCGGCCGAGAGGATGCTCGGGGAGATCTGGATGCCCACACGGGCAGGGTAGCGAGTCAGGTGCGGCGCCGGAGCATGGCGAGGTACATCCCATCCGTCCCGTGCACATGGGGCCACAGGCGCACAGCGGGTCCGGGCCCGAGGTCGGGGACCCCGGGAAGCAGCGGTCTCGCGTCCATGAGTTCGACATCCGATCGCTTGCGCAGGATGTCCTCGACGACGAGATCGGTCTCGGCCACGTGCGGCGAGCACGTGGAGTAGGCAATGACTCCCCCGGGACGGGCGGCGTCGATGGCGGCGTTGAGGAGTTCGCGTTGGAGGGGGCCGAGCGTCGCGAGGTCCTGGGGGCTGCGCCGCCACCGCGCCTCTGGACGGCGACGCAGTGCGCCAATCCCCGTGCACGGCGCGTCGAGTAGGACCCGATCGGCCGACGCGGGCGCGATCGCCTCGCGTCCGTCTGCGACGAGGACCTCATGGGATCCCGGGCCGAGTGAATGGCGCACGAGTTCGGCACGGTGGGCGTGGGGCTCGACACAGATGAGGTGGGCATCGCGTGCGCGTGCCGCACGCGCGAGAAGCGCCGCCTTGCCTCCCGGTCCTGCAGCCAGATCTACCCAGGTGGCATCCGGCCCCTCGAGGGGTGCATT
>JBMOIL010000101.1:0-8883 GCA_049317345.1 Candidatus Nanopelagicales bacterium
CGTGGGCGTGAGCGTGATCGCGGCGAACCGCGACCCATCGGTCTTCGCAGATCCGGTGCGCTATGACATCCATCGCGCCAACTCGCGGCACGGGCTGTCCTTCTCCTCGGGAGAGCACCACTGCCTGGGAGTGCACCTCGCCCGCATGCAGACGGTGATCGCACTGGAGGAGATGCTCGACGCCTGGCCATCGATCGAGTTGGTCTCGGTGACCCCGCCGAGCGGCTTCGCCTTCCGGCGGCCCTCGGACATGGTGGTCAGGGTCTAGGACGGGCGTCTCGACGACTCGCTCCTCCCAGGGGAGTGGCGCCCTGAGCCGTGGTGTGTGACAAAGACCGACCATCGGGGGCCTCCGCTGAGGACGTGCTGGTTAGTGTCCGGGCAAATTGCCTAGGCGACAGTGGAGGGGCTCAGTGTCCGGAATCGCTCGCAGTACTCGCCGCCGCAATGCCCAGAGGTTGGCCCGCACGAAGCGCATAGCTGGCGCGACCGTGCTTGCGGCGAGCAGCCTCGCGGCTGGTTACCTCCAGAGCGTGCGGCAGATGCCGTCCGCCTCGGCCTCCGTCTACTGCGGGTATCCATCCGTGGCGACCGACGACTCCCTCTCCGTAGCGATTCAAGACTTCAATACTGGACCATGCGACACCATCCGGCTGGACGAAGTCATCAGCCTTTCCCCCTCGGGCACCTACACGGCAACCTTCTCGCCTACGACTTCCTCGTCGCTGACGATCATCGGAAACAGCAGTTGGATTGATGCGGCCCCTTCGCAGCGCATCCTTGAAGTCGTCATGACGGATCCGTCACAGACACTCACCATCTCGGATCTAACCCTCGAGAACGGTGTCGCACCAAGCGGCAATGGCGGGTCCCTATTCGTCTATGGTGGACATGGGCACGTAGAGCTCAGAAATGTCAATATTCACCGTTCAGAGGCGCTTGCAGGCCTGGGCGGGGGGGCCTTCATCTCCGCGGACACCATTTACATGGACGGCGGATTCTTTCACGGCAATGACGCGGATTTCGGTGGAGCTGTGCGATTGCAGGCCGATGACACGATTGCCATCACGGGCACAATCTTTGGCGATACGGATCGCTCCCCTGCAGCGGCCAATACGGCAACCTTCCAGGGCGGTGCGTTGAGTGCGTCCGCCTTCAGCACATCCGATCCGAACGCCCTCGAGTTGAACGGAGTTAAGTTCTATGACAACAGTGCGACGGACCGGCCAACCTCGCCCTTCGTCGGGGGACGGGGCGGAGCCGCGTATCTCTACACGGACTACGGCAGCATCTATGTTTACGGCTCCACTTTTGAGGGTAACTCGGCTGCGGACGGAGGCGCCATCTATGTAGGCACTCATTCGAACATCACAATCGCAAGGGGCTCGACATTCAGGGATAACCATGCCCTGCGCCGAGGTGGCGCTGTGAGCGTCAAGGGCGGAAACGTCGACATGCAGAATTCGTTCTTCTACGATAACTACACTGAGGACTACGTTGGTGGCGGTGGCGGTGCCATGTACGTCCGGAACAGCCTTACTCCCTTCCCGAACTTGGTCAGCGCCACCTTTGCCACGTTCATCGGTAACCGGGCTGGAGAAACCGGAGACGGAGTAGGCGGGGCCATCTTCACAAACTCGGATTTCGACATCATGCGCACGACGTTTAGCGACAATCTTGCGCAATCCGGTGGCGCCATCTACGCGGGCTACCCCTACCCCGGCTACCCCGGAGACTCGAGCGTGGCGTACGGCGTGTTTCAGGACAACACCGCCTTCAGCCAGGGGGGTGCCATCTTTGCTGGCTCCGTGGATGACTCGCGTATGGACCTTGACGTCGCCAAGTCACAGTTCAGCGGAAACGTCGCCTGGACGGGGGGCGCGATTAGGTCGGCGGGAGAACAATCCACCCTGACGGCCGATCAATCTTCCTTCACCGGAAATTCCTCGGACTACCCTCAAGACCCCCCTTACTCCGGGTACCCCCCCGTGGACGCTGGTGGCTCGGCCATCGCTGGAGACGGGACGGTGATCATCAAGAACTCCACCGTCGCTGGCAACCTGTCCAATGTCGTAGACGACACTTCTGTCGGGGGAGCTATTGCGATCGGCGACTTCGGAGAGCTTTTCCTGATGTTCAGCACGATGGCAGGGAACACGAGTGAGCCCTCCACGGTGAACTCCGTGTATCTGGGTGGGGACACTGATCTCTTTACCTATGGCACTGTCATTGATGACACCACGAGTGGAACGGCCTGCTCAGTCGGCGCTGCTGATATCGCGTTTGACACCTACAGCTTCTCCTCCGACACTTCATGCGACTTCAACGGCACGGGCTCCGATGACACTTTCACCTCTGGTCAGTTCGCTCTCCAGCCGCTGGCTTTCTCCATATGGTCGGATTACCAGCTCCCCGATGACTCCAGCGTCCTGATTAGCCGTGCGCCTTCAGTAGCCGCGGGCGGTCTGGGGACCTTTATCACCGAGGATCAACGTGGTGAGTCGCGGGTCGGCCGGCGCTTCACGATCGGCTCGGTCCAGGTCGCCTCATCTCCATCTCCCACCCCGACCCCGACTCCGACTCCGTCGCTACCTGCCATCACGCCGACTGCTCAGGTGCTGTCGGGGACGGTGGGTATCCCGGTGACCCCGACTTCGACATTCACGTTGGAGAACTTCACCCTCACCCCGCGTTACGTGGTGTATCCGGCGCTGCCCGAGGGCCTCACCTTGGATCCGGCGACAGGGGTGGTCTCGGGCACGCCTACGCAGGTGTATCCATCAACTCGGCATTGGATCACCGCGTCCGCGGGGGGTAATGCCGAGTCGGCGTACTCGACGTTGCAAGTCTCGGTTGGACCGACGCCAACGCCGACGCCGACGCCGACTCCAACTCCGACGCCTACGCCGACTCCAACTCCGACGCCGACACCGACACCGACTCCAACTCCGACGCCGACACCGACACCGACTCCAACTCCGACGCCTACGCCGACGGAGCAGCCACTTCCGGGGCCGGTGGCCCCGGGTGAGTCGGTGCTGTTGGTCGATGGGGTGGTGGACCCGAACCTGTCGGTGGATCCGAATGCGACCAGCAACGGCCTGGATATGACGGGGAACGGCTGGTCGATGCGCGTTGACGGCCTCGGCCCGGATGGCAAGCCGTTGGCGTTGGGCCCGAACAGCACACTGGTGCTTGATGCCGAGCGGCAGGTGCGCACGTCGGGCTCGGGGTTCCTGCCGGATACGCAGGTCGATCTGTACATGGATCCGCCGGTGCTGCTGCAGACCGGCTCAACGGGATCGTGGCTGCGTGATGCGGTGCTGCGTGCGACGCAGGCGACCTGGCTGGGCACATTCATGGTGGCCGCGGACGGCACGTTCGTTGGGACGGCGACGCTGCCGGATTCGATCTTGGCGGGGGAGCATGTGCTGCAGGCCGTGGGCATCTCCCCGCAGCGGCAGACGCGTGCGGTGAGCCTGGGCATCCTCGTGCGTCCGTGGATCGAGTTGACCAAGGGGTCGCGCACGGCGGACGGCCGCTATGACCGGATCCGGGCGACCGGCGACACCGGCGGCATCGAGGCCGGTGTCAAGGTGACCCCGCGCATCCGCTACCGCGGGCAGTCGGACTTCTCTCAGGGCAAGGCGGTCATCACGGTGGCCACCGACGGCACCTTCACCTGGTCACGCAAGATCCGCCCCAACAAGGGCCTGGCCGCCTACATCGCATACACGGACGTGAAGTCCAACCAGGTCTACTGGACCAAGGTCCGCTGAACCTACATCGAGTGGCGCGTAGTGCTCTCCCTTACGGCGCGCTGAATGCACGATCCGCCGCTCGACATGATTCGTGAGGCGAGGTGAACGCGGTGCCCGCGACTCGCGTGATCCTCGCGGCTGCCCCACGCTCCGGTGCCGGGCTGCTTCAGGCGCTGTGGCTGCTGGACCGTCGATGGGGTCGCTCCGGCCTCTCGCAGCGCGACCCCCTCGAGGAGATCACCGACACGCTTGCCGACTCCGGCAACTCCTGGTCGCACCGCATCACCCCGGAGATCGACGGCGCCGTCGACGCGATCGCGCAGGCCCTGGGAGACGGCCCCGACCTGACGGTCGACTGGGCGCCGAAGAACGCCCTACGCATCCCCCTCATCGAGGCGGCCGACCCGGACGTGAAGTTCGTCCGCGTCGTACGCGATCCGCGACGCGCGGTCGCGTCGCTCGTGCAGGCGTGGCGCTCAGGACGCTTCGCCTCCGAGCCGGGACTGCCGGGCTGGTGGGGCGAGCCGTGGTCGTTCCCGCTCATCCCGGGCTGGCCCGACCTTGCCGGCAAGCCGCTCCATGAAGTCGCGGCCACGCAGTGGCTCACCACCGACGCGCTCGTCCGCGACGACCTCGCCGAGGTGGACCCGTCGAAGGTCGCCGTCGTCCGGTTCGAGGACCTGCTGGACAACCCCAAGGCCGAGCTCGAGCGCGTGACGGGGGCGCTGGGCGTGGAGTGGTCGGCTGACCTGCCGGACGATCTCCCCCTGTCGCCCTTCACCGTCACGCGCCCCGACGAGCGCAAGTGGCAGCGCGATGCCCAGGAGACGCTCGCCGCATTCGCCGCACGTCAGGAGCTCCACCAGGCCTTCATCGCGGAGTCGACGGCGCGGGAGTGGACTTCGTACGTCGAGCCGCTCGTCATCGAGCGCGAGCCGGTGCTCGGCAAGCAGGTCACCCGATCGAGTGCGGGTACGCCGTTCTCCTCGGAGCACTCCACCTCGCTCGTGGAGCTGCTCACCAAGGCGCGCTCGTCGCTCATCATCTCGACGTACAAGTCGGGGCATGTGATCTTCGCCCGCGCCGGCGACGGCAAGGTCAACACGCACGTCTTCAGCTTCAACCGGCCGATGGGCATGGCCGTGCAGGGCCCGCGCCTGGCCATCGGCACCGGCCACACGATCGAGGGCTTCTGGAACCAGGCCAACCTCGTCGCCCGCGTCGACCCCGAGCGTCGCCACGACGCCGTCTACGTGCCGCGCTCCACCATCCAGACAGGCGACGTCGCGATCCACGAGATGGAGTACGACGCCGACGGCACGCTGTGGTTCGTCAACACGCGCTTCTCCTGCCTCGCCACCCAGGACATCGCGCACTCCTTCGAACCCGCCTGGCGACCGGAGTGGATCACCGGCCTGGCCGGCGAGGATCGCTGCCACCTCAACGGCCTGGCGATGGTCGACGGCCGACCGGCGTACGTCACCGCCCTGGCACGCACCGACACCCCGGGCGGATGGCGCGAGCACAAGGGCACCTCGGGCGTGATCGTGGAGATCGCGACGAACCGCGTCGTCGTCGAGGGCCTGTCGATGCCGCACTCACCGCGCTGGCACGACGGCAGGCTGTGGGTGCTGCAGTCCGGGCTCGGCACCCTCTCCACCGTCGACCCCGCGACCGGGACGATCACCCAGGTCGCCGAGCTGCCCGGCTTCACCCGCGGACTCGCCTTCATCGGCCGCTACGCGCTCGTCGGGCTCTCCCAGGTGCGCGAGTCCGTCTTCACCGGCCTGCCCATCACCTCGCGCGCGGATGAGCGCAACTGCGGCGTGTGGGTCGTCGACACGCAGACGGGCGCGATCGTCGGCCTGCTGCGCTTCCGGGGTGCCGTCCAGGAGATCTTCGATGTCAAGGTCCTGCCCGGCATCACCTGGCCGACGATGGTGAGCGACCCGGAGGTCCTCGCCTCGAGCTTCGTCCTGTCGCCGTCGGCGATGGAGCAGTTGGCGAAGCCCACTACCGGCTGAGGCGTGCACATCCTCCGGTCCAGTGACGGGTCCTCAGGTCCTCGCTAGCCTGCGCACCATGTCCCGCTACTTCCTTGCCGTGCACTCCGACACGGAGCGCCCACCGATGTCCGCCGAGCGGCAGGAGCAGGCATGGGCGGACACGGGCGTCTTCAACCAGCGCATGCGCGATCAGGGTGCCCTCGTCTACGCCAACGGCATCGCGAGCGACTCGCTCGTCATCGACGCCAAGGGTGAGTCGGTGGTCGAATCAGCCGGACCTTTCGCCGGCGGGCCGCGCCGGATAGCGGGCTTCTGGATCTTGGATGCGCCGGACGCCGAGACTGCGAGGGAGTGGGCCATCGAGGCATCGGCTGCCTGCAACGAGCCGGTGGAGTTGCGGGCGTTTCTCTAGGCGAGCGACGCGTAGTCAGTCGCACCCACCGGTGCGCGCGATCTCGATGTCGACACGCGCCCAGTCGTCGACATTCTCGGCATTGATGCCGGTCCATTCCCGCGCCGCAGCCTTGTCGTCCTTTAGACGTTTGAACCGTGCCCCGCCGTCCACGAAGGGGTACTCGAACCCCTCCAGGAAATGGCGCGTGTCCTCTTCAACCGGGCAGAATGCCTTCCGGCCCTTCACGTCGTAGCCGCCCACGTTGACTTCCACTCTTCCCATGAGGGGATCGCTGAGCGCGATGGCCGTCCCGTTCCTGCTATGGCGGCTCTTCTCCGGGGAGTCCGCAGGCAGGTTGTACCACTCCCGGTCGTAGACGACGAAGCGTCCGGTGACTTCGCGGTAGGTCGCGCCGCCCCCCAGCGCGAAGACGACGCCCTTGCCCGGTGCGAGGTAGCACCTGGGCGTCTTGGGGTCCTCTGGAGTCCCTGGCCATTCCGTGGCTAGGGCAACGACGAGATCCCTGGTCCCCGTATTGCGCATCGTGCCCACGACACCGTCGTGACTGTAGGTCTTGGCCTTGAAGAACTCCGCGGGAGGCCCCTCCTTGCAGTCGGCCACCGTCCCCGCAACCGCTCCGCTCGCCGACTCTGACTCCACAGGGGCGGGCGTCGACGCCGTGGCCCCGCAGCCGGCGAGCAGCAGGCCTGCAGCCAGGGCGGCAGTGAGGGTGGATCGCATGACGTGACCTCAGCAGCCCTTGCTCAGACGCAGGAACCGGACGTCGATCCGTTGCCAGTCGTCGACGGTCCAGGAGTCGGTGCCGCTCCAACGGCGGGCCGCATCGGCGTCGTCGTCAAGCCGGGTGATGCGCACATGGCCGAGCTGCCCAGTGTCCTTCTCCCAGGTGTCGCCCTCGGAGAGCCAGCCCGTGCCGTCCGAGGCGCAGGACGCGTACTTCCGCGGGACGTAGACGTCCCCCCACGGCTGGCCGTAGTTCGGGTCGGTCAACTGCACCTCGGCCTCGGCTCCCGAAGGGGACTTGACGATGTACGACGCCCTCTTCTGGTCGTTGGGATCCTGAATTTCCCGTTCGAGGCGACCATCGGCGAACACCACGGACCTTCCCGCCGCCAGCCGGCATACCGTCCCGCTGCGTACAGCCGTGACCTGAAGTTCCTCCCCCGTGTCGTTGTAGAGCGTTCCGACGACGCCGTTGAATTCGTTCGTCCGGCTCTGGAATCCGTCACGGGCGGGAGCGCCCTCCGGGCAGTCGGGCACCGACGCGGCGACCTCGCCCCCGGACGGGCTGGACTCCACGGGGGCGGGCGTCGACGCCGTGGCCCCGCAGCCGGCGAGCAGGACCCCGGCAGTCAGGGCGTACGCGAGGGCAGCGCGCCGTGAGGTCAGTCGCATTGGGTCATGTCGGTGACGAAGACATCCAGGCGCGCCCAGTCGTCGACCTTCGGTGAATCGACGCCGCTCCACTCGCGAGCGGCGGCGGCATCGTCGGGAAGCCGATGCACGTCGATCGCGCCGTAGTACCACTCGTCCTCGGCGAGGGCCTTCTCCTGCACCTGTCTGGGGCAGTAGGACTCTTCTCCGCCGAGGGTGACGGTGGGGAGGCTGTAGTCCGGATCCGATAGCTCGAAGTAGGTCCCGTTGCCCTGATACTTGTACTTGCCAGGGCCGTCGTACTCGTACCACCCGCGCTCGCGGATCTTGAACCTCATCCACTGCCAGCCTGCAAAGACGACCGACTTGCCGGGTGCGAGATAGCAGTCGGGGCTGTCATGGAGTCCTCTGGTGATGCCGAGGTCGAAATCTCCCGTGTTGTGGATCGTGCCTACGACTCCGTCATTGGCCCTGTACGTGTCCTTGAAAGACTTGAAGTCTCCCCGTGCGGGCGGGCCTTCGGGGCAGTCAGGCACCGTCGCGGCGACCTCGCCCCCGGACGGGCTGGACTCCACAGGGGCGGGTGTCGACGCCGCCGACCCGCAACCGGCCAGCAGGATGCCGGCGGTCAGGGTGCCGATGAGAGCCACCTTCATCTTCGGACTCAGTCCTCGGCGACCTAGCCGCTGCGCGGGTAGCACTGGTATTCGCCGTCGTAACGGATGTCGATGCGGGCCCAGTCATCGACGTTCGACGACTCGGTGCCGCTGAACTCTCGTGCTGCGGCCGCCTCATCCGGCAGACGACGGACGTAGCCCATGACGGCATCCTCGCCTTCACTGAGCCGCTTGGATTTCGCTCCTCCATCTTCATCAGATCCTGCATCAAACGGGCACCACCACGTGACGGACGGATATCCAAAGGTGGGGTCTTCCAACTTCAGGTGGAGCCACCCGCGCCCGGACTTGTCTTTCTCGTCCGTGAGATCCACCAACCAAGAGCGAAGGCCTATACCGAATTCCACCCCGTCACCGAACGCAAATGGCGTGCTCTTGCCCGGCTCGATGTAGCACACCCATTGCATTCCCTCTGGTATTCGCCTAGTGATGATGAGGTCGGAGGGCTGCCCCGAATAGGGACTCGCGATCTCGTTCTGAGTGTTCGTGATGGTGCCCACGACCCCGTCATTGTCGTCGGTGTTGGCGCGCAACCTACTTTGAGGGGGCGGACTCGGGGTGCAGGGTTTCATGTCCCAGATGAAGCTGGCCACCTCTCCTGATGCCGTGACTGACTCCACAGGGGCGGGCGTCGACGCCGTACCCGACGA
>JBMOIL010000102.1:0-8877 GCA_049317345.1 Candidatus Nanopelagicales bacterium
TGATCCCGGAGTCGGCATACCCCCAGGTCTCCAGCCGCGCCGTGCCGAGGATCTCCGCGGAGCGCTCGAGTTCGCGAGCGCGCACGCCGGCGAGGTCCTCGCGGTAGTCGGCGGAGGTGAGCCCTGCGGCGCCGTCGGTGGCGACGGCGAGGACCACGCGGTGGCCCTCGGCTGCGGCGCGCGCCATCGTCCCCGCGGTGAGGAGTGCCTCATCGTCGGGGTGCGCGTGCAGGAAGACCAGGGTCGTCACGGACCCATCCTGGCCCATGGGGGCTCGGCCCCACCGCGGCGAGTGGTCAGTTGTCGGAGCCGCCCCAGGGGGCGCACGACTCGACAACTGACCGCTCGGCGATCGGGGACGGCGTGGCGTAGCGTCTGCGCGTGCGCATCGCCCATGTCTCGGACTGCTATCTCCCGCGCACGGGCGGCATCGAGACCCAGGTGCGGGGCCTCGCACTCGCTCAGGCGGCTCGCGGCGATCTTCCCCGAATCATTACGGCGACTCCCGGTGCCCGGCGCTCGGGCCGGGAGCTGCTCGACGGGATCGAGGTCGAGCGCCTCACCGCGCGCATGCCGGGCGACCTCCCCGTGCATCCGCGGACGCGGGCCGGCGTGCGTGCACTCCTGGAGGCTCAACCCACGGACGTCGCTCACGTGCACGTGGGTGCTGTGTCGCCGTTCGCCTGGGGCGCCTTGCGCGCCCTGGCGGAGCTCCGCGTGCCCACGGTCGTCACCGTGCACAGCATGTGGGGGCCACTGTCGCGTGGCGGCTATCGCGCGGCTCGCGCACTTCTGACACGACCCGGCGTCGTGATGAGCGCGGTGAGTGCCATCGCTGCTGCTCCGGTGTCAGCGGCCCTTGGGGTGCCGGTCGGCGTACTCCCCAATGCCATCGATCCCGCGCCATGGCAGCAGGCGCACCCGGTGCCGCGCATCCCCGACACATTGCGCGTGGTCACGGTCGCTCGACTCGCGCCGCGCAAGCGCGTGGGTGCACTCCTGCGGTCGGTCGCCCGCGCGCATGTGCTGGTCGGGCCAGAGATGCGCGTGGAAGCGACGATCATCGGCGACGGCCCGCAGCGCAGCATCGTCGAGCGCCAAGCACGCCGTCTCGGCGTACCCGCCCGATTCACCGGCCGGTTGCCCCTGGAGGGAATCCGCGAGGTCTTCGCCGTTTCCGATGCCTTCGCCCAGGCCTCCGTGCTCGAGTCCTTCGGCATCGCGGCCCTGGAGGCTCGGACCTTCGGGCTCCCCGTGGTCGCCCGGGCGCAGGCGGGGACCTCGGAATTCATCCACGACGGGATCGAGGGACTCCTCGCGGTCGACGATCCCGGCCTGGGAGACGCGCTCGCTCTCCTGGCCTGCGATCCCGCCCTGGGCGAGCAGATCGCCGCCCACAATGTCTCCCTGCCCCCCGAGCAGACCTGGGGCCACGCCTGCGACCGGGCGAGCGAGCTCTACGTCGCCGCCGGCGCCTAGGCTGGCGGCATGCGCGAGGTGCGGGTGCTCAAGGGCCATGGGACGGGCAATGACTTCGTCCTGCTGCCCGATCTCGACGGCGGGATCGACCTCACCGACGACATGGTGCAGGCGCTGTGCGATCGGCGCTTCGGCATCGGTGGCGACGGGATCCTGCGCATCGTGCGCTCCGCTGCGTACGACGACCCGGAGGCCACGGGCGCGGAGTTCTTCATGGACTACCGCAATGCTGATGGGTCGCTTGCCCAGATGTGCGGCAATGGCATCCGCGTCTTCGCGCGTTTCCTCGTCGAGGAAGGCCTGGCCGATCCGCAGGGCATGGAGATCGCCACGCGCGGAGGCGTGCGCCATGTGCGCCGGTTGGCCTCGGGGGAGTACGCCGTCGGCATGGGTCCGGCCACCGGCATGGATGCCATTGCCTCCGTCATGGTGGGCAACCGCTCCTATCCGGCGACCGGCGTGCACGTGCCCAATCCGCATGCGGTCGTCTTCGTGACGTCCGTGAGTGCCGCGGGGCCCCTGGATCGTGCGCCGGAGGTGAGTCCTGAGCACCTCTTCCCCGACGGCGTCAATGTCGAGTTCGTCGAGCAGATCGCCCCGGGGCACCTGCGCATGCGCGTTCATGAGCGCGGTGTGGGCGAGACTCTCTCCTGCGGCACCGGAGCCTGCGCCGTCGCGTGGGTTGTGCGCCAGCGCGGGGGCGACCTGCCCGAGTCGATCCGCATCGACGTACCCGGTGGCACGCTGCATGTGCAGGAGCGTGATGGCGAGCTCGAGCTCATCGGTCCCGCCGTCATCGTCGCCGACGGCACGCTCGAGGCCGATTGGACCGCTGCGTGGAGCTAGACGAGCCAGCGGTCGGCGAACTCGACCTTCAGGATCGGCAGGCGCTGCGTCGCGTCGTGGGCCTGTCCACCGAGCTCGAGGACATCACCGAGGTCGAGTACCGCCAGATCCGCCTTGAGCAGGTCGTGCTGGTCGGCGTGTGGACCGAGGGCACGGCGGAGCAGGCCGAGCGCAGCCTGCGTGAGTTGGCCGCCCTCGCGGAGACGGCCGGAGCACTGGTGCTCGATGGTGTCATCCAGCGGCGCGACCGGCCCGACCCCGCCACCTACATCGGCTCGGGCAAAGCGCGAGAGCTGAGGGACCTCGTCGTATCCAGCGGCGCTGACACCGTCATCTGCGACGGCGAGTTGAGCCCCGGCCAGCTGCGACACCTTGAGGACGTCGTGAAGGTGAAGGTCGTCGACCGCACCTGGCTCATCCTCGACATCTTCGCGCAGCACGCACGCAGCAAGGCGGGTCGCGCCCAGGTCTCACTGGCGCAGATGCAGTACCTCCTCCCGCGACTGCGCGGCTGGGGCGAGTCGCTGTCACGGCAGGCGGGCGGACGCGCGGGTGGTGCGACGGGCGGCGTAGGCACCCGTGGCCCCGGCGAGACCAAGATCGAGACCGATCGCCGACGCATTCGCGACCAGATGACGGTGCTGCGGCGCCAGCTCAAGGACATGGAGCGGGTACGCCGCACGCAGCGCACCTCCCGCGAGCGCGCGGGCACCCCCGCTGTCGCACTCGCGGGCTACACCAACGCCGGCAAGTCCAGTCTGCTCAACCGGCTGACGGGCGCCGGTGTGCTGGTCGAGGATGCGCTCTTCGCGACCCTCGACCCCACCGTGCGCAAACTCGACCTGCCCAGCGGCAGGCACTGCACCGTGGCTGACACCGTCGGTTTCGTGCGTCACCTGCCGCACCACCTCGTGGAAGCGTTCCGCTCCACGCTCGAGGAGGTCACCGAAGCCGATCTCGTCGTTCACGTGGTTGACGGCTCCGATGCGTACCCGGAGGATCAGCTCTCGGCGGTCCGCGAAGTGCTAGCCGAGATCGGCGCGGGCAACCTGCCCGAACTCGTCGTCATCAACAAGGCCGACATCGCTGATCCGCTGCAACTGGCCGCACTGCGCCGCCGCGAGCCCGACGCGCTGATCGTCTCCGCTCACTCTGGCGAGGGAATTGATGAGCTCCTCGCGCGGCTCGACGCGCGGCTGCCGCGCCCGGAGATCACCGTGGACGTCGTCGTGCCCTATGCCCGGGGCGACCTCATCGCGGCCGCGCATGCCGAGGGAGAGGTGCTGTCGCAGGAGCACCTGCCCGAAGGCACGCGCCTGCGTGCCCGTGTGCGGCCCGACCTGGCTGCCCGACTCGGCGTGCAGGTGCCGACCGATGCCGATGGCCCCGACCCGTGGGACGCGGACCGTCCGTGAGTGGATCTGACCTGCCGAGTGTCGAGGAGGCCCTCGCCGCGGCTGCTGAGGCGCTGGGCAGCGAGCCCCGCCCTGGGCAGTTGGCGATGGCCGAGGCGGTCGCGGAGTCCTTGGACTCCGGGCGCGAGGTGCCCCGCCACCTACTCGTCCAGGCGGGCACGGGCACGGGCAAGTCCCTGGCCTATCTCGTCCCTGCGGCCCTGCACGCGATGAAGGGCGACGCCGTCGTCGTAGCCACCGCGACCCTCGCGCTCCAGCGCCAACTTGCCGAGCGCGACCTGCCCGTCGTCGCCGAGGCACTCGAACCGCTGCTGCCGCGCCCCCTCAGCTACGCCGTGCTCAAGGGACGGCACAACTACGTCTGCCTTGAGCGCCTGCATCGCCTAGAGCCTGAAGACGACGGCGACGCGATCATCCCGCGGTCCGAGCTCGGCAAACAGGCGGCGGCCGTGCGCGCCTGGGCCATGGAGACCACCACAGGTGATCGCGATGAGTTCGGCGAATCCATTGACGCGCGCGTGTGGAGGGGTCTCTCGGTCTCCCGGCGTGAATGTGTGGGTGAGTCCAAGTGCGCCTACGGCCCCGACTGCTTCACGGCGAAACGCCGGGAAGTCGCGATGCAGGCCGACATCGTCGTGACCAATCACGCCATGCTCGCGATCCACGCCGTCGAGGGCATCCCGGTGCTCCCCGACCACGACGCGGTCATCGTCGACGAGGCCCACGAGCTCGTCGATCGCGTCACCCAGGCACTGGCCCTAGAACTCTCGGCGCGCTCGGTAGAACAGGCGGTGGGGCGCTCACGCAAATTCATCAGGCCCTCGACCGCCGACGACCTGGAGGAGGCCTCCGCCCGCTTGACCGAGGCCACGAAGCAGGAGGGCCGCTACCGCGAGGCACCGCGTGATCTGCTGCTTGCGCTGACCTCCGTGCGTGATGCTGCTCGGGCCGCCGTGGGGGAGATCCCGAGCGATGACGATCTCGGCACCCTCGCTGCGCGCCAGCGGGCCAGGGGTGCGCTCGACGAGGTCTTCGACACCGCCGGGCGGCTCATTGCGGCCACGTCCCGCGAGGTCACCTGGGTCGACGGCGGGACGGTGAAGCTCGCACCCCTCGAGGTGGCGGGCGTGCTGGGTGCCTCGCTCATGTCCGAGCGCCCCGTGGCGCTCACGAGTGCCACCCTCACCCTGGGGGAGCCGTTCGAGGAGTGCGCGGAGCGCCTCGGCATAACCGGGGAGTGGGCCGCGCTCGACGTCGGCAGCCCCTTTGACTACGCACAGCAGGGGATCCTCTACGTCGCACGTCACCTGCCTGCGCCGGGTCGCGAAGGGATCCCCGAGGAGGCACTGGATGAGGTGGCAGACCTCATCGACGCCGCAGGCGGGCGCACGCTGGTGCTGTGCTCGTCCTGGCGTGCGGTCGAGCGGATGGGCGACTACCTGCGCGTGCGCCTATCGACTCCCGTCCTCGTGCAGCGGCGCGGTGAGCCCGCTGCTGCACTCGTGTCCGCCTTCGAAGCAGATCCCGCGACGAGCCTTGTCGGGACGATGTCGCTGTGGCAGGGCGTCGACGTACCCGGTGACACCTGCTCGCTTGTCGTCATCGACCGCATCCCCTTCCCTCGCCCCGACGATCCGATCGTGTCGGCGCGCCAGGAAGCGCTGGGGCGCGAGGGATTCCGTGAGGTGTCCGTGCCGCGGGCTGCGCTGCTCCTGGCACAGGGAGCGGGGCGTCTCATCCGCGACACGGGTGATCGCGGCATGGTGGCGGTGCTCGACCCGCGTTTGGCGACCGCGTCGTACGGCAAGACGCTGCTCGAAGCGATGCCACCACTGTGGCTCACGGATGATCGCGATGTCGCCATTGCCGCGCTCGGCCGCCTACGCGCGGCCTGGGAGGGCGACGGCGAGCAGGAGTAGCGGCCCGGTGCGTGTCAGACGCGGCGGATGACGGTGACGACCTTGCCCAGGATCGTGGCGTGGTCACCGTCGATGGGGGAGTACGCCGGATTGTGGGGGAGCAGCCAGGTGTGGCCTTCGCGTCGCTGGAGCGTCTTGACGGTCGCCTCATCGTCGAGCAGGGCTGCGACGATTTCGCCGTTGTCGGCCGTGGGCTGGCGGCGCACGACGACCCAGTCGCCATCGCAGATCGCCGCGTCGACCATCGAGTCTCCGACGACCTTCAGCAGGAAGAGCTCGCCCTCGCCGACGATCTCGCGCGGCAGCGGGAAGATCGTCTCGACGGCTTCCTCCGCGAGGATCGGCCCACCGGCTGCGATGCGGCCAAGGACGGGGACATAGGCGGCGGCCGGCATGGCATCGCCGATGCCGGTGACATCCGCGACCGCCTCGGTGGAGGCCGCGTCGTCGGCGACCACGAGTGCGCGCGGCCTGTTGGCATCACGACGCAGCAGGCCCTTCTTCTCGAGCACCCCGAGCTGGTGGGCGACGCTCGAGGGTGACGTGAGGCCGACCGCCTCGCCGATCTCACGCACGCTGGGCGGGTAGCCCCGCTCCTCGACCGTGCTGCGGATGACCGCGAGGATGTCGCGCTGGCGGGGGGTCAGCCCCTCGCCGAAGTCGGCTTCGGTCTGGCTGCGGCGGGCCATGAGTCCTCCGGTCGTTGGTCGATCTTCGGGTGGGTGTCAGACCCCCTTGGGACCCTTCCCCTATGCCTGAGACCGTAGCCTCGCCACGAGGGAATTTCAAACACCTGTTCGATTACACCGCGGCGTGTCGCGTGACAGATGGGGTGATTGGGACGTATGTTCGATCGAACAGCCGTTCGAACCGGGTGATCCGGTCGGGCGGAGACACGACAAGGAGGGTCCCCATGGCCGCCACCTACGCCGCTCCCGCACTGCCCGGTCTGCACTCCCGGGCCCGTCGGGCCAGCCACTCCGCTCAGCCCGGCCTTCGCATGACCCGCCGGGGCCGCCTCGTCGTCCTGGCGGTCGCGCTCCTCCTGGTCCTGCTGCCCGGGGCCTGGCGAGCGATGGCCACGGCCCAGGTCGAAGGGCCCACGACCGTTGCCGTGGAGGTCCAGCCGGGCGACACCCTGTGGGGGATCGCCGCGGCCATGGATCCCGGTGCGGACCCTCGTGCCCTCATCGCCGAGATCCGCGAGCTCAATGGGCTCACCCAGTCCGGGCTCGTGCCCGGGCAGATCCTCGTCGTCCCCGCCGGCTGACCCCGCCTCGACCGGGGCTCCGGCCGATTGTGCGGCAGGGAGCGAGCTTTATCGATACTCAGCCGCACAATGGACCTTCGAGCAAATGGATCTCCGAGTAAATGGACCTCCGAGCCGATTCAGCCCCAATGTCTCCTCGAAACCCGCCGGTCAGCCCCTGTTCAGATGCTGCGCCCCATGGGACACATGTGACGGGGGAGGTGACTGCGACACGCCGATTTGGGGTCTTGCAGATGTCGAGGCTAAGGTCTAATGTCCCCCTACATCTAGTAGGAACAAGGGTGTAACTCCTCCACAGGTTGTGGTTGGAAACGCACAGTCTGTCCTCAGGTAGTCCACAGGGTCATCCACCGGTGCCCCTCACGAACGCCCCTCGGGGCCGTCTTCGGATGGTCCTCCACAGCAGTCCCCGGGGCCATCGACAGATGGCCCCTTCATAGTCCCCAGGGCCCCCAGTGCCCCGGATCGAGGAAAGGAGGCCACATGCGCTGTCCCTACTGCCGTGGTGGCGACTCCCGGGTCCTCGATTCCCGCACGGCCGACGATGGCGCCGCGATCCGCCGGCGCCGCGAGTGCCAGGAGTGCGGCAAGCGCTTCACCACGGCCGAGACTGCGGTCCTCTCGGTGTCCAAGCGGTCGGGAGCCACCGAGCCGTTCAGCCGTAGCAAGGTGGTTTCCGGTGTGCGCAAGGCATGCCAGGGCCGTCCCGTGAGCGATGACGATCTCGCCCTGCTGGCCCAGCGTGTCGAGGATGCGTTGCGTGCCACCGGGGCCGCGGAGGTGCCGGCCGAGGAGGTGGGCATCGCGATTCTCGGCCCCTTGCGCGAGCTCGACGAAATCGCCTACCTCCGCTTCGCGTCCGTCTACCGATCCTTCGAATCGCTCGCCGACTTCGAGGCCGAGATCGCACTCCTGCGTTCCGAGGCCGAGCTCGCCGGCCACCCCGACCTCATCGACCCGACAGATATCGACCCAAGAGACATAGACGCACCTGATCTCACATCACCGACGACCCACTGACACGCACCACCGCATTGCCCACACCACCGAGGGAGACACCCCCAATGACCGATCTCAGCAGCATCCCCGCCACCACCGGCACGGGCACAGGCCTGACCATGAAGCGCCTGTTCACCACGCCGGGTGTCCATCCCTATGACGATGTGACGTGGGAGCGTCGCGACGTCGTGCAGACCAACTGGAAGACCGGCGAGACCGTCTTCGAGCAGCGCGGCGTGGAGTTCCCCGACTTCTGGAGCATCAACGCCTCCACCATCGTCACCACCAAGTACTTCCGCGGCGCTGTGGGCAGCGATACGCGCGAGTCGAGCCTGCGCCAGCTCATCGACCGCGTAGTGCTCACCTACACCCAGGCCGGCCGCGAGTACGGCTACTTCGCCACTCCCGAGGATGCGGAGATCTTCGAGCACGAGCTCACCTGGATGCTGCTGCACCAGGTCTTCAGCTTCAACTCGCCCGTCTGGTTCAACGTCGGTACGCCGGCACCGCAGCAGGTCTCGGCCTGCTTCATCCTTGCCGTCGACGACACGATGGATTCGATCCTCAACTGGTACCGCGAGGAGGGCCTGATCTTCAAGGGCGGCTCCGGCGCCGGCCTCAACCTCTCGCGCATCCGCTCCTCCAAGGAGCTGCTCTCATCCGGCGGCACGGCCTCAGGCCCCGTCTCCTTCATGCGCGGCGCTGACGCGTCCGCGGGCACCATCAAGTCCGGTGGCGCCACGCGCCGCGCGGCCAAGATGGTCGTCCTCGACGTCGACCACCCCGACATCGAGGAGTTCATCGAGACCAAGGTCCGCGAGGAAGACAAGATCCGCGCGCTGCGCGACGCGGGCTACGACATGGACCTCGGCGGCGCTGACATCACGAGCGTCCAGTACCAGAACGCCAACAACTCCGTTCGTGTCTCCGATGAGTTCATGAAGGCCGT
>JBMOIL010000103.1:0-8860 GCA_049317345.1 Candidatus Nanopelagicales bacterium
TGCTCGGGCGCCACTACGCCGCAGGAAGTGCCGGGCGCCACGGCGCGCCAGGGCGCGCACCCGAGTTGGAGGCCGTGGAGACGGCCCTCGATCGACTCGCGCGCCGCGTCGACGAGGCCGAGGCGCTACGCCGCGCCGACCAGGCCGGCATGCGCGCGGAGCTCTCCGAGCAGGTGCGCCATGTTGAGGCCGCCACTGAGATCGTGCGCCGAGAAGCGGGTCAACTCTCGAGCGCACTCGGGCGCGTGGACATGCGCGGACGCTGGGGCGAGGCACACCTGCGCCGACTCGTGGAAGCGGCGGGCATGCTCGACCGCGTCCATTTCACGGAGCAGGACATCCGATCCACCGACGATGGCAGCCAGCGCCCCGATCTCGTCGTCGACCTCGGTGCCGGGCGCAGCCTGGTGGTCGACGCGAAGGTCCCGCTGGGCGCACTCCTCGAGGCCGAAGCGGCGACGGATGAAGCGCAGCGATCGATGCTCTTTGCCCGACACGCTCGAGACGTCGCCCAGCACGCCGAGCGACTCGGCAGCAAGGACTACTGGCGTCGCTACGACGACACGCTCGAAGCCGTCGTGCTCTTCCTCCCGGCGGAGTCGATCCTCGGCATCGCGTTGCGCGAAGATCCGACGCTGCTGGAGAGGTCGTTCTCCCGGGGTGTCATTCTCGCCACCCCGACCACTCTGCTCGCGCTCCTGCGCACCATCTCGCACGTCTGGCGCCGCGAAGCGATCGCCGACAACGCCCGCGAGATCCACGCTCTCGGCCGTGAACTGCACGAGCGCCTCGGCATCGCCCTTGACCACGTCAGGCGCATGGGCAGTTCGCTCGACAATGCCGTGAGCCACTACAACAAGATGGTGGGGTCCCTCGAGGGGCGCGTGCTGGTGTCTGCGCGCCGCTTGGCCGAGCACGGGATCAGCGACACTGACCTACCGGAGGTCCCGCCGATCACCCAGCGGACGCGCGAACCGGCGGCGGCAGGCGGCCCGGTGGCGGTCCCGTAGCCTTAGCCGCTGTGAGCGAGACCTCGACGGGCACGGGACGGCTGTTCCGTTCCCTGCGCGCCGAGGGGGCCGCGGCCGACGTCGCGGTGCCGGCCCTCACGCTCGATCAGGCAGTCGGTCTGCGGACGGTCACCCTTGGTGGCGGTGGTGACGCTCCGCCGCCGCTTCCTCCGACGGCGGTAGCCCCGGCGGTCGCAGCGCCAGTGGTCGCAGCCCCGGTCGTCTCAGCGCCAGCCGTCGAGGATCTCAACCTCGAGTACGCCGAGGTCGCACCACGTCCGGATGTGGCCGAGAGCAGCGTCGCACCCGCGACGGCTGACGTCGCTGGCGCATCTCTCGCCACTGGAGCCAGCACTCCATCCGGCCGCGGCGCACACGCTGCACCGGGGGTGCGTGCGACCGGAGTCTGGCTCGTCGTCATCGGCGTCACTGTCGTCATGGGATTCGCCGACGCGCTGGTCGTGGGCCGCACGCAACTGGGCTGGCTCACCGGCATCTCGCTGCTGGCGGCGAGCGTCTACGGCGCGCTGGTCGTCCGCCGCGAAGACGCCATCATCGCCGTCATCGCGCCACCTCTGGCGTTCTTCGTCGCGACGATCACCGCCGGGCAGTTGACGCTGCCGCCCACCGGCGACCTGCTCGTGCGCGAGGCCTTCATGATCATTACGACGCTGGGCGCCAACGCGGCATGGATCTTCGGATCGACGATCGTCGCCCTGGTGATCGTGCTCGTGAGACGCAGGCGCTCGGTGCCGGCTACGCCGAGCCCGCAGCCTTGAGGTCGCGCCGCAACTCCGGCGGAAGTGCGAACACCAGGGTCTCCTCGGCGGCCGTCACTTCCTCCACGTCACTGAATCCCCGCTCGGCAAGCCATGTGAGCACGCCATCGACAAGCACCTCGGGCACGGACGCACCCGACGTGAGGCCCACGGTCGCCACACCATCGAGCCAGGCCTCATCAAGCTCCTCCACGCCGTCGACGCGGTAGGAACTCGATGCCCCCGACTCGAGCCCGACCTCGACCAGGCGCACGCTGTTGGAGGAGTTGCCTGATCCCACGACGATGAGCAGATCGCACTGCTCGGCGATCTGTTTCACCGCGGCCTGGCGGTTCTGCGTGGCGTAGCAGATGTCGTCGCTCGGCGGGCTCTGCAGATGGGGGAAGCGCTCCTGCAGTCGGTCGACCGTCTCGAGCGTCTCATCGACCGACAGCGTCGTCTGCGACAGCCACACGAGCGGGCGCTCCGGATCCACACTCACCATTTCGGCGTCCGCGGGCGACTCCACCAGGGTCATGGCGTCGGGCGCCTCACCCATGGTGCCGACGACCTCCTCGTGTCCCTCGTGGCCGATGAGCAGGATCTGCATGCCCTCAGCGGCGAAACGCTTGGCCTCCACGTGCACCTTGGTGACCAGCGGGCAGGTCGCGTCGATCGTCTTCAGCCCCCGATCACCCGCCTCGGCGTGCACCGACGGGGCCACGCCGTGAGCGGAGAAGACAACCGTCGAACCCTCGGGGACCTCGTCGAGCTCCTCCACGAAGATCGCACCGCGCTCTTCGAGCCGGTGGACGACGTACTTGTTGTGGACGATCTGCTTGCGCACGTAGACGGGTGGACCGTAGAGGTCCAGAGCCTTCTCCACCGTCACCACGGCGCGATCGACGCCCGCGCAGTAGCCGCGCGGAGCTGCGAGGAGGACTTTGCCAGGCACATCACCATCGTATGGTGCGCGGGTCGCCCCGGCATCCGTGGCCGTAGCCTGCCCCCATGGCCCTAGAGACCTCGCCGGAGACCCCCGTCCCGGTGCGCACCGTCTCGGGACTGCTCTCCGACTGGATCGGGCGCCTCGGCGCGATATGGATCGAGGGCCAGATTGCGCAGATCTCGCGCCGACCCGGCATGCGCACGCTGTGGATCACCCTGCGCGACACCGATGCCGACCTCTCGCTCAGCGTGGTCGCGGAGACAAGTGTCGTCGACGTGGTGTCACCGCCCCTGGCCGAAGGCCAGCGCGTCATCGTCTACGGCCGGCCGGAGTTCTACGCCGGACGCGGCTCACTGCAGATCCGTGCTCGCGAGATCCGGCCCGTCGGCAGAGGTGCACTGCTCGAGGAACTCGAGCGCTTGCGTGCGCTCTTCCAAGCCGAGGGACTCTTCGCACCCGAACGCAAGCGCCCCCTGCCCTTCCTGCCGCGCCGCGTCGGCCTCATCTCGGGTCGTGCGAGCGCCGCACTGCGCGACGTCACCGTCAACGCGCGGCTGCGATGGCCCGGTGTCGACTTCGTCATCCGCGAGGTGGCGGTGCAGGGATCCACGGCGGTGCCGGCCATCGTCGAGGCGCTCGAGGACCTCAACGGGCACCCCGACGTGGAGGTCATCGTCATCGCGCGCGGTGGTGGCAGTGTCGAGGATCTCCTCCCCTTCAGCAATGAGCGCCTCATCCGCGCTGTGGTCGCCTCGCGCGTCCCCGTCGTGACGGCGATCGGGCACGAGCAGGACGTGCCTCTCGTGGACCTCGTCGCCGACCTTCGCGCGTCGACGCCCACGGATGCCGCCAAGAGAATCGTCCCCGACGTCACGGAGGAGTGGGAGGGCATCACCCAGCAGCGGCAGCGCGCGCGTCGCGTCGTCGAGCGCCGACTCACCGCGGATGCAAGTGACGTGACAAGGGCCGTGGCGATGGCCCGGCGCAGCGTGCAGCGCCGCATCGACCACGGTGGCGTCGATCTCGAGCATCTACACGCGCGACTGACCGCGCTCTCCCCCGCTTCCACACTCGAGCGCGGGTACGCCGTCCTGCAGACACGCGAGGGTGCGGTCGTCAGGGACCCCGCCATCCTCGTCTCGGGCGAGCCACTGGACGCCCGCGTCGCACGCGGGGCCTTCACCGTGCGGGTTGAGGACCTACCCTGATGGCCATGGCGGCGGCGAAGAGGAGTGGATCGAGCGACGGTCCCGGCGCGACGCACGAGCCCACGCTGGGGTACGAGGAAGCGCGCGCTGCCCTCGCCGAAGTGGTGGCAGCACTGGAGTCCGGCGACGTCACCCTCGAGGAAGCGCTGGCCCTCTGGGAGCAGGGCGAGGAATACGCGCGCATCTGCCAGGCATGGCTCGCGGGGGCGCAGGAGCGACTCAGCCGGGAGGAACGCTCCCCGGAGGATCCGGCACCGCCGTCGGACTGAGCCGCTCGGCGAGCAATTGCAGCGTCGGCCAGGGAGCGGTGCCCGACACCACCGTCGTCACTCCATCGTCGATGCGGACAAGCGCGCGCTGGTCCGCCGATTCATAACGGAGCCAGCCCTCCCACTCCCCCGCGGGCTCGGCCGCGCCGACCTGGTCAGCGACGTACGTCGCGTCATCCGTCGCCGACTGACCGATCTGCGCGTAGGCGTCCTCCGGGGTGACGAAACCGACATGCCACGCGGGATCGGGTTCTGATGACGCGGTGATCTCCCAGCGCGCACTCGTCGGCCGCCACGCGGTATCGAGCTCAGCCGGATAGAGCACCGGGTAGTCAGCCTGCACACGCGCCAGGGACAGGGACGGCAGCGGATCGATCACGCGGACCGGATCCGGAGTGGGCCGCCAGGTGATGATCCAGATGACGGCGATCGCGGCGAGCACCACAGCCAGCGAGAGCACCATGTCCCGGACCGTCTGCCGCAGCCGGGCGTTGGGACGCCCCGTGGGGCGCAACTCACCCGGCTCGCCCGTCCCGGGCGGGGTCACGGCATCGCTCGACATCCCACCATCGTCCCTGATCGCGTCGAGGCTCACACCTCGACCGCCTCTCGTGAGAGAGTCAGCCATGCGCGTCACGGAGGCCCCCGACCGCAACCTCGCCCTCGAACTCGTCCGCGTGACCGAGGCCGCAGCCATGGCCGCTGCACGCTGGGTCGGCCGCGGCGACAAGAACGGTGCCGACGGAGCAGCGGTCAACGCCATGCGCCAACTCATCGGCAGCGTCTCCATGGAGGGTGTCGTCGTCATCGGCGAGGGCGAGAAGGACGACGCACCCATGCTCTTCAACGGCGAGCGCGTCGGGGACGGCACCGGACCCCAGGTCGATGTCGCCGTAGATCCCATCGACGGCACGACGCTGTGCGCCAAGGGCATGTCGAATGCGATCTCCGTCCTAGCGGTGTCCGAGCGCGGATCGATGTACGACCCGAGCGCGGTCTTCTACATGCGCAAGTTGGTGACCGGCCCCGAGGCCGCGGATGTCGTCGACATCACCGCACCCTGCAGCGACAACCTCCGCAGGGTGGCCAAGGCCAAGGGCATGACGGTGGGCGACCTGACGGTGTGCATCCTCGATCGGCCGCGGCACGACGATCTCGTCCGCGAGGTTCGCGAGGCCGGTGCCCGCATCAAGTTCATCTCCGATGGCGACGTCGCGGGCGCCATCATGGCCATGCGCCGCGGCACGGGCGTGGACCTGCTCATGGGCATTGGGGGCACTCCCGAGGGCATCATCACCGCCTGCGCGGTGAAGTGCCTCGGGGGCGTGATCCAGGGCCAACTCTGGCCGCGCGACGACGACGAGCGCGCCAGGGCCATCGACGCCGGGCACGATCTCAACCGGGTACTCACCACCGACGATCTCGTCACGGGCGACAACGTCTTCTTCTGCGCCACCGGCATCACCGACGGGGAGCTCCTGCGCGGCGTGCACTACGCCTCGCATGGAGTGCAGACCCATTCGATCGTGATGCGCAGCAAGAGCGGCACGATCCGCGAGGTGGCCAGCGAGCACCGGCTCGACAAGCTCGGTCAGTACGCCGTCGTCGATTTCAGCCGCGCGGATTAAACGCCGAGCGCCGCATCGACCTCGGCGCGCGTCGGCGGCTGGGCGCCCTCCCGTGAGCAGGTGATCGCAGCCGCGACCGCCGCACGCTCCAGGATCTCGCGCACGGTGTCATCCGATAGGCCGTTGATGTCACCCTGCGCGCCGAGCGCACCCGCGTCTCCCAGCCCGACAAGCAGGCCGGCCGTGATGGTGTCGCCCGCGCCGACGGTGTCGGCGACCTGGACCGGGCGCCCAGGGACCTCGATGACGTCCCGGCCCTGGCGCCACGCCGCGAGGCCGCGCGGTCCGCGCGTGAGGACCACCAGGCCGGGACCCTGCTCGATCCACCGCGCGCAGACGGCCTCGGGCGCCTCGCCGGGATAGAGGAAGGCCAGGTCCTCGTCGCTCACCTTCACCACGTGCGACAGTCCTACGAATTCCTCGACGCGCTCGCGCATGACGTCGCGCGGCACAGTGCCGGGTCGGGCATTGGGGTCGTAGCTCAGCGTGAGGTCTCCCGCGCCGTGGGCCGTGCGCCAGGCGGCAAGCACGTCGTCCACGCCGGTCCCGAGCCAGCTCACCAGCGAGCCCGTGTGCCAGGCGGTCGCCCCCGCAGCCCGTGCAGCGGTGAGCGCCTCGGCGAGGTCGGACGCATCCCACATGAGATCGGGGCTGCCCTGGTAGTAGAAGTAGTAGCTCACCGAACCGTCGTCTTGCCGCGTACACACCGCGAGCAGGCTCGGGCCCGAGCGGCGGAGCAGCGCAGCGGTCGACAGCCCGTTGTCGGAGATGGCGCGATCGAGCAGCGAGGCAAGCCCGTCATCGCCGGCACGTCCGAGCAGCACGGGCTCGCCGCCGAGGCGGCGTACGCCGAGGGCGACATTGGCCGGGGAGCCGCCGGCGACCGCACGGTAGGCCTGCGGATCCTCGCCGGGCACGAAGTCGACGATGCGCTCACCGAGGACGGCGATCACGGGAGGCTTCACGGCGCCGAACCTACCGAAGCGCTGGCGGCCTAGGCTGGTCCCATGCCCGGATTCGCCTATGTCGACCCGCTGCCGCTGGGACCCGACACCACGCCGTACCGGCTCATCACCACCGAGGGCGTGCGCACAGTCGAACTCGGCGATCGCACCTTCCTCGAGGTCGAGCCCGAGGTGCTGCGCCTGCTCACTGTCGAGGCGATCCGCGACATCTCGCATCTGCTGCGCCCCGGGCACCTCGCGCAGTTGCGCGCAATCCTCGACGACCCCGAGGCGAGCGCCAACGACCGCTTCGTGGCGCTGGACCTGCTCAAGAACGCGAATGTCTCGGCCGGCGGCGTGCTGCCCATGTGCCAGGACACGGGCACGGCGATCGTGGTGGGCAAACGCGGCCAGCAGGTCCTCACGCAGGGGCCTGATGAGGAAGCCATCAGCCGGGGTGTCTACGACGCTTTCCTCATGCTCAACCTCCGCTACTCGCAGATGGCTCCGCTCACCATGTGGGAGGAGCGCAACACCGGCACCAACCTCCCAGCGCAGATCGAGGTCTACGCCGACACCAAGCCGGGCCATGAGCTCGCGTATGAGTTGCTCTACATGGCGAAGGGCGGCGGCTCAGCCAACAAGAGCTTCCTCTTCCAGGAGACCAAGGCCCTGCTCACTCCCACTCGCTTCCGGGAGTTTCTCGACACCGCGCTGCGCTCGCTCGGCACCGCAGCGTGCCCGCCGTACCACCTCGCCATCGTGGTGGGCGGCACGAGTGCGGAGTACGCCCTCAAGGTCGCCAAGTTGGCGAGCGCCCGCTACATCGACAGCCTGCCCGTGCACGGGAGCATGGATGCCCACGGATTTCGCGATCTTGAGATGGAGGCGGAGGTCCTCGAGCTCACCCGCGGCTTCGGCATTGGCGCGCAGTTCGGGGGCAAGTACTTCTGCCACGACGTGCGCGTCATCCGGCTCCCGCGCCACGGTGCCTCGCTGCCCGTGGCGATTGCGGTCTCCTGCTCTGCCGACCGTCAGGCGCTTGCGCGCATCACGCCCGAGGGCGCTTTCCTCGAGCAACTCGAGAAGGACCCCGCGCAGTACCTCCCTGACGTCGAGCACGAGGACGACAGCGACGTCGTACGCATCGATCTCAACCAATCGATGGAGGACATCCGCCGGCAACTCTCCGCGCTGCCGGTGAAGACGCGCGTCGCACTCACCGGGCCGCTCGTCGTGGCACGCGACATCGCACACGCGCGCATCAAGGAGATGCTCGATCGCGGCGAGCCGATGCCGCAGTACCTGCGCGACCACGCGGTCTACTACGCCGGCCCGGCGAAGACTCCCGAGGGGATGCCCTCGGGGTCCTTCGGCCCCACGACAGCGGGACGCATGGATGCCTACGTCGATCAGTTCCAGAAGGCGGGCGGATCCTTCGTCATGCTCGCCAAGGGCAACCGCAGCGCAGCCGTGACCACGGCGTGCAAGGACAACGGCGGCTTCTACCTCGGCTCCATCGGGGGCCCCGCGGCGATCCTGGCGCAGGACAACATCCGCTCGGTCGAGGTCATCGACTTCCCTGAGCTCGGTATGGAGGCGGTGTGGAAGATCGACGTCGTCGACTTCCCGGCGTTCGTCGTGGTCGACGACAAGGGCAATGACTTCTTCGCCGACACGCTCCGACCGGTCGCGCGCACGATCCAGGTGGGGCCGCCCGCCGATTCGGGCTGACGGCGAGCCGGCTAGTACCAGCCGTTGGACTGCCAGAAGGACCAGGCCTTCGTGGGCGAGCCGTAGCGCTCCTTGATGTACGCCGTACCGACCTTGATCTGCGCGAGCGGAGACTTCATGTACTCCTTGATGGAGTAGCCGCGGCTCGCGATGAAGCCGCCGTTGACCTGACCCAGGCCGTACCACGGGCCATTGGGATGGTTGTTGATCACGTCATGGCGCCAATTGCTCTCACGCCACCACATCGCCTTGAGCGCCCTGAACTCCGGGTAGCCCCAGCCGTAGCGCTCCCGGATGAACGAGCGTGCCTGGGCGAGATTGCTCTCGGGAGTCGCCCGCGGGGTCACCTGGGTGGTCACC